>NZ_JBNNWS010000029.1:0-45979 GCF_050281185.1 Heyndrickxia sp. NPDC080065 | reverse complement strand
ACAAGATAGACAATACAAGTGTAAATGCGGATTTGAAAAACATCGTGATTTAGTCGGTGCTATGAATATCAGATACGCACCTGTGATTGATGGTAACAGTCAATCAGCATAGGGAATTATATGTTCTGCCCTATGAGGGGTGATGAGACACCCCGATCTTGAGGGCTGTTTAAAACAGAAATGGACTGCGAACGCTCAGTCACTCAAGAATCCCACCCGTTACACCGTAAGGTGCAGGGCTTGCGGCTTTAGCCGTGGGAGTCTCAATAGTTGATTTTGTTAAGATTTGTTATTATTCTTAGATTATCTAAAAAATTTATATATGCTCTCCTACTAAAGCATAATTAGGTGATTGAATGATGACAGCTTATAATCGAATTCTTATAATGGTCCCCCCGTTTCCCTAGCTAGTCTATTTTTCACACAAAAATAGACCATGCTTGTAGGAGGGCAAAAAAATTGAAAAAATATGCAGCACTGTCTTTACTTTTAATGATTGTTCTCGTGGCATTCCCACAAATTAGTGAAACAATCTATACACCATCACTACCAGATATTTCTGTTGAACTTGGTGTTTCAAACAGTTCTGTCCAGCTAACCTTAAGTATTTATTTTATTGGATTTGCTTTAGGTGTTTTTTGCTGGGGATGGATTTCTGATTATATTGGACGAAGACCTGCGATGTTGGGTGGTTTGTTCGTATATGGTATTGGAAGCTTGATGTGCTTTTACTCTGAATCTATTTACCTACTTCTAGCTAGTCGGTGTATCCAAGCATTTGGGGCAGCGACTGGTTCGGTTATTACTCAGACAATTCTACGTGAGAGTGTGTCAGGAAGTAAAAGGCATACAATGTTTGCGCAAATTTCGGCTGTTATTGCCTTTACACCTGCAGTTGGACCGCTCATTGGTGGTTGGGTTGACCAAGTACTCGGATTTAGGGCAGTATTTCTTGTGCTAGTAATCATGAGTGTGTTGCTTTTTATTTATACTTTCTTTAGGTTATCAGAAACAATGGATGCTTCTACTAGAACAAGAGTAGCTATTTTTCCAGTTGCGAAACGAATCGTTTCATCACCAAGAGTCCTTATCTTTGGATTACTAATTGGTGGAATCAACGGGATTTTATTCAGTTATTACTCTGAAGCACCTTTTATTTTTATGGAGTACTTTCACATGACTCCAGGCTTTTATGGATTTCTGGGGATTATTGTGGCATTGGCGTCAATTATTGGAGCAATGATTTCAAAAAGGCTTTTGACGAGACTTCAACCAGAAAGCATTATTCATCTCGGCTGCTTCGTTATGACGATGGGCTCTTTATTATTAACACTAGTAAGCATTATTACAGCGCTACCAAAAATCATGTTAATGATATGTATGTTAATAACTATTTTTATCATGCTAATGGGAGCAGGCATTGCTTTACCAAACTGCCTAAGTCTTGCTCTCGTTGATTTTCATGATGTCATTGGAACGGCTGGAGCTATTTTCAGTTTAGGATATTATCTGTTAGTTAGTTTAGCAACTACAGTGATAAGCCTTCTTCATAATGGATCGTTGATGACGATGCCGTTATATTTCCTAGTCATAAGTGTATTGCTGTGGGTACTTGGTAAAAAGTATATTATAAGGAGAGAAGCACCGTGATTGGTGCTTCTTTTTTGAATTCAATTCGCGGTTAATTATCAGAATATTATGGGAGGATATAAAATTTGTGAAAATTATATAAAATTGTTTTTATAGTATGTATAATACTTTCCCAAGAGCGCTCTTAAATTTATTAAAAAAAGGTGATATCGATGGTTTCATATCAAGAGTTAGTACTGGATAATTTTATTTCTAAAACTACATCTCTATCATTATGTACTAAAGGTGTTAAAGTTCAGGAAAATCAACATTTTATAACAATTGATTCAGGCTTTCCTTCAGATACTTTTAATGTACTCGTTCCTTTACGGACATTACCATCTACTAGTGAGGATAAATTTAAACAAGCAGTTTCTTCATTTATTAATAAAGGCTTTCCATTAAGTGTTTGGATTGATGAACGTTTTTTAACAGATGAAACAGTGGTATGGTTATACAACTTAGGACTAAATGAAGCTGAGAGAAATGTAACGATGAAATTAGATGATAAATCCATACAATCCATTTCTCCATTATCTTCAAATTTGTTAGATATTAGACAAGTAACTGACGTAGAGGATATTCGTATATATGCTGAAGTTTTTCAATCTTTATTTAAAGGGTCTTCAGAATACGAGGCGCTTGCACTTTTTTTTGAAAACTTAGCGGCTAACTTCGTACCTCATCAAAAGGTATATAACTGGTTTATCGGTTTTTATGAAGAACAGGCAGTGTCTACCGGATGTATCATTGAGTCGGATGGCAGCTACGGTATTTATGATGTAATGACAAAACAAGAGTTTAGAGGGAGAGGTTTTGGAAGCATGATGTTTCAGTTTCTTCTTCATCAAATCAAGGGTGAGCAGAAAGGGAAGCCTTGTGTTTTACAAGCATCCCAAGATGGAATCAATATTTATAAGAGGGCTGGGTTTACTGAGGTAGGAGAAATGGTTGTATTTGAATAATTTGCTGCTCAGAGTTTCGATTTCATTAGGAAAGATCTAAGTACGAACCAGTCTTATTTAAGAAACTTGATCACAAAAATTTTTATAAAAAATATGGAGGGGCAATAATTGCCTCCTCCATATTTAAAGTATTATAAGCCTAAAGAAATATATTTAACCTCTAAATACTCTTCAATTCCATGATGACCACCTTCACGGCCGAGTCCACTTTGCTTGAAACCGCCAAACGGGGCTTGTGGTGTGGATGGAAGTCCATCATTTAAACCGATGATCCCATATTCTAAGCTTTCAACAATTCGTATACCCTCGGATATATTTTCTGTGAAAACATAAGCTGCAAGACCGAAAATAGAATCATTAGCTCTTTGAATCACTTCTTCTTCATTTGTATAAGAAGTGATAGGGGCAAGTGGTCCAAATGTTTCCTCTGTCATACAAAGCATCTCATCATTCACATTAGATAGGACGGTTGGTTCGAAGAAAAGTCCGTTTGATGCATTTCCGCCTGTTTCAACCATTGCTCCTTTTTGGATGGCGTCGTTGACATGTTTTTGTACCTTTGCAATGGCTGCTTCATCAATGAGCGGCCCAATTTCAGTACCTTCATCAAGGCCATTTCCTATTCGTAGTTCTTTAACTTTAGCTGTGAATTTTGTTGTAAATTCCTCGCAAACATCTTCATGGACATAAATCCGATTGGAGCAGACACAGGTTTGCCCTGCATTACGGAATTTTGCAGCGATTACTCCAGCCACCGCTTTATCGATATCTGCATTTTGGGTAATGATGACAGGAGCATGACCCCCAAGTTCAAGTGAAACCTTTTTGACCGTTTCTGCAGAGCCGCGCATTAATAGTTTTCCAACTTCAGTTGATCCGGTAAAAGTAAGTTTTCTTACTTTTGGATCTTGGAGCCAAACCTCGCCAATTTCCTTAGGATCACCCGTGATTACGTTAATAACACCTTTTGGAATGCCAGCTTTTTCAGCCAACTCAGCAAGTTTTAAAGCTGTAAGAGGAGTCTGCTCAGCTGGTTTTACGACAACTGTACAGCCTGCAGCCAATGCCGGCCCCACTTTACGAGTAATCATTGCGGCGGGAAAATTCCATGGTGTAATGGCAGCGACTACACCTACTGGTTGCTTTTGAACCCAAAGTCGTTTGTTGCGCTGTGTTGCTGGTATCGTTTCGCCATATATTCGTTTTCCTTCTTCCGCATACCAGGAAAGGAAGCCATTTGCATATTGCACTTCACCAAGTGCTTCCCTCAATGGCTTTCCTTGTTCAGCAGTCATCGTTTTCGCAAGATCCATTTCATTTTCCTTCACAAGCTCATACCAAGCGCGAATATACTCGCTGCGTTCATATGCCGAAAGAGCAGCCCATTTTGGAAAAGCATCGCTCGCAGCATCGATGGCAAGCTGTGCTTCTTTGTTTCCTCCAAAAGGAACTGTTGCAATCGCTTCGCCTGTTGCTGGATTTGTAACTTCTAGTACCGGCAAATCGTTTCCAATCCATTCCCCATTGCAGTACATTAAGTATTTTTTCATGTTTTTTCACTCCATTCCATGTAATTTATCATTTCCCGACAGAAGACTCCCACTTCAAGGAATGTGAAGGGCGTAGCCCAATGAGTAAGTGGGAGATGGATGCCGGTTGGCAATAGCCAAAACGTTTCTTATTATGGTACAATAAGAACAAATGTTCCTAATTAGTGAGGTGGAATACATGGTAGTCAATAAAGCCTATAGGTTTCGTATTTACCCCAACAAAAAACAAATTGAATTGATTAACAAAACCATTGGCTGTTCAAGATTTGTATTCAATTTCTTTCTTGGTAAGCAGAAAGTGAAAGATGCTTATTGGTATACTTGCGAAGAAATGAAACAAAATGGTCAGCTTCCAACTAACGAGTGGAAAGGTGAGTGTCTAAACAAATACGAAACAGTCAAAGCCCTTCCTCATCTAAAAAAGTATTATTCTTTTCTAAAAGAAGTAGATAGTATTGCCTTGCAGAAATCTGTTGAAAACCTAGCTGACTCCTATAGTAGATACTACAAAAAACAAAACAAACAACCACGCTTTAAATCGAAAAAGAACCCTGTTCAGTCTTACACTACGAAATATACAAATGGAAATATCACCGTGATAGACAATCATATTAAATTGCCAAAGTTAGGTCTGGTTCGCTTTGCTAAAAGTCGGGAAGTGCAAGGACGCATTATTAGTGCAACCATTAGACGTAATCCTTCTGGTAAATATTTTGTTTCTTTAGCAACCGAAACAGAAGTATCAGAACTACCCAAGACCCATTCAGCTATCGGAATTGATGTAGGTCTCAAAGATTTTGCTATTCTCTCGGATGGTACAGTCTACTCCAACCCAAAGTTTTTCCGTAGCTTAGAAGAAAAATTAGCCAAAGCACAACGTAGTATGAGCAGACGTACTATAGGTGGTTCGAATTGGTACAAAGCCAAAATGAAAGTCGCTCGTATTCACGAAAAGATTGCAAATGCAAGAAAAGATTACTTAGACAAAATTTCCACTGAAATTGTCAAAAACCACGACATGATCGGAATGGAGGATTTGTCTGTAACATGTTAAAAAACCACAACCTTGCAAAAGCCATCAGTGAAGTGTCTTGGTCACAATTCAAAACAATGATTGAATACAAAGCCAACTGGTATGGCAAAAAAATAGTTACTGTTGCGAAGAACTTTCCTTCCAGTCAACTATGCTCTTGTTGTGGCTACCAAAACAAAGACGTTAAAAATCTCGGATTACGTAAATGGGAATGCCCTTCTTGTGGAACTCATCACCAAAGAGATATTAACGCAGGACAAAATCTTAAAAATGAAGCCATAAGACTTCTAACCGTAGGGACTACGGAGATAGCCTAATCAATAACTTGTGGATACACGGGTGTTCTTAGGAATCTCCCACTTAAATCAGACTGAAAGGTCGATAAGTGGGGGTAGTTCAAGTAGCTATATATCTCTTATTTCTTGCAAACGACTCTTCGTACTCTTTCGTTGTAAATGTCTTTCATAAATTAAGGATACTAGGAAGGATTCAAACAGTAAAACTATTTGCTGTATCTTTTATGAAAAGAATGGCATGTTATTTTCCCTGTATATTCCTAGGGCATTACTTAACTTGTAGCTAATCAATAGGTCTTTTGATGAAGCATTCTACTCAAACAAATCCAAGTTATCATGCTATAATATGTACTTGAGATTATTTCTTAATTAGAGTTAGTAAATTGGGAGGATTTTCAACATGAACGTTTTAGTCGTAAAAGCAAACAACCGCCCAGCTTCAGAAGGCGTATCAAGTAAAATGTATGAAACATTTATGGAGGCAATTCAAGGTGCAGATAATTTGAACGTGACTACATATGATGTATTTGCGGAAGATATGCCTTATTTTGGTCAAGATATATTCAATGCATTTGGTAAAGTGCAAAATGGTGGAGAATTAACTGATGTGGAACAGCGTCTTTTAAATGCCAAACAAAAAGCAATGGACGCTTTAACTGCTGCAGACGTAGTTGTATTTGCATTCCCATTATGGAATTTATCCATCCCAGCAAAATTACAAACATTTATTGATTATGTCTATGCTGCTGGCTTTGCATTTAAATTTGATGCAGAAGGTAATATGATGCAATTAATGACGGATAAAAAAGCAATCTTCTTAAATGCACGTGGAGGTATTTATTCGACACCTGAAGCATCACCGATGGAAATGTCCGTTAATTATATGCGTAACGTATTTGGAGGCATATTTGGCATGGAAATCATCGATGAAGTGATTATCGAAGGACATAATGCAATGCCTGAGAAAAGAGAGGAAATTATCCAAGAAGGCCTAAGTAGAGTGACTGAAGCTGCTAATAAGCTAGCGAATCAAGTTGTATTAGTGTAAGTTTTTAAGAAAAATTAATTTGTAAATATTAATGAAGAGAGAAGCGTTTATTGAGTATTGAGTTACTTGATAAGCGCTTTTATTTTTTTACTCATTTTTTATACATTGAAAGAGCTTCGTTCAATAAAAAAAGGAAGGTTCATCTTTTCATTAGAAAAACCTTCCTTTACTATCCAGTTTTTTATTATTTACTAGACTGGATTTTGGATGACCTTATTTAGATTTTTATCGGATTGTTTTTAATGCTCCACTCCAAGCGTTGACTTGGTCTAGCATTAAATTAACATTATCAAGATGCATATCTTGTGGTTTAAACTCGGCGAAGTTTTCAAAATCTGTAAATAATGACAATGTTGGATGAGTTCGAACGTCAGCAATCATTAATTCACCCATGATTCCTCGTAAATGTTCAGCTGCACGAGCCCCACCTGTTGAACCATAACTTACGATACCAGCTGCTTTGTTATTCCATGCTTCTCGAGCTAAATCAAGTGCATTTTTTAATGCTCCTGTAATACTGTGGTTGTATTCTTGAACGATGAATATGAAACCATCTAAGCTTGCAAGTTTTTCATTCCAAGCTGCAATTCCAGGTGCATCTGCTTCACCTAAAAATGGTAATTTGAAGTCAGCAATATCAACGATTTCATAATTTGCATCGCCGCGTTTGTCAGCAATACCTTTTACCCATTCTCCAACTTGTGGACTTAATCGACCTTGACGAGTGCTTCCTAAGATAATACCGATGTTTAACTTTTCAGTCATGATTTCTTCCTCCTTATTTTGTCTGCCAAATAATTTATTAAAAAAACTCATTTCTTACACCACCTATTGTTTCTGGCGCCAATGCACATAAAAAGCAATCATATTCTTTTCCTTTGATTACTTTATGTAAGTCAGTATAATTTATTCACTTAATTCCGTCAAGTAATTAAATGTTGAATAGTAAATTAGTTGGAAAGAACTTACGATAGCAGGTTTTCTTCAATATAAGGAGTATGGGAACTATTCGAATGAAAATGGAGCAAGACCCGAATCAGGCTTAGGTCCTATTTTTATTTTTAGAATTGGTTGAATAAAATAAAAAATTCCGATAATATGAAATCAGCAGATATAAATTCTTACTTGAAAAATATTACGGTGCGAATTAGGGGGGAGAAATTGATTCATGAGAAAAAAATTATCTTTTTTAGCAGCATTTTCATTAACAATGATTTTGCTATTAGCAGGGTGCGGTACAAGCACAAACGGCAGCTCTGGGGGAAAAGACGGATCAGGGAAAGAAGAACTAGAGACGTATAAGGTAGGTATGGAAGCTGGATACCCGCCATTTAACTGGACGCAAAAAGATGATTCCAATGGCGGAGTAAAAATTGATGGGGAAGCAGAATATGCAGGAGGATATGATGTAGAAATTGCCAAGAAAATTGCTGAAGGCTTAGGGAAAAAATTAGTGATTGTTAAAACCGAATGGGACGGTCTTGTACCTGCCTTAACTTCTGGAAAAATTGATGCTATTATCGCGGGGATGTCACCAACAAAAGACCGCAAAAAAACCATTGATTTCTCAGATATTTACTATAAATCAAATTTAGTAATGGTTGTCAAAAAGGGCGGAAAATATGATGGAGCAACATCTATTCAGGATTTTTCAGGGGCTAAAATCACTGCGCAATTGAATACCTTCCATTATACAGTTATTGATCAAATTAAAGGGGTAAAAAAGCAGCCTGCAATGGATAATTTTCCGGCGATGAGGGTTGCGCTTGAATCAGGAGCTATTGATGGTTATGTATCCGAACGTCCAGAAGGGGTCAGTGCTGAATCAGCTAATGACCACTATAAAATGGTTGAATTTAACGATGGGTTTCAAACATCAGATGAAGATACGGCGATCGCTGTCGGTGTAAAAAAAGGCAGCACACTAACAGATCAAATTAATAAAATTTTATCAGGCATTTCAGAGGATGAACGTGAAAGCATTATGAATGCTGCAATTAAAAATCAACCAGCAGCTGAATAATGATGATTTGTGAAGCCGGGTACATGATTATGGACCCGGTCTTATTGAAAGGTAAGAAAGCATAAAATTTACTAAGGATATTAGGCATGAAAAGTGTCTGCTGTGTCTAGCTCCAGCGCCTATCGGCTAGCGGACTTCTCCGTCTTCTACCTACGATAAGCGGGCATCGGCTCGTCCCTCGCCGTGTCTCCTTTATCTCAGTCGAAGACTACGAAATCCGTACGCTAGACCTGCGGCGCTTGCGCTTTTCTTATCTAATAAGGAGGGCAAATATGACTTTTGATTGGTTAATAAAAATCGTTTCAGAAAATTGGCCAATGTTCATCCGTGGTGCAGGATATACACTGTTAATTTCTACTGTTGGTACAATTTTGGGCTTTATCATTGGTCTCTTCTTAGGTGGAATACGTACAATTCCGCTTCCAGAGCGAGGAGCAAAAAGATTTTTTCTAAAAGTGATTAACGCAATTCTTACTATTTATATCGAAATATTCCGCGGAACACCGATGATTGTACAAGCGATGGTTATTTTTTATGGATCACTTTTAATGTTTGGTTTTGACATGAACCGTTTATATGCAGCATTTCTCATCGTATCAATTAATACTGGGGCATATATGGCAGAAATCGTTCGCGGTGGAATTATTTCGATTGATAAAGGACAGTATGAAGCAGCACAAGCAATAGGAATGAACCATTTCCAAATCATGACTAGTATTGTTTTACCGCAAGCTATCCGTAATATTTTGCCATCCGTAGGCAACCAATATGTGATTAATATTAAGGATACTTCTGTCCTTAATGTTATTTCAGTATCGGAATTATATTTCCAAACAAAATCGATTGCAGGAAATAACTTCAGATATTTTGAATCATTCTTTGTCGCCTGTGTGCTTTATCTAATTATGACCATCACTGTATCAAGAATCCTCCTCTATTTCGAAAAGAAATTGGAAGGTCCAGAAAATTATCATCAAATCAAGGTAGAGAAACCTGAAGATATACTAGGCGGGAAAAATATCAATGGGTAAACGAAGGGAGGGGATGCTATGGAAAAGGTTATCGAGATTCGGAATTTAAGTAAAACCTTTGGTAGCAATGAAGTGTTAAAGGATATTAATTTTTCAGTGAACAAAGGGGAAGTAGTCTGTATTATTGGCTCATCTGGATCGGGGAAATCCACCCTTCTTCGCTGTACGAATCTTTTAGAAAAACCGAGTGGCGGTCAGATTATTTATAAAGGCGATAACATTTTGGACCATATTCGGGATGTCCCTGCCTACCGCACAAAATTGGGGATGGTATTTCAGCAATTTAATTTATTCAATAACCATAATGTGCTAAACAACTGTGTGGTCGGTCAAATGAAGGTGTTAAAACGGACCCGTGATGAGGCGGAAAAGGTAGCATTGAAATATTTAAAAGTGGTCGGAATGGATCACTATATTCAGGCAAAACCGAAGCAATTATCAGGCGGACAAAAACAGCGGGTAGCCATAGCGAGAGCCCTTTCTATGGAACCAGATGTGTTGTTATTTGATGAGCCGACTTCAGCACTTGACCCTGAATTGGTCGGAGAGGTACTTAAAGTAATGAAGGAACTCGCCAGCAGTGGTCTTACGATGCTAATCGTTACTCATGAAATGGAGTTTGCAAAAGAGGTATCGGACCGAGTCGTATTTATGGACAAAGGAGTGATTGCTGAAGAGGGCAGCCCTGAGCAAATCTTTAATCATCCTAAGCAAGAACGAACAAGAGAGTTTTTGAAGCGGACGTTAACACAAAAGATATAATTAGGAAGTAAAAAAGGAGCACTTGGAATAGAGTCGGATTGCTATGGATAAAAAACATCCACTTGATGTAAAACTATTATTTTATTAAGATTGTGATTTTTTATATCAGAATAATTATTTCGTTTTAAGGAATACGAATTTTAAAGTTTCTTAATGTATCTTTAATCTATTTATAACAGGTAAGACAAAATTTCTTAATATATCTCGTATAAGATAATTACTAGAGTGGATGGCATGAGTGGCTATCATGGTATTTGGCGTAGGTGGGGCCGATACTGTTACATAAAAAAGAATATGAAAATAAAGATTCTCTTAATAATAGAGTAGTTGGCTAATAGACTCAATCTAATGGATTGAGTCTATTAGTTTTTTGTTCCATTGATTCCAAGTACTCTACAAAATTAATATTTATAAGTATCACTGATTCATAATGAATGCTTGTCTTTAAAATAGAAATAATCAACTAGCCTTACTATTCCTTATTTCCATCCTATCAGTCTTTTTCCCTCTAAGAAAAAGAACCAATACAAATCCTATAAGCTGCATGACACTCAGAAAAACAAGCCCTGCCCCTGTTGAACCTGTTGAATCTTTAAGGTATCCAACTGCATAAGGTCCAAGGAATCCTCCTAAATTCCCAATTGAATTAATAAGTGCAATTCCCACTACTGATATTGCAGGTGTTAATTCTGTAGATGTTAGGGCAAAGAAAGGACCTTTGAAACAATACATTCCAGCGAGAGAAAGTGTTATACATACCATAGAAAATAATGGATTATGTGTTAATCCAGCACCAATCAGCGTTATTGCACCGATTATTAGTGGAAGGGCCGTGTGCATTTTACGCTCGCCGGTGCGATCGGAACGAAAAGCCCAATAGTTCATTGCTATAGTAGCAACGATATAAGGTATTGTTGATATAAATCCGACTTGTGTATTATTCAAGAAGCTAGAAAATTCTTTAATAATTTGTGGCATCCAATATCCTACGCCTAAGCTTCCTGAAATATAAACGAAGTAAATAAATGATAGATGCCAAACTTTTTTATCTGTAAGAGCTTTAAAATGAGAATGCTGTTCGACTTGATTTCCAGCAGCTAATTCTTTTTCATAACGAATTTCATTCGTAAGCCATGTCTTCTCTTCTTTAGAAAGCCACTTTGCATCTTCAGGCTTTTCGGTTAAATAGAAGATGGTGACAATTCCGAGAATAACAGCTGGGAATCCTTCAAGAATAAACATCCAGCGCCATCCGTCGATGCCAAACCAATTAATGTTATCCATGATCCATGTTGATAATGGTCCACCGATGATATATGAGGCTGGAATCGCTGTCATAAACAACGCAATCGTTCTTGCCAGTTCTTTTTTTCTAAACCATGAATTTAAATAGAGAATAATGCCTGGGAAAAATCCAGCTTCAGCTACACCTAGTAAGAAGCGAATAATATAAAGATGGGATGCACCTTGAGCAAAGGCAGTTGCAACAGATACGATTCCCCAGCTAATTAAAATTCGGGCAATCCATTTTCTAGCACCAAATTTCTGTAATAGTATATTGCTCGGAACTTCAAAAATGAAGTAACCGATAAAGAAGATCCCTGATATAAATCCAAATACTTCACTTGATATACCGAGTGCCTTATTCATATCTAGTGCAGCAAAACCGATGTTTGCTCGATCTAAATAAGAAACGATATAAAGCAAAAAGATGAATGGAACGATTCGTCGAGTAACTTTTTTTACAGTGCGTTTCTCTAAAGAAGTGTTAGTCATTGTTTTCCTCCTATTCGAATTCAGTCATAGTTGTTATTTTTAAAAATAAAGGGCTTTCATACAATAAAAATGCTAATACGAAGGCTTGTTAAACAAAATGGTTATTTCAAATAAAATCTGTAGATGAACTTATCAACAATAACCATTAACAAAGCCAATATGTAAGAAAGGATAAAATGTTTTGTGCGCGCTTACATAACATTAATCTTCCTATCACATAAAATTTGTAATACAAATTTGTGAACAAATTATGAATTCCTATTTATTTTATCATTATAAAAGTAAAAATAGTTATTGTAAATTAGAATTTTTTAAAAAACTCTAGAAATTTGTATTACAAATTTATATAATTGAAGTTAAATGAGTGACGGGAAGGGCGAAAAGGATGGCGAAAAAGGAGAAAATTTCACAGCTTATTTCACGTGAATTATTAAAGAAAATAGAAGACGGAACATATCCACCAGGTACAAAGCTGCCGACGGAAATGGAATTAGCTGCTCAATTTGGTGTAAGCCGAGTACCAATTAGAGAATCTCTAAGTGTATTACGTGCAATGGGAGTCATTACTTCTAAGCAAGGTGGAGGAAGCTATGTTGAGGATGCAACGAGTGTAGCTTTGCTTCAAGGGATCAAAATTGAGAGCGATGATATTGAAAATATAAAAAATCTATTTGAAATGCGGAAGGCTTTAGAACCGGAAGCAGCATTTTTAGCTGCCACAAGAAGATCGCCTGAGCAATTAGAGAATATGAAGCAAATTTTACAACAGCTTGAAAAGGAATCGGTTGAAGAAGGAAAAAGCGGGGTGTTTGCCGATATTAATTTTCACCGATCAATTGTTCATGCAACGAATAATCCGATCATGATTCAAGTGCTTGAAAATCTAACTACTTCTTACGAAAAGGCGCTAAAAATCACACTTCAGCCAAATACGGAGCTCGCACATAAAAGACGGAGTGTATTTAAGGAACATGAAAGCATCGTTGAGGCGATTGAACTGGAAGAGCCTGAGCTTGCAAGGGTCCAATGTTTACGGCATTTAAGAAATGCAGAGAAAAAACTTAGTCTTTTAATAAAAGGTTATGAAGCCTGAATGGAATTAGGAGGGAAACAATGAAAGTCATAAAAGACAATCACCTGAACGAAATTAAAAAAATTGTCCAAACAGGGAGAGTTTTAACCGATGAAAGTGATCGCTACAGCTATTCTTTTGATGGGTCCTTTGGTACTTTTCTTCCGGATGTTGTCATACAAACGAAAAGTATTCAAGAGCTTGCAGAGCTCGTTAAGCTTGCCAATCGTGAAGGAATTCCGGTCTATCCACGGGGGCAGGCAACCTCATTAAGTGGCGGTCCGCTTCCCGTTCATGGAGGAATGGTGTTTGACTTATCTGTCATGAATGATGTGCTGAAAATCGATGAGGAGGATCTCGTTGCTATAGTTTCTCCGGGTGTATTGACGGCATCGATTCATAAAGCTGCAGAGGAGAAAGGCTTGATGTATCCTCCTGATCCAAGCAGTTCTCATGTTTCAACAATTGGAGGAAACTTGGCAGAGAATTCGGGCGGTCCTAGAGGATTAAAATATGGGGTAACAAAGGATTATGTTATTGGACTTGAAGTCATTACACCTGAAGGAGAAATCATTCAAACGGGCGGAAAAACGGTGAAAAATGTAACCGGTTATGATTTAACAAAGCTGATAGTAGGATCAGAAGGAACGCTAGGTATTATTACGAAAGCGATTCTTCGTCTCATTCCGAAACCACCTGCAACCGCATCTTTAATGGCTGAGTTTTTAAATCTTGTTGATGCAGGTCGGGCCATTTCAAAAATTCTTTCTTCCGGGATTTTACCTTCCAAGATGGAATTAATGGATCGTGCTTCAATTGTTGCTGTTGAAAACTACCAGCCGATGGGGCTTCCAATAGATGCTGAGGCGATTCTTTTACTCGAATTAGATGGTCACCCATTAGCTTTAAAAGACGAAGTTGTGAAAGCGGAACAATTATGCATGTCTGTCGGAGCTAATAAGGTAAAAATACCGAAAAATAATCATGAAAAAGACGAAATATGGAAGGCAAGAAAGCTCGTTTCACCAGCCATTGTTAGAATTAAACCGACGAAAATCTCAGAGGATGCAACTGTTCCAAGAAGTCGAATTCCTGACATGTGTGAAAGGCTTCAACAAATTAAAGAAAAGTATCAAATTCATTTAGTTGTGTTTGGTCATGCTGGAGATGGGAATCTTCACCCGAATATTATTTGTGATAAAAATGATGAAGATGAGATGTCTAGAGTGGAAAAGGCGGTTGCTGAAATTTTTACTGCAGCGATTGAGCTTGGCGGGACATTATCTGGGGAACATGGAATCGGGACGATGAAGGCACCATTTATGGAAATGGAGCTTGGTAAAGCAGGGTTGGACATGATGAAACGAATTAAAGAGGCTTGGGATCCGAATCATATCATGAATCCAGGTAAGATTTTCCCTGAGCCTGGACAGAAATTGGAGTTGAAATAGGATGAGCGAAACCATCCAGCAATTACGGCAAGAATTTCAGTATGATAAGACAAAACAATGTGTTCAATGTGGCTATTGTCTTCCAGTATGTCCAACATATTTAAGTATGGGAAAAGAAACCCACTCTCCCCGAGGCAGAATTAATCTTGTGAAAATGGTTGGTGAAGGAAAAATTACCGATTTATCTGTATTAGAGGAGCCAATGGATCTTTGTTTAGGCTGCCGGGCATGTGAAACGGCATGTCCAACAGGAGTAGAGTACGGTACGATTCTTGAATCTGCAAGAGCAGCTCTTGTTAAACGAAAAAAATTCTCACTTCCTGTTCGATTGGTCCGAAATACGATGTTAAAAAAAGTGTTTTCAAGTCGAGGGATGATGAATTTTACTGGGAATTCTTACTGGCTTTATGAAAAAACGGGTCTACAAAAGGTGATGAGAAAGACAGGTGTTATGAAGAAATTACCGTTTCATTTAGGGGAATTCGAAGCAACGATGTCGACAGGGGTTTCACCGAAAAAGCGTTCCCAATTCGATACATATGTAAAAGCCAAAGGAGAACGAAAATATACAATTGCCTTTTTCACTGGATGTATTATGGACGCTATGTTTCGAAAAATTAATGATCTATCAGTTCAGCTATTAGCTGAAGCCGGCTGTGATGTTTATGTCGTGAAAAAACAAACCTGCTGCGGTGCCCTTCATGCTCATGCCGGTGAAATGGATGATTCCAAAAACCTTGCCAAAAGGAATATTGCTGCTTTTGAAGAAATTGAAGCGGATTTTGTTGTCAATAATGCAGGTGGCTGTGGTGCGATGCTAAATGAATATGGGCATCTTTTAAAGGATGATCTAGAGTGGGCAGAGAGAGCAGCTGGCTTTTCCGCAAAATCAAAAGATATTAGCCAAATTCTTGTCGCTTGTGGCGGTTTTAGCAATTTAAAGCCAAGAGAAAACGAAAGAGTGACTTATCAACGATCATGCCATATGACAAATGTTCAAAAAGTAACAAAAGAGCCCCTTCAGCTTATAACTAGCATTCCTGGTATCGAGCTTGTAGAAATGGCTGACGCCAATATGTGCTGCGGATCTGCGGGGATCTATAATATCGTAAATTATGATGAGTCTATGAAAATATTAGATGAAAAAATGAAACATATGAAAGCAACAAAAGCGACAGTCATCATTACAACGAATCCCGGTTGTTTAATACAAATGAAACTGGGAATTGAACGGGAAAATTTATCCTCAGCCGTAAGAGCAGTCCATCTTATTGAATATTTGGCTGAGGCTGTTGGGATTGGTGATGATTGATATTCATACCACAGTTTTGAACTGTGGTTTTTTGTATGGGAAAAATAAGTGATTAGTAGGTTGGGATGGTACGAATTCAACTATGATTTATGCTTTCCTATGTAAAAAAGGAAATAGCATAAAATACTATTTCCTTTTTACATAAACTTAATTAACCTCAAACAAAACAACCGTTCCATCCGGATAATTACTTAATTGATGACTTACCCACGAACCTGCCCCACGATTATCTGAAGGGGATATGTATTCAATATCTGCACCGGAACCACCCTCTTCGCACATTGCCATTGGATATTCATCACGATCATACCCCTTTTTAGTAGGGACGTTTTTAAGTGATTTTTCTCTATTCTCATCAGCATGTTTGCGATCAATGGTGCAATATTTACTCTCTCCAGCCTTTATTGCATTTTTAATGTGCCTTGCTGTTTCTGGATACTTGTCAGAAGGAAAATAGATGACAACAACATCGTCCCTATCTATTGTTCCAGTTTTTTGATCTGTGCCCAATTCATCTTTATAGAAATACCCAAAGATCAATAACAGAATGACAATAATACTACTAAATATCTTTTTCATTTTTTACCTCATATCTATTAATCTATATTTTGAGTATTATCATATCATACAAAATGTATATGAAGAGTTGTATAAATTTTAAGCGTTACATCATAAATAGATGCATAGCTAACTATATTAAGAAATATATGGTAATATAGTATCAAAGATCTATTACAAAGGGGTAAGGGGTCATGGAGATGTCAGGAAAGAGGGTTTTGGTTGTTGATGATGATTCAGATATTCGCGAAGTGATTCAATTGTACTTGAAAAATAACGGATATTCAGTGATTACAGCAGGGGACGGTTTATCTGCCATTCGTTTAGTAGATGAGTGTAATCCTGATATGATTATTCTTGATGTTATGCTGCCTGAGCTTGACGGTTTTGAAGCATGTCAGATGATCCGAAAAAAGTCAGACGTTCCGATTCTTTTTTTAAGTGCGAAAGAAGATGATATGGATAAAATATTAGGACTGGGAATTGGCGGGGACGATTATATGACAAAACCATTCAGCCCTGTTGTTCTCGTTGCCAAAGTAAAAGCACACTTACGTCGAAACCGGATTCTACAAGAGAAAAAGAATGATTTAGCGGAAGGGAAAAGTCAGAAATTTCTCAAATTTACAGGGCTTTCAATAGATATGGACAGCTGTGTCGTTAAAGTAGAGAACTCCCAAATATCATTATCTACAAAAGAATACCAGTTACTATGTTTTTTAGCCATGCGCCCAAATCATGTGTTTAGTGTTGAACAATTATTTGAAGCAATTTGGGGTGAAGAAGCACTAGGTGATAATCGAACCGTTATGGTACACATTAGCAATCTACGAAAAAAAATTGAACAGAATCCGATCGAACCAAAATATATAGTAACTGTTAGAGGATTGGGTTATAAATTTATAAACCTTTAAAGAAACCTGTTTGAGTAACTTCCTATGAAGAATGATTGAAATCTACGCATTCTTAATTCTATTGAATGAGTTTGGGTTTTCTAAAAAATTACGGACCTCATCAATTGTTAAACCGCACTCCTTCGCTTTTTTTAAGAGCTCGATCCATTCAGCATCAAGTGAAGTAAGTTCCACTTGTTTATCAACAGACAACTTATACATTGAATGCCTCCTCCAACAATCAAGATTTACCTAAAAATTATCATACTAAACGAAGTATAAGTTGATTTCAAAAGTAGTTAAAATTTTGTTAAAGTTTTTGAAAATTTGAAAAAGTGGTGAAAACCTGTGTATAAATTAGCAAACTATCAACTACTTGAAAAAATAGAAGAAAATGACTCATGGATACTTCAACGTGCATACTCTCAATTAATGAACAGAATAGTACTTGTAAAATTTTTAAAAAGTGACCTCCCAACTTCTTATGAAATATCCTCCATTGTACATGAATACTATATAACTCAGGATTTACCGACGAAAAATATTCTCTTCTCCTTTTCTTTAGAAAGGAGTAAAACTCAACCTTTCCTCGTTATGGAGAACTTTTCTGGTCAAACATTGAAAACAATTCTAGAAAAAGGGAAATTCAGCTTAACTCAATTTTTAAAGATAGCCATTCAACTAGCAGATATTATTGGTGAACTTCACAAATATCATTTGATTCATAAATCGATTCGACCTGAAAACATCCTCATTGATGTCCATGAAGGGAAAACGATCCTATCAGGTTTTGGTCATGCAACAAAATTAACGAAGGAAAATATACGTTCGGTATCGAGCCCTTACGAAATAAATCATCATCTATCATATATGTCACCAGAACAAACGGGACGAATGAATCGTGTAATTGATTACCGAACAGACCTTTATTCCTTAGGAGTAACCATTTATGAGATGATAACCGGCAGACTTCCGTTTACAACCACTGACCTTGCCGAACTTGTTCATGCCCATCTTGTTTTAACACCCTTTGCCCCACATCAAGTTAACATAGATATTCCCGAAACCATCTCAATGATCATTATGAAACTAATTGCTAAGATGCCTGAATCCCGCTACCAAAGTGCATATGGGTTAAGGAGAGATTTAGAAAAGTGTTTACAAGCGGTTACTCAAAACCATTCTATTCTCCCTTTTCCGTTAGATGAAAAGGAAAAAATAGATCATTTTGAGCTGCCGCCAAGACTATATGCTCGGAAAAAGGCAACCGAATTATTGCATATGGCATTTAAAAAAACATGTGCGGGTATTGCGACGTTTGCGCTAATACCTGGCCCTTCAGGAATTGGAAAAACAGCACTTGTAAAGGAAGTACAAAAACCACTTATTCAAGAAAAAGGTTATTTTATTTCAGGAAAATTTGATCAATTGCAAAGGCAGAAGCCTTACGCCCCAATTATTCAAGCTTTTAAAGAACTACTTAGGCAGCTTTTAACAGAGGATCCTGAGAGAATTGAAAAATGGAGGCAATCATTATTTAACGATCTATCTACCCATGCTGGAATCATAACAGAGGTTCTCCCTGAGCTTGAGTGGTTGATTGGGAAACATTCTAAACCTCAAAGTTTGTCTGTTCTTGAGACTCAAAGTAGATTTCTGATGGTTTTTCAGAAATTTGTTCATGTGTTTGCAAAAAAAGAGCATCCACTTGTTCTATTTCTTGATGATTTGCAATGGGCAGACAGGGCTTCACTTGATCTTGTTCAGTATTTGCTTTCGGAGCCAGTCTCACAATATTTACTTGTCATTGGTGCTTACCGAGATGATGAAATAAAAGTAGGGCATCCTTTTTCAATATTATTGGAAGGTGTTCAGTCAACGAACGTAAAAATATGTGAAATCCCGTTAAAACCACTTGAATATCATCATATTAAGCAGTTCATTTCGGAGACATTTCACAACCAAGTAACCGAATTAGATATGATTACTACTGTTATCCAACGAATTTCACAGGGGAATCCTTTTTATGTACGGCAGCTTGTTCAGGCTCTTTATGAAGAAAACATTGTTACCTATGATTATCGCTTATCGATATGGTCGACAAACATAAAGCTACTCAATCAACTACCTTTGACAGGAAATATTGTTGAATACATGATCAAGCGAGTAGAAAAGCTCCCAGAAAGAACAAAACGTGTGTTAAAATTTGCATCTTGTATTGGTAATCAGTTCGAGCTTGAAACATTATCAACCATTTGTGAATCAAGTTTTACAAAGACTTCCGAAGATTTATGGGAAGCACTTGAAGAAGGTCTTGTTTTACCGCTTGATCCTGGTTACAAATGGGTGTATTCAGATGAAATGGCAGAAACGGAACCACCTGCGTACCGCTTTTCACATGACAGGGTACAGCAAGCCGTCTATGTGACAATGTCAAAAGAAGCTCAAGAGAAAACCCATTTAAAAATTGGACGGCTTTTATTAAAACATCTTGAAGAAACAAGCCATTTAGATCAACTATTTGAAATTGTTAATCACTTAAATATCAGTAGAAAACATCTAATTGAGGGAGAGGAAAAGGAGAAGCTTGCAAAATTAAATTTATCAGCTGGTGAAAGAGCAAAACAAGCTGCAGCCTTTGAAGCAGCCCTTAAATTTTATAAAGTTGGATTAGAATTACTCCCTAATGACAGCTGGTTAACTCAATATGATATGACATTTAAATTAAACATCGGACTTGGAGAATGTGAATATTTAAATAGTCAATTTGAAGATGCGGAAGAAAGCTTTGATACCGCGCTAGCAAATGCACAGTCAAAAAATGATCAATTAGCTGTTTATGAGGTAAAAATGACACTGTATACACATGTTCATCGTGTGGAAGAAGCTGTTGATGCTGGAATCAAAGGGCTGCAATTGTTTGGTTGGAAGGTTCCACGTAAACCTGGGAAAGTAACTGTAATGAAGGAAATACTTTTAACAAAATTAGCACTAAAAAAAGTCAATACGAAAGATTTATTGGAGCTACCTCCAATGGAAGATGAAGAGAAACAAAGGTTAATGAGGACGCTCACGAATATGAATGGCTCAGCCTTTCATGTGGATCAATATCTTGCAACATGGCTGATCCTCCGCGCACTCCGGTTAACGATAAAATATGGAAGTACAGAGATTTCTGCACTGACTTATAACAATTATTCCTTAATCTTATGCTCAGGCTTTTTAGATTTTGAAGGTGGTTATCAATTTGCCGACCTCGCTATACAACATGCACAGTCGGTCGGTAATCGAAGCATATATGGAAGGGTTTATTTTTTATTTGGAAGCTTCATCAAACATTGGAAGGATCATCTTTCACTAAATCTTGATTATTTAAGAAAATCGCAAAGCTATTGTATTGAATCTGGCAATCTTCATTTAGCCGGAGCGAACAGTTCCTTTATTGGAATGATCATGTTTATGGTTGGGAATCCTTTACAAGAAGTGAAGGAAGGTATTAATAAACAGCTCGAATTTGTAAAACAGATTCGGTATACATTGTCTAATTATTTTTTGAATGAAGTGAAACAATGGATTCGTATTTTAATGGATCCTAGTCTTAAGTCAAACTGGGATTTACCGAAAATTACTGATGATCTTGCAGCATTAATTATTCATTCGATTATTCGTTTGCAAATGGCCTATTTATTGAATAAGCCCAAAATCGCACAAGAATTATTAACCATTTTAGAGGAACAGTTTAATCGTTCGACGGTTCTTGTTATTGGGCCTGAATATTATATGTACCAATCTTTATGGTTAGTGAAATTTTATCCGGAAACGAGCAGACTGGAGCAGCGAAATTTTAGAAAAAAACTTCATGTGAATTTGAAGAAGCTAAAAAAGTTGGCAGGCCATTCACCAGATAACTACAAACACAAATATCTATTAGTTCAGGCGGAAACAGCCAGAATAGAGAATAAAAAAGTTGATATTGCTTATTTATATGATCAGGCCATAGAACTTGCTGAAGAGAAGGGCTATCTACAGGACCTGGCAATTGCTAATGAATGTGCCTCAAGCTATTATCGTTCAAAAGGAGCGGTGAAATTAGCTGAATATTATATGACTAAGGCTATTCAAAGCTATGTAAAATGGGGGGCAAAGACAAAAGTAAATCAATTGCTCCAACAAAATCCAAAGTTAATGAAGGAATCGAATGAGAGTTTACAAGCTGAAAAACTTGAATATTTAGACATAAAATCAATTACTCAAGCTTCTCAAACGCTATCTAGAGAAATTATCCTTTCACAATTACTTGAAAAAATAATGTCCATTGTCTTAAAAAATGCAGGGGCTGGAAGGGGACTTCTTTTGTTGCAGAAGGAAGGAGATCTTTCCGTTGTTGGAAAAGGAAGCTTTCAAAATGCACAGGAGGTAATTGAAGTATTATCTTCTAAACTAAGTGAACAAATATCTTCGTTTTCAGAGATGATTGTGAATTATGTAGTAAATAGTCATGAGCCAGTTGTCGAAGATGATGCGGCAAACGGAGGTATGTTTACGAAAGACCCTTATATCGTAAAAAAACGTCCGAAATCTATTTTATGCCTTCCAATAGTCCATCAAGGAAGGTTAAATGGTGTACTGTATTTAGAAAATAATGAGAACACACATGCATTTACAAAAGAAAGAATTGAAGTTCTTACTTTACTTTCTTCTCAAGCGGCTATTTCTATTGAAAATGCCTATTTATATGCCAATCTTGAAAATAAGGTAGTGGAAAGAACGATTGAACTGGAGACTGCTAATCAAGAATTAGGGAAAGCATATCAAGACATTACACTTTCAGAACAAATGCGTCGTAGTCTTTTATCCAATATTTCTCATGATCTGCGTACTCCAATTACGTCGATTCGCGGATATATCGAAGCAATTCTAGATGGTATAGCAGAAACACCAGAAGAGACGAAAGAATATTTACAAAGAACACGGGAGAAAACAATCGCTTTAAACCGACTAATCAATGATTTATTCGATCTTTCCCAATTAGAAGCAAGGCAGAGTTCATTTGAATTTGATTATATTCCGATCCATGGACTTGTACAACATTTGTATAAACAAAATGAACTTGAAGTAAAAAATGCTGGCTTGGTGTTTGAATTGATTTTTTCTAATAATGATTACGCTGAGTCTCCTTTAGTTAAAGTCGATATAGGACGAATAGAACAAGCTGTCTCTAATATTATCTTGAATGCAATTAAGCACACCAAGGCGGGAAGTATCAAACTTTACTTAACGATAGACAGTGAGCGAAATTATACAACAATCACCATTCAAGATAGTGGTTCTGGTATTCAAGAAGAAGATCTTCCATATATTTTTAATCGATATTATACAAAACCAGGTGGTGGTAATAAGAAGAAGGGAAATGGTTTAGGACTTTCAATTTGTAAAGAAATCATTGCTTTTCATAATGGTCAATTAACTGTCAAAAGTGAGATTGGGAAAGGGACCTCTTTTTCAATTATTCTGCCGATATTTGATGTTATTGATGAGATGATAGATATGGATACAGAAGAAGTTTTATATAGTTAGTGGTACAAGGGGATGAATCTAATTCATCCTTTTTTTGTTGATATAATTTTTTATCATTTTCTGTAATGAGGAAAAAAATCCTTGTTATGGCAAATTATTTAGTGTAAAATTACACTAAATACAGCGTAATGTAAACTTTAGGGCGGGTGTATCCAATGGATAAAGAAGAAGTGATTGAATTAATTTCTAATAAAATGAGATTAATTCGATTAGAAAGAGGCTATTCTCAAGATAAAATGGCTGAAATTATGGGGATTTCTAAAAAAACGCTCGTTCAATTTGAGAAAGGGAGAACATTAGCGGGTTGGTCCAATGTAGTAACCCTTTGTGCGCTATTTAGAGACTCTGAAATATTGCAATCATTGTTAGGCGATGAGCCTATAGAGGTCATTGAATTAATTGCTCACAATGGGATTGATTGTCCAAGGTCGAGGTCAATGGGAGGGAGAGTTTGGTGGAAGGAAATTGATCAAAAGGGAAGCTTCCGCCTTCAACAAAATATCATTAGTCAACATTATCGGATTCTAGATGAGCAGCATTACCGGTGGTATAGTACGTTTGAAAAGGAAGAAGCAGTTATACGATTAAAGGAGCTATCTAGGGAGTGGAATAAATGAAAAAAATCGGATTTAATATTCTATTAATCTGTTTCAACTGTTTCCCCTTTGTATTTTTCTCTATGTACCTAGATTATAAAAATGGTTCAATGCTCGGTTATCTATTGATGATAATAGGAATATCAGTAATCGCTTTTTACGCAAAAGCATCCAATAATACATTTGCTCTTATTATTGGGAATATAGGCTCTTTAATAGTTTCGTATTATTTCATTGGCAAGATGGGAGATAATGAACATTGGGGAGGATATTTTAAACCACTAACACCTTCACAGTTACTCATACTGGTTAGTATATTAAACTTAATTCCTCAGTTTATTACAGTAATAGCAGCAAATAAGCTAAAAAATAAAGTTGGTTGGAAACAGATAAATATTTCCGGATATTCCATCTATTCTTTGCTATGTGCAATCATTGGATTTACCTTCAGTATGTTATTCCAATCGATGGCCTATTGGGGCAATGAAACGATGCTATGGTATTGGGTTGGAGCTGTTTTATCATATCTTTTTTCACTCATATCTATAACATTTATTTTGTTTTTTAATATAAAAGAAACACCTAATTTTATTAGCGTTTTATTATTATTCATAAGTGTACTTTTTATTTTTGCCACTATATTCTGGACTACATTCATTATTATCGCTTGGCAGTCAGGATTTTAATATACATAGGTAAAAAAACCTGCTGAATTAACTTTACAAGTCTTCAGCAGGTTTTTCTTTAATTGTATTGTATGTTTCAATAATAAACTCTTTGTATGGTGATACAGGTAATGGATCAATATTTTGCATCGCAACTTCTGCAGCTTGAATTGCCTTCGTTCGATTACCAAGCTCGAGATAGCAAAGTGCTTCATACGACTCTACGAGGTAAAATGATGACAAATCAAATGGATGATGAAGATATGTTGGGATTTTGATCTTTTCCAACCAAATAAGTGCATCTTTAAAGCAGCCAAGCCCATAAAGTGCTTTCCCTTTTTCGAGAAAGAAATAGGATTTGTAGCTTTCCGTCATTTCTAAATTTAAGAGCTGTTGGTCGATGAGTTCTAGAGCTTCGTTGTATGCCTTCTCTTCAGAAATAAGAGACATCACATGGAAAAGATCATGAAATAGAATAGAATATTTATCTTCAGCGAATTCACCATATTGCTTCAATTTCTTCGTATAATAATTTTTCTTTTCAATATCATGTGACATAAACGCATGTGCAGCAGCCAGTCTATATAAATCATCAATTCGATAAAAGATTCGATGCTCTTTTGAATAATTCATCGCACTTTCCATTACACGATGTGCATCCTCTACATTTCCAACAGCAAATTGTAAAATCGCTTCATTATAATCAAGATCCACACGTGTCATTGGGTCAATATAGGCATGCCTTGTTTCGAGTTCAGTACGTTCTTTCAAAAAAATCTCTAAGCTTTGTATATAGTCATGCTTTGCAAACTTCACGGTTGCCCTGAATATTCCAATGCTTGCCCGATTCGATGTAAGATTCATCTGCTCGTACATTTGTGCTGCACGGTCGGATATTTCTTGCCACCCTTTTTTATTTTCACGAAAAAGGCTCCGACTGTATATATCTAATAAGCGGGCAGACTCATATCCATGTGACAGTTTTGGAGTATATGGTTCAATTAGCTGGATGAGTTGTTGATATTTATCATTTACTTTTTCAAGATCCATATTGAATAGCTTCTCAGCTTTGTCTAGAATTTTTCTTAGTTCCTGTGAACTGATTTCTTCCAGTAAATCGGTAACCTCGACTTCAAGCTGTCTAGCTATATACGTTAAGCTTTCCATGGAAGGATTCGCCTTATTATTTTCAATTAGGCTGAGCATTCCTTTTGTCAGTTCATCCCCTGCTAAAGCTTCAAGTGTCATTTTTTTCTGTTTTCTAATGTTGCGTATACGTTCACCTAGCATTTTTTTTAGGCACACTCCTTGAATGATGGGTAGTTTAATTATATTAAACTTTTTCTTGTTTTGGAAGAGGGAACGTGATATGATTTGTTTAATTAAATTAAACATTTGGGGTGGGAGATTTATATGGAAGAAGGATTAAAGCTTAAAAAGGCAACTTATCATCTGTGGACATTCACCGTTAGTAAACTGATTGCCACATTTGGCGCACAAGTATATTCATTTGCTATTAGCTTTTATATTTTACAATTAACAGGATCTGCGACAAGCTTTGCTACAAACCTAATTTGCAATATTTTACCACGTACACTTGCTGCACCTTTTGTAGGATATTTAGCAGATAACTATTCGAGAAAGATGATTGCGATTACTTCACAAATTGGTGCAACTATAGCGATTGGTGGGTTACTTACAATAAGTTTAACTTCAGGTTTGTCCCTTATAGCAATTTATACCACGACATGTGTTTTGTCACTTATGTCCACATTTTCTGGAGTAACTTTCACCTCCTCTATAACCGGACTTATTGATAAAGCAAGGATTCAAAAGGCGATGTCATTAAATCAGATGTCGATTTCATTTGCTGCTATTGGCAGTCCGGCGGTAGGGGGACTTTTATATGGTGCCGTTTCCATGCCGGTTTTTCTAATTATATATATGATTGCTTCGATCTTTGCAGTTTTTCTTGAGTCAACAATGGATTTTAAGCTTTTTGCTAATAGAAAAGAGAAGAACGAAGGGGAACAGAAAGAACCTATGTGGCAAAGTATGAAAGCTGGAATCGGTTATTTAAAGAAGCAACAAGTAGTTATGATTATTATTTGGATTGCATTATTGATCAATTTCTTATTTGGAGCGTACGAGGTTGGCTATTCATACATTCTAATCGAAAAGATGAAAATGCCATCGCAGCATTTCGGTTTTACACAAGGGGCATTTGCAATTGGAATGCTTTTATTGTCCATTTATTTTAGTGTTCGAAAAGAAGTGAAGTATCCACTTCTTGTATCAAAACGAGGTATTCTTGCGATGGGAACATTTATTGCGGCGATTGGATTACCGTTGATAATTACTATGCCCTATTACTTAGTTTTTGTTTATTATGTACTCATTATGCTCGGTTTTGGAGCCATGGTTATTATTGTTAATACACCTATTCAGGTAATGATGCAAAAGCAAGTTGATGATGATTACAAAGGCCGTGTTTTTTCTATCCTCGAAACCATGGCGACAGCCCTTATGCCACTAGGAATGGTCATATACGGCTTTCTATATGATGTTTTTTCTGCTCAATGGATCCTGCTCTTTTCAGGTTCATTACTTATTGGCATTGTCCTTATTCTTGCAAGACCATCGATTATTCGCAAAGCACATCCACAGCTTGGGGAAAGTAATTCTGTTAAGGGAGAGGCAGAAGCAACTTCTTGAGGGATGGGACAGGGGGACAGGTCCATTGTCCCTATGAATTTGTCTAGACTGGAAAAAACATATAAATTAAGATGTTTGGGATCGTTTCTGTAAAGAGGACGGTCCTTATTTTTTTAAAAATGCTATATTAAGAGAAAATGTTGATAAACCGCGGTTTCAAGTATCCTAGTCATCTATATTTTTTCGACAAATTCTAGCAATTTTTTAAGAATGATAGCGTATTCAAAAAGGTGTGATATAATGATAAAAAAAGGCTATGTTTAATTGATGTGATAAAAGCCTACGTGGTACGTTTTCAGTAGGTTTTTACATTTGTATAAAATTGCCATCCGCATATTCCGGAGGCTATGTTTACAGTAATAATGATGAAAACAGAGCCTTAAAATTCATAACAGTAAGGAGTAATCGCTATGTTGAAAGATCTTTTTATGGGCCTATCCCAAAACCAATTTCTTAATAGTGCAGCAAAAAAGTACGGTTTAAAATTGGGGGCGCAAAATGTCGTAGCGGGAACCAATATAGAAGAAACAATCAGGAGCATTAAAGAGCTTAACTCCCACGGAATATCTTGTACTGTTGATAATTTAGGAGAGTTCGTCTATGAAAAAGAAGAGGCGACGGAAGCAAAAGAAAAAATTATTGAAGTAATTGAAGCGATTCATGAAAATAAAGTAGATGCTCATATTTCTTTAAAGCCAACACAATTGGGGCTGGATATTGATTATGATTTTTGTTTAGATAACTTAGAAGAAATTGTAGATAGAGCGAGTCAATATGATATTTTTGTTAATATTGATATGGAAGATAACAGCCATCTACAACCTTCTTTTGATATTCTAGATGATTTATCAAGAAATTACGATAATGTTGGAACTGTTATTCAGGCATATTTCTATCGAGCAGAAGAAGACATTCAAAAATATAAAAATTATCGCCTTCGTATCGTAAAGGGTGCATATAAAGAGCCTGAGGAATATGCATACCAAGATAAGAAAGATATCGATGAAAACTTTATTAAGCTTATAGAATGGCATTTATTAAACGGAAAATTCACATCAATCGCAACACATGATCATAATATCATCGACCATGTGAAAAAATTTGTTAAAGCAAACAACATTCCGAATGATAAATTCGAGTTCCAAATGCTTTACGGTTTCAGAAAAGACCTTCAGCTTAAATTAGCAAGCGAAGGCTACAACTTCTGTACGTACGTACCTTTCGGAAAAGATTGGTATGGTTACTTTATGAGACGTCTTGCAGAAAGACCACAAAACTTAAATCTAGTTGTTAAACAAGTATTTAACAAAAAAACAAACACAATGATCGGTGTGGCAGCAGGAGCATTTTTATTAGGTAGAATGTCTAAAAAGAATAAACGTAAATAGGTGACGGCTCTCTTGTCCATCCATTATATTGAAGCTACTCATTTTAGAGTAGCTTTTTTTGGTGAGGAAGGCTACGGGACAGTGGACCAGACCCCGCGTCCCACATTTATAATTTCCAAAAATGTAATACTATAATAGACAACAAAATAGTGCATGTAACTATATAATGAGGCCAATTGTTCTTACCGTATAGAGCAAGGCCATTCATTATTCTTGAAGCAATAATTAGCAAGCTTACGATGGATAACCAAATTACAGAAATGTCGAGAAAAAATTTCGTAATGCCCAATGTTAAGAATAAAATGTAACTTAATGTGAAAAAAGATAATGATACTTTGCTAAATCGATTCATAGGTACTTTATCAAGAGGAGTTTTTGATGGTTTTGAATTCCCAATTATTAAAGCGACAACTCCGGCAAGACTGACAAAAGAAAATAAAATAATAAGGGTACTGCTAATCATTTTAAACACATCCTTTTATTTTTATGTTATATGGCTAGATTAGATTGTGGGGTTAACCCCACGTCAAGAGGTTATATTATTTATTTTCAGGGAGCTGTTAAAAGGTGAGAATAGGGGAATTTATAAAAAAAGTGGAGACAACGAAGGATACGATTCGTCATTATGAGGAGCTTAATCTACTTAAACCAGTTTGGATAAATGGAAAAAGGCATTATTCTTCAAAGGATTTGAATGATTTCTACGCCATTAGGGAAATGAAATCCATAGGATTGTCTTTGAAAGAAATTCAGGCATTGTTTGAAATAAAATATAATAACGGATGCGGCTCTGAAAAACTAATAGACAGTGTTTTACAAAGACTAGATAAAGAGATTCATCTCATCAATGAAAAAGAGAAGGAACTAAAGAATAAAAAAGAAATGATCAATGAATTAGTGAGAAGCTTGGACAGGGAGACTGGTCCCAGAAATAATTAATGATTTTGTGAAAAAATGTGTTCACTTTGAAAGAATTGCTATAGTAATTCATATTTTACTAAATAATAAAAAAAGAATGGGATTTTGAAAAAAGCATTAGTGAAAGCTCCCAATTTCTGTTTTTGCATCTTAAAAAACTAAGGTGAACCGTACAAGAACTATATGAAGTTTATAGGCAAAATTCGAAATCACTTTCATCTATTAAAAGTCAGTTTTAGCTGGCTTTATTTTTTTGGCTTAAAAAGCTTAGCTGCTTTAACAGTTTCTTACGCACTTTGGATAATGAAGAGTACTTATAAATTCTTCTCTTCTGCCTTCAATCCCTTTTTAAATGAAAGCGAACTAGCCCATTTTAACTATTCGGATTTATTAGGAAATTTTTCCTATTTTTCAAATAATTGAACAGGATACCAGGTTGTCATGATAAAATTAGTAAATGTGGATATATATTGAAAAACAATATTTATTTTACAAAGAAGATATAAATGGGGGAATTTTGATGAAACAGCAAAGAAAGAAACTACAAAAAGGTATAATCATGTCATCGGTTATAGCATGTGGACTTGTATTTGGTTCAATGGGAATCGGAGTAGATGCTAAAGCTGCAACAAATAAAACGCTGCAAACATCTAAATCTGTCAAAGCTACACAAGCATCTGCTACAGTTTCGAAAAAAGGAGTACTAACCTTTCCTAAGAAATTTAGTATGAAAAAAGTGACAAATGAATTAAAACCAGAAGCAGCTAAACTTGTAAAAATCTATGGTGACTCCCTTAATACAGGAGCAACTAAATCTTTTAATTCGTATGTTAACAAACATGTAGCGGAGCATACAAATACTAACTATTTACTGGGCCGCAAATATGTAAGGGACAATTACAGTAAAAAAGTAAAGGGCATGCGAAAAGTCAATTCGAAAAAGACTCTTTCCGCTTATTCTAAGGAACTTAAAAAAGCGAAAACTTCCAAGATAAAAGTTGACAATACATATAAAGGGACAGGATTTGCTACATTTACGTACCAATTTCGACCAGATAACTTTGATGCCTTTGGTACAGTCACAGTTCAATTTAAATTTGACCAATTAAAAAATGGCAAATATGTGTTAGAGGATTTGTATTTTATTTATTAAGAAACTGGATTGATAGTAGGTTGAAAAATTGTGCAGGATTACATTTTTTTGAAAGTCTTAAAGTCCAATATTGCTCATTATTAATCGGAATATGTTAGATTAGAAAAAATAGGAGTGAAGTCATTATTATGATGCAACGAAGAAAGAAACTCAAAAAAGGGACGTTAATTTCTGGAATCATAGCATGTGGCCTTGTATTTGGTTCAATAGGAGTCGGAGTAGAAGCTTCAGCCGCAACAAATAACATGCAGCAAGCATCTAAATCTGTCAGCGTAAAAAAAGCAGCTGCAACTGTATCGAAAAAAGGCATAATGTCTTTTCCGAAAAAATTTAATAAGAAAAATGTTATTAATGAGTTGAAACCAGAAGCGGTTAAACTTATTAAAATGTATGCAGACACTCTTAAAACAGGGAAAACGAAAACATTTGATACTTATGTAGATAAACATATTATGGACGGTAAATCGACAATATTTGTAGGAAGTCGGAAAAACGCAAAAAATTCGTATAAAATTAGCATAAAAAACGATAAGAAATACAACTCGAAGAAAAAAATAGTTGATTATTCAACAGCATTAAAAAAAGTAACAAGTTCCAAATTAGTAATGGAACAGAACTATAGTAAAGATTATGCCGCACATTTTTCTTATGAATATAAACCAAAAGGCTTCTTTATATCTGCTAAAGTTTCATTTTCTTTTATTCAATCGAACGGAAAATATGTACTAACTGCCATAAACTTTTATTAATCTAAAAGAAGTGAATTTTATAGGTTATGTCATTACTTAAAAAGGAAGCTGTGATAAATCACATGGCTTCCTTTTTTCTTGGGACACGGTGTCAGGTCCATTGTCCCAACGTTAAGTTTCCGTGTTCAAATATTCTGTGATCAGTTGATCTAGTTTTTGGAGGTGTTTTTTTTCTATTAATGCTTGGTCTGATTTTAAGGAAAAAAGGGCGCTTTCAATAAGAAATTTGCGTGGATTCTTTGAGTCTAACAATTCTTCTTGTATGAAATCGAGCAACTCAATATATTTTGATTGGTCATGGTCCAGACCCTTTTTCATTTCTGATACAATTTGGTTAAGTTTTTGCTGAAAAACTTGGGCGGTTTTTTGGCAATTCGGTAACCTTCTTTCTAAAGCTTTAGGTTCAATTAATTGGTCACCTGCTTCTGAAACCTCTTCAACGATTTTCACCAAGCGATCCACGCTATAACGGATCACTCGATGGATACTGCAATTTGATTTATGTGCGATCTCATTATATTTAAGGTTATGTTGTAGAATTCCCATAAACATAACTGCACAATCTAACAAATAAGCCTTCTTACTTTCGCCAAAAATGTCAAGGAACCGTTGGTAAAGCCAGTGAACCCATCTCAGTTGAGCTTGTTTAATGAATTCTTTTAGTTCAACATCATTCAACACCATTACTTCTTCGATAAGAACTATTAACTTATTATTCTTATTCGTCTTCATTTGCAATTCAATTTGTTTAATGAAAATCTCAATATCTGCCGGGTCTTGGCCGATCAGCAAGTCATTCCGATCCTTTTCCAGCTTCTCATGAACGGTTTTGAAAATAGCTATTAATAACTCGCTTTTAGATGAAAAATAATTATAAAACGTTCCTTTCGAAATTCCGCTATAATCTATAATTTCCTGAATTGATGTGGCCTGAAAACCTTTATCAATAAATAATTGGTGTGCCTTCTTAACGACATTCTGCTTACGGTCATTCATACAATCACCTTTATCTCGGATTATACCGCTTGTATAAAAATATAGTATCCCATTTTCATTTTTAATACAAACCCAGTAAATGCCTAAAAATTTTTGATTGCAAAAATTGAACTGATGGTATATGATAATGTTTATCTGAAATTTGAGTACAAAAAAATAGACCAGAAGTTTAGGGGGAAAAATAATGGACCATTCCATGAAAACAACTAAACGTCCACCATACGGGATTATTGCTGTCCTGATGATTGGGGCGTTTATTGCACTTTTAAATAATACTTTACTAAATATCGCACTGCCGTCGATCATGAAAGATTTAGATGTGGGACCATCGACTGTACAGTGGCTATCTACTGGATTTATGCTAGTAAACGGGATCTTGATTCCAACTACTGCATTTTTGATTCAAAAATATTCTGTTCGCCGTTTATTCTTATCGGCTATGGCTTTCTTTACGCTTGGGACTATTCTTGCAGGCTTTGCCCATGTATTTCCTTTATTATTAGCTGGACGGATGATTCAAGCTGCAGGTTCAGCAATCATGATGCCTCTGTTAATGAATGTTATGCTGGTGAGCTTCCCAGTGGAAAAAAGAGGAGCTGCAATGGGATTTTTCGGATTAATTATGATGGGAGCACCAGCGATTGGTCCGACTTTATCAGGTTGGCTAGTTGAAACTTATGACTGGAGAATGTTATTCCATGTTATTACACCAATAGCTATTGTCGTTTTCTTACTTGGCTTATTCTTGTTGAAAGACAAGAAGGAAAAAGTGGATATCCGAATTGATATGTTCTCAGTTCTATTATCAAGTATAGGCTTTGGTGGTTTACTTTACGGATTTAGTTCTGCTGGAAGTAAAGGATGGGACAGCCCACAAGTATATGTAACATTAATTGCTGGTGTCGTTTCATTAGCTTGGTTTATTTTACGTCAGTTACACCAAGAAAGACCAATGCTTAATTTCAAAATCTATAAATATCCAATGTATGCATTATCGTCTGTCATTTCCATCGTTGTTACGATGGCTATGTTTTCTGCAATGATGCTTCTGCCTATCTACGTTCAAAACATTCGTGGGATTTCTCCACTGGATGCAGGTTTATTGTTGCTGCCAGGTGCGATTTTGATGGCTATTATGTCACCTATTACAGGAAAATTATTTGATAAAATTGGTGGAAGAATATTAGCGATCATCGGGTTAACGATTACAATAGTAACGACTTATTTTTTCAGCAAATTAACTGTTGATACTACCTATACCCATTTAATTATTTTATACTCCTTGAGGATGTTGGGGATGTCAATGGTAATGATGCCGGTTTCGACAAATGGCTTAAATCAACTGCCAGCACGTTATTATCCTCATGGAACTGCCATGAATAGTACATTGCAGCAAGTATCTGGCGCGATTGGTACGGCATTGTTGGTTACTATCATGTCTAATCGTTCGGAATCACATGCAAAAGAATTAGCTGCTGAAGCAATGAAACATTTAACAGGGCAGCCTACAAAAGCTGAAATGGCTGCAATGAAGCAGGAAATTATGATGAAAGCAACACTAGAAGGAATTAATTTTGCATTCTTAGTGACGGTCTTTATTGCTGCAGTAGCACTGATTCTTGCTTTCTTTATCAAACGTGCAAAACAAGCGGAAGATAAGGATGCACAGCCATCAAGTGAAAAAATGAAGACTAAATTGGTAGAGAATTAAACAAATTTAGCTTTTAATACTAATGAACATAAAATAAAACTCGCCTGAACGGACTTTAGAAGTCCTCGGCGAGTTTTTTTGTATAGATAATTGTTTTGATTGTATCGGATGGTCTTTTAAGTATAGCGATTAACACTTCAGTACAACAACCTCTTTAGTACGTTAAAACCTCATTTATTACTTTTTAACTCACAATAAAGTCAATTGCTTGTTCCCACTTACGATCTCTGTAATTAACCAAATTATTTTAAAAAGGGCACCGTTTATTGGAATATGGAAATGCCTCCCTAAATAAAATGAAAAGTATGAATAAAAATATAAGGGCAGGGGTCAAGGGAATGTTAAAAAATAACGGGGGAAAAAAAGGGAAGTTTAAAAAGAGAATCACATTGATCATGCTTGCTAGTTTAATGGTTTTAGCCGGGTGTTCAGAAAAAACAACAAAGGAAAAAGAGTTAGAGACAAAAATAGGAGAATTACAGAAGCAACTTGAAAAGTCTAAGAAAAAAGAAGAGAAAAAGCTGAATGAAAAAGAGAAACCGAAAGTAGTTAAAGTGGTTGATCCAAATACACAAGAGGTGTTAAAAACATTTTCAACTAAAGAAATGCAATCTGGATCTAATCATGAAAAATTAAATAAAGAAATTGAAAACTGGGTAAAGAGCCTTGCTAGGGGAACGGAAAACAAGGCTGGATACGATCAGAGGATGATTCCAGATAAAATTGGGAAAGATGGTCAGATAATAAAAGGAAAACCTAGAGTGATCTTAGAAGAATCAGAGTTATTGGAAAAAGTGATGAGTGCTTTAGAAGATGGGGGGACTGTAGAGTTACCCCTATATGTAACTGAAAGCGGATATAAGGAGGATGAGGTTCCTCACTTAGGGGAAGTGGTGGTCGCTACGTTTACGACATATTTTAATAAAGGCGTAGCAGGGAGAAACAAAAATATTGAGCTTTCTGCACAGGCTATTAATAATGTTATCGTCGGAGTAAATGACACATTCTCTTTCAATACGACTGTTGGACCGAGTGACGAAGCACATGGATATCAGAAAGCAATGGAAGCTGTAAATGGAAAATTGGTTGAGGGAATTGGAGGTGGCATTTGTCAGACGTCATCTACTTTATTTAATGCGGTAGATAAACTAGCGGTCTCGTATGTAGAGAAGCATCATCATTCCGTGAATGTCGGGTATGTGCCAAAAGGAAGAGATGCAACCGTATCTTATGGTGGAGTGGATTTTCGATTTCAAAATACAACGGGTGTCCCATTACTATTAAAAGCATATACAAATAATGGGTCACTAACCGTAGAGGTAAGAACATCAAAAGCGAATCAAAACCGAATAAAAAGGTGAAAGCGGGACGCGGGGTCGGTTCTGTTGTCCCAGTTACTGGGATAACAGAACCGACCCTTTGTCTCCAGGTTCGTTACATAAACTCTCAACAGGAAAAATAAATGTCCATGGCATGCTGGTTTTTGGCTCTATGATTAGATTTGAGAGTGGAAATTTATGCTTTGCTACTACCTCGTTATTTTCTACGTAGCATAGGTTTTTGTCACGAAATGAAAGGACTTGTGTACCAAAATTATGCACAAGTACTGTCACCAATAATTCCCCCTTATAATTCCGCGCTTGCCATAGAGGTGTTAATTGAATACTATCTTCTTTTGATAAATTTGATCCAAGAAATACTTGATTTATTCGCTTACGGTCTTTATCAGACAACGTCTTATCCCATGACGATTCAAACTTCAGCTTCTGCATCGAATTGCACCCCTTCACCAATGAATAATCCCTATTTTACTATATTGTACATTAAAAAAGCAGCTTCTATTATTTAGCGAGGAAAGAGCCTTGGACATTGAATAAATTTAAGTACGTATTTTTTGTTAATTTAAAAACTTCTTCTATGGGGGCATCGTCTAAGATATAGGTAGGGGGGAACAATGTGGAGGATTTGACGGTTGAAATGCTCGAACTTGAAGATATTGACGAAATAATCGACGAAATTATGAAGAGGTATGGAAAAGAAATATTACAGCTTGTTTATTCTTATGTAAACAATAAAACAATAGCCGAGGATTTAACCCAGGATATATTTGTTAAGTGTTATAAAAACTTACATACATATAATCGAAAATCAAAGTTTAGAACATGGTTGTGGCGAATTGCTATCAATCATTGTAAGGATCATCTAAGAAGTTGGTATAGCAAAAATGTCGTCCCTACAGAGGATAAATCAGTTGAAAATTGGACTCCAAAGGAAACGGTTGAGCAGGCTGTCATTCAAAAAGACGAGGATCAAAGATTGGTTTCTGCAGTTATGAGCTTGCCTTTAAAAAATCGGGAAGTGATCTATCTTTTTTATTTCGAAGAATTGTCTATAAAAGAAATTACTGAATTAATCGGAGTAAAGGAAAACACGATTAAAACAAGACTTAGAAGAGCTAAAAAACTTTTAAAGGAAAGATTGGAGGAATAAAAATGGACGATCGATTAAAAAATCTTCGAAAATCGATGGAGAAAACGGTATTTAATCAATTGGAGTTTACGGGGCAGCATCGGAAAAAGGTTCGAGAAAAAATTTACAAACAATACGAAAGTGAAGAAGATATTTTTTTCGCAGTATTACAGCTTCTCGTCTCTGAAAAAACAGGTTATGAATTAGTTCAGTCTATAAGAGGAAGGGGCATTCAAACATTCGAAGACAACGAAGGTTTTGTATATACCGTATTACACCGTTTAGAACAAACGGGCTGCTTACAATCAAGATGGGACGAACATGAAGCGAAATATTATCAATTAAATAATAAAGGAAGAAGGATATTGCAAAAGGAAGAAAAAAGATTAACCAAAAACCGATTTATATTAAATGAGTTGTTTGAGGGGTGAGGTAAAAATGAAGAACAGAAGAAGCTCCTTTTTAAATGAAGTCACTGAACAAATTCATTCGAAGGAAGCAAAGAAATATGTAACCGACGAACTAAGCTATCATTTAAATGAAGTAAAGAAAGCGTTGATGGGGAAAGGTTTAGCTGAGGATGAGGCCGAAGAAAAGGCGATCGAGCAGATGGGAAATCCACTCATACTTGGTCAACAACTAAACAAGCTTCACCGTCCAAAGGTAGATTGGTTGATGGTAATCCTGCTAACAACAACTTTATGTTTAGGGTTTTTACCACTAATTTCTCTTAGTGAAATGGATGTTAAAAGACTATTAATAATGAAGGTCATTTTTGTCCTTTTCGGTGGTGCGGCAGCATTAGGAATAATGATGATGGATTATAGGAAATGGAAAAAGCAAGGCTGGCTGTTTTACACAATAGGAACGCTTATTCTCTTAATGATAAGATATTTTTCAAACGGGATTCCTACTCTTATAAGGATTGGACCAATAACGATCGAAAACTTAATGGCTATCCCTTTCTTTTTTCTTGCTTGGGCTTCCTTTTTCGATAATAGAAGGTTGAAGGTTTGGCATATTGCGGTGTTGTTTCTACCTTCTGCGTATTTATTTTTCTCTGTACCTAGTATTTCAACAGTCTACATATACATTGTTATGGTATTTGTTATGATGTGGTGGAGCAAATTAAGTAGAAAAAGGATTCTTACAATATCGGCACTAGCGGTGGGTACATGCGTTATTTCTGGGTTAATGTTTTGGCAAGTGCTAAAGATTCATCAGAAAGATAGGATGTTGGCATTTTTTAACCCTGAAAAATATGCAAATTCGGCGGGTTACATGGTATTACGCGCTAAAGAGCTAATATCGAAAGCTGGTTGGTTTGGAAACTTCTCGAATAAAGAAATGATTCCAGATTCCCATACTAATTTTGTTATGGTTAATTTTACTTATTATTATGGTTGGCTTTTTGCCATTGCTCTTTTAATTATACTTTCCCTATTTATTGCGAGAATTGTAGTAGTCATTTCTAGGGTGAAAGATCCATATGGTAAATTACTTCTAATTGGAGCGCTTGCCCTTTATGCAGTCCAGTTGATCAGCAATATAGGAATGATGCTTGGGTTCTTCCCAATAACTACTATGCCTCTTCCGTTTATTAGTTATGGAATGATGCCTATTCTACTTAATGCGATTTTAATAGGTGTAATATTGAGTGTATATCGCAGGAAAGATTTGCTTTCTAGTCATTTAATATTAGATGGGAAGTAGATTAGAAAAAATGTTGCTCATTTCAGTTATCTATAAATGAAATCTTGCATTTTTAAATGGTGAAAGAAACTATTCGTGCGATTCGACTGGGTTTTCGTGCAGTTCAGTTCGAAATTCACGCAGTTCGGATCATAATTCGTGCGGATTCGACGAAAATTCGTGCGGTTAGAACACGAAATTGTTTTTGTATAAAAGCAATAAGGGATTGAAACAGGTTTTCTAACATGCTAATATAATATCAAAATAATATTTCCTTTAATACGGTCCAGAGAGGCCGAAAAGGGTGGCTAGGTAGTTTGTATTTTTCTATCTTTGTATATTCATGCCCTTCTGTCCTCTGTGACAGAAGGGCATTTGTTTTTTTAAAACATAAGAAAGTATAAAATTTACTAAGAATATTAGGCATGAAAAGTGTCTGTTGTGTCTAGCTCCAGCGCCTATCGGCTAGCGGATTTCTCCGTCTTCTCCCTACGATAAGTCAACATCGACTCGTCCCTCGTCGTGTCTCCTTTATTTCAGTCGAAGACTACGAAATCCGTACGTCGATGAGCAAGGCGCTTGCGCTTTTCTTTTGTAAGAGACATTAACTCTTTTAAACAAAGTCCTGTGAGACTTGAAAAGAGAATGGAATAGCTTTATATCCATTCCTTCAAAGCTTGAGGAGCTTTTACTACAAGGAAAATAACGGAGGGTGGAAAAATGAATTATCGTAATAAAACTGTTGTAGCATCTGTAGCAGGTTTAACGTTAGAGGGCATGGATATCATGTTTATCTCATTTGCCATGTCGATGATCATCTCGGAGTTTCACATTGACTTAGCAACTGGTGGTCTTATTTCTTCAATTACTAATATCGGGATGCTTGTTGGAGGAATCATTTTCGGCATTTTGGCAGATAAATTTGGTCGGGTACGGATTTTTACTTATACAATCTTTTTGTTCGCAATAGGTACAGCTTTAACAGGATTTGCAACGAATATTGAGCAAGTTTATGTGTTCAGATTTATAGCAGGGCTTGGTGCCGGTGGAGAATATGGAATTGGTATGGCACTTGTTGCAGAGGCATGGCCAAAGAATAAACAAGGAAGAGCTTCTTCCTATGTAAGTATTGGTGCTCAATTTGGTGTGATTCTCGCAGCATTGCTAAGTGCCATAATTTTACCTACCTTAGGGTGGAGAGGTTTGTTTTTCATCGGTGTAATTCCAGTTATCTTTGCCTATATTGTAAGAAAAAACTTAGATGAATCTCCAGAGTGGGTTACTGCGAATAAAGAGAAAAAGGCTTTAGCTAAAAAGGAAAAGGGTAAGCTTTTACAACTATTTAGAACTCCTAGAATAGCTATGACAACTATTTCTTTAGCTGTTATGGCGACAGTACAAATAGCTGGGTATAATGGTCTGATGATTTGGCTACCATCTATGCTGCAAAAATCACAAGGCTTATCCGTTTCAAGCTCAGCACTTTGGACAATCAGTACAGCGGTCGGAATGATTGTTGGAATGCTGACCTTTGGACAGTTCATGGATCGTTTTGGTGCAAAAGTTTCTTTTGGAATCTTTCTTCTTGCATCTGCATCAGCTGTATTTTTATATTCCTTTGCACAAGGCAGTGTAGGAGTGCTGTTAGGGGGAGCGATTGTAGGCTTCTTTTCAAATGGGATGTTTGCCGGGTATGGAGCCTTAATTAGCAGCTTTTATCCGGTTCAAATTCGAAGTACCGCAACCAATACAATTTTTAACTTTGGTAGAGCGGTTGGAGGTCTATCACCAATCTTAGTTGGATATATTCTGCAAAACTATGATATGACAATGGCAATGACCTATTTAGCAATCTTATATTGTCTATCTTTCCTTGTCATGCTTAGTCTTAAGAATAGTAAATCGGTAGCTTAAGCTTATTGATGATAGGTAAAATGTTAGATAGATTACAGAAACAAAATCCACTGTGGATACCTAAGTCCACAGTGGATTTTGTTTTTGTTTTCGAAATTGAACGATAAAGAAGTGAAGTATAGTATCTTTCAGATTACAAATAGCGATTGTGGTGAAAATTTTAGGTCAAATGGTAAACAAGGCTATTTCACTCGAGCAAAGGAAGTAATAAATTACTGGATAAGCAAACTAAATTAATCTAATTTAGCGTTGAAATAGAGCTTGCAACAATGCAGGCTTTTATTATTGAAATTTTAAATTGATAATAATGGGTTAATTAAAACACATTTTTTAAAACTTTTTCCGTTATACATTGTCTAATATAGGAACCATCAAGAGGGGAGGTTTGGCATTGGAGGATACGAATCAAGTATTGAGGGCTATTAATGGAGATGATGAGGCATTTCTATCGGTTATTCATACTCATAAATTAGCTTTATATAAAACGGCGCTTGCCTATTTGAAAAATGAGGAAGAGGCAATTGAGGCAATTCAAGAAGTGACATTTCGTGCCTATCGCAACATACATGAATTGAGAAAACCTGCTTATGTAAAGACCTGGCTCATTCGAATTATGATTAATTATTGTCAAAATCATTTAAAGAAAAGTAGAAGAACACTTTATAATGATGATTTGCTTTTACGACAGGGAAAGAGTGATGATTACACATATATCGAGCTAGAAGAAGCGATGTCTAAGCTTGATGACGATCTATGCGAACTATTATATTTAAAATATTTTCATGGATTAAAAATTAAAGACATTGCGGTGATGTGGAAATGCCCCGAAGGTACGATAAAGACACGGTTACGTAATGCCTTACGATTGTTACGCAGCATGCTTGAGGAAAAAGGAGGGAAACGCAGTGTTTGAAAAGGAAGAGAAAAAAATAGCAGATTGGCAAGAGAAATACGAGCATATCGATATACCTATGGATAAAATTGATCGAGCGATACATCTTGGATTTGAAGAAGGAAAGTCAGCAGGAAGGATCATGAAACGTAAAAGGAAGGTTTGGATATGGCCGAGTATCGCAGTAGCTGTTCTTTTTCTTGGTCTTTTAACATGTATTCGAGTGTCACCAACATTTGCAACCTACATCTCCTCCATTCCTGGAATGGAAAAAATTGTGGAACTTATTCGGGATAATAAGGGTTTACTTGCTGCTGTTGAAAATAACTACGCTCAAGAAATAGGGGTTTCACAAGAGAAAAATGGAATGAAGCTTACGATAAATTCTGTGATTGCAGATGAACAAGGAATCGTCATTTTTTATACCATTAATACGAAGGAAAAACAAAAGAGACTACAGGTGGAAAATGTTGATCTTCGAACGATTGATGGCAAAAAATTACCTGAAGGATACTCATCTTTCGGATCCCCTGCAGAAAACGATATAAAGTCTTATACCGACTCCATTGAATATTTCTTTAAAAAGCCGATAAAACAACAAGATTTTAAATTAAATATGAAAGTAAAGACTTCGGAGCGTTCAGAGAGTTTTTCCATGAAGTTTTCAATTAATAGGCAAGAAAAAACGTCCCAAATATATGAATTAAATAAGACAGTCGAGATGGGAGGTCAAAAAATTAAGGTGAAAAAGGTGACAATCTATCCATTACGTGTAGCGGTACATCTAGAATTGAATCCGAACAATACAAAGAAAATTCTTGATTTCCAAGATCTAAGACTTGTAGACCAAAATGGAGAAGTATGGTCTAAAATAATTAATGGAGTGAGTGGTAGGGATATTAGTGATTCAGAGAGTATTATTTATCTTCAAAGCAACTATTTTAGTAAACCAAAAGAATTGTACCTTGTAATGAATAAGATTCAAGCTATTGATAAGGATGAATCGTATGTTCTTGTGGATACAGAGAAACAGCAAATTTTAAAACAACCAAAGGGTAATATACTTTCAATCCTAGAATTATCTGGATCAAACCTAATTTTCACTTTAAATACTAAGAAGAAATTTAACTATGACATTTTTGGTTTAATCAATGATGCGAAAGGAAACAAATTTTATAGTGAGAGATCATTTATAGAGGATTTAGATGAAAACAAGAAAAAGTTTGGATTGGGTCTTCCTTCAAAAAACTATACAAATCCTTTAAAAATAGAACTTAATTACTATCCTTCTTGGATTGAGGGAAATATTAAGTTAAGGGTGAAGTAACTAATAAGATTAATGCAAATAATTTTTAACCTTCCTCACACAAAAAAATAGTGGTGCAGGAAGGTTATTTTATGATTTTTATGATTACGTTAATATTTTTAAAAAATTTACAATCCACCATTGCAATAAAGAATATAGTGTGTTAATATTCAAATTGTACTAAATGACCGAATTAACCAAACAGTCAACCAAGGCGGGATCGAGGTGAATGGAATGGCGATTGACAGGAAGCAGCTAATAATTCACGCAGCAACTAAATCTTTTTCTTTCTTCGGTTACAAAGCAACAACTATGGATCAAGTTGCTAAGTTAGCGAATGTGGGAAAAGGAACAATCTATACTTTTTTCAAAAATAAAGAAGAACTATTTGATGAAATCATTATGTCCCTTATTAAAGAAATGAAAAATGCTGCAGAAGCGACTATTGATGAAAATCTACCTTTTTATGAAAATGCAAACCATGTTCTTTATAAATTATTGGAATTTAGAAAGGAACATCAATTAACGATCAAACTTTTTCAAGAAGAAAGGGAAATAGGAACACGTGAAGTATTAGAAGTTATGCAAAGGCTGGAATTTGAAATTATTTCATATATTAAAGGAATTATTCAAAAAGCAATTGATAAAGATGAGATTAAACCTTGTAATCCAGAAATAACAGCCTTTATTATGCTGAAATTGTATGTTTCTCTTATTTTTGATTGGGAACAAAGCCACAAGCCTTTGGGTAAGGATGAAATTTTTCAAATGTTTGAGTTATACTTGTTAAAAGGATTATCTAAGTGATAGCGGGCTATTGTTTTTAACAAAATGAATATAAGGTTATATATATTTTTTTGAATTAAAATGACCGATTGAATAATGTGGTCAAATTGTAGGGGGTTGATTAAATGAAGAATTCACTGTTTTTGGCTGAATGGAAACAGATCTTCAGTAATAAGAAAGTTCTCATTCCGATCATTGCTGTTATTTGTGTCCCGATTTTATACGCGGGGATGTTTCTATGGGCATTTTGGGATCCATATGATCATTTGAAAGATTTACCAGTAGCAGTTGTAAATCAAGATCAAGGTGCACATTATGAAGGTGAAGATTTAGATTTAGGGAATAAACTCGTTGATAAGTTAAAGGAAAATGATGAATTTCAATTTCATTTCGTTTCGAAAAAAGATGGATATAAAGATTTAAAAAACGAAAAATATTATATGTTAATTGAAATACCGGAAAATTTTTCGGAAAATGCAACAACATTATTAGATAACAAACCTAAAAAGCTTCAACTGAAATATGTTCCAAATGAAGGGTACAACTTTCTTTCCTCCCAAATAGGGGAAACAGCAATGAAGGAAATTAAAAGTGCAGTTTCTAAAGAAGTAACAGCTACATATGCTGAGACTATGTTTGATAAGGTAAAAGAAATGGCAGATGGTCTAGGCCAAGCAAGTAACGGTGCAGGTGAATTAAATGAAGGAGCCATTAAGCTTAAAGATGGTTCTAAAACTCTAAAGGATAACCTAGAAGTATTAGCATCCAAATCAATAGAGTTTAATGAAGGTGTTAACAAAGCACAATCAGGTATGGGTGATTTAGCAAAAGGTTCAGGAGACCTAGCGAATGGTGTCAATCAATTATCAGATGGTAGCGGTAAGCTTTTAGATGCATCAAAGGATGTACAAAAGGGATCTCAACAATTAGCAGATGGAATTTCTCAAGCGAATCAAGGACTTCAGGAAATGGATAAAAAACTCCCTGAACTAGTTTCTGGAACAAAACAGGTGAAAGATGGAATAAAACAATTTCAAAATGAATTACCACCGCAAATGGCTAAAGCTATAGGTAGTCAGATTCAAAATAGTACAGGTCAAATGACTGCAGGGCTAGACCAATTGCAATCACAGTTAAGCGTCCAATTATCAGCTGGATTGGCTGACCAAATGACAAATCAGCAAACAGCACAATTGACGCAAATTTTTGAAGCGATGAAAGATGCCAATGTTAATCCAGAAATCATCAAAGCGATTCAACAAAAAGTAAAAGAAAACTCGCCTACTAAAGATGATTTGCAAAAACAATTGCAGCAAGGGATTGGTTCCGGCCTTAATAGTGGCTTTACACAATATAAATCAGCAGTAAATGAACAATTAACCGGTTCAACCGGCCAATTAGAAAAACAAATTAAGGCAGCAGTAGATCCTACTTTTAATAAACTATTTAGTGGACTTCAAACGATTAACGACAATCAAGCTATATTACAAAGTGGAGTTCATCAACTGGCAACTGGCTCTAAAGAGCTTAATGCAGGAGCTCTTAAGTTGAATCAGGGACAAACACAATATGTTGAAAGCTTAGCGTTCTTTAATAATAAAATAAATGAAGCGAATGCAGGAGCGAATAAATTAGTCTCTGGTGCAAATCAATTAAATAGCGGTATGAAAGAATTATCCGATGGTTCGGTGAAAATCAGTGATGGAACTCACCAACTTGCGGATGGTGCAAAATCATTAGCAGATGGTACAGTCAAAGTTGAAGATGGAACAAAGGAATTGAAAGATAAGCTTGGAGAAGCAGCGGATCAAGCAAGCTCTGTTCATGCTAATAGTGACACATATGATATGATGGGTGAACCTGTGAAAGTAGATAAAAAAGAAATCAATAAAGTACCAAACTATGGTACCGGATTCGCTCCATACTTTTTATCATTAGGATTATTTGTGGGGGCACTGTTAATTTCTATTGTATACCAATTGAAAGAGCCTTCTATTCGACCAAGAAATGGTTTTACATGGTTTATGAGTAAATTTGGTGTAATTGCTTTAGTAGGTGTAATTCAAGCTCTACTAGCAGATGCTATACTAATAGGTGGATTAGGGATTGAAGTGAAAAGTGTTCCGTTGTTCATCGTAACATCAATTATAATCAGTCTTACATTTATGTCCTTGATTCAATTCTTTGTAACCATACTAGGTGATCCTGGTCGTTTTATTGCCATAGTCATTTTAATTATGCAACTAACAACCAGTGCAGGAACATTCCCGCTTGAATTGATTCCAAAAGCATTACAACCGATCAATGCTGCACTCCCTATGACTTACACTGTTCAAGCACTAAAAGCAGTAATATCAAGTGGAGACTTCTCATTCATGTGGCATAATATCGGGATTCTAATTGCTTACATTATTGGATTTGCGATTCTTACTACCGTGTTTTTTGTGTATAAGCATAAAAGTAATCGTGATATAATGAAGGAAGAAACAGTAACTATATAATTGTGTATCTAAAGAAATAGAAAAAGGAAAGTCATTGTTTTTGGATGAGCAGATGGCTTTCCTTTTTTGTTTCTATCAGATAAAAAGTTTTAGTAAAATATCTATTGACTTATATGAAATAAAATAGTAACATAATAACTCTCTCTATGAGAGGTCAATAAAAAACATACATTTCATTTTGAAAAACTTAAATGAGTTTGGTAGATTGAATGAATGTTGCTTATGAAAAAAATATTTTAAAATAATGATTGACGAATTAAAAATGACATGTTATGATATATCTTGTCGTTAAGATAGTTCTTTGAAAACTAAACAAAACAGAAACGTCAACGTTAATTCTATTAGTCTTTTTAAAAAGACAATTTATGAGCAAGTCAAACATCTTTTTGGAGAGTTTGATCCTGGCTCAGGACGAACGCTGGCGGCGTGCCTAATACATGCAAGTCGAGCGAATCTAATGGGAGCTTGCTCCCTGAAGATTAGCGGCGGACGGGTGAGTAACACGTGGGTAACCTGCCTGTAAGACTGGGATAACTCCGGGAAACCGGGGCT
>NZ_JBNNWS010000028.1:0-48547 GCF_050281185.1 Heyndrickxia sp. NPDC080065 | reverse complement strand
AAGGTCACACCCGTTCCCATCCCGAACACGGAAGTTAAGCTTCTCAGCGCCAATGGTAGTTGGGGGCTCTCCCCCTGCAAGAGTAGGACGTTGCCGGATTAATATTATTCCGCAGTAGCTCAGTGGTAGAGCTATCGGCTGTTAACCGATCGGTCGTAGGTTCGAATCCTACCTGCGGAGCCATTGCTTCCATAGCTCAGCAGGTAGAGCACTTCCATGGTAAGGAAGAGGTCACCGGTTCGAGCCCGGTTGGAAGCTTACCAATTAAAAAATAGATTGGCCCGTTGGTCAAGCGGTTAAGACACCGCCCTTTCACGGCGGTAACACGGGTTCGAATCCCGTACGGGTCACCATTATAGATACATATATTCCGTGGAGGATTAGCTCAGCTGGGAGAGCACCTGCCTTACAAGCAGGGGGTCGGCGGTTCGATCCCGTCATCCTCCACCATTTTTTATGTAAAAAATCAGATGAAAACAAATTAATATATTTGCCGGCCTAGCTCAATTGGTAGAGCAACTGACTTGTAATCAGTAGGTTGGGGGTTCAAGTCCTCTGGCCGGCACCATTTATATGGAGGGGTAGCGAAGTGGCTAAACGCGGCGGACTGTAAATCCGCTCCCTCAGGGTTCGGCGGTTCGAATCCGTCCCCCTCCACCATTTTTTTAGTATAATTTGATTGAATCGGACATACTATGAATGTCCCTTTTTCATGTATTGGGCTATAGCCAAGTGGTAAGGCAACGGACTTTGACTCCGTCATTCGTTGGTTCGAATCCAGCTAGCCCAGCCATTTTTTTTTTTTGAGCCATTAGCTCAGTTGGTAGAGCACGATCGAATAAGCTCCGAAGCAAAGCAACAGCGTACTGATCGAGCAGCATCTTGAATAATCTTTCTGAGATCAGGACGTCGTAGATGCACAAAGTTAAGAATTGTTATTTACATAGTAAAGAAATAACTAATACGAGCCATTAGCTCAGTTGGTAGAGCATCTGACTTTTAATCAGAGGGTCGAAGGTTCGAGTCCTTCATGGCTCATCAAATTTAGATGTAAATGAACTTTACAAAAAAATTAACATTAATTGCCTTAAACCTTTTAGGTTTAAGGCTTTTATTTTGCAAAAAATATCTTTAAACAACTATCTCAATAATTGTTAATAAAATTGCCTGCAGGATATACGTGAAGAGATTTCTATAGGGAGTATAATTTTCAGAACGCATACCCTACAGGAATTTTAGGAAAGCCAATTAAAAACGTAAAAAAATTTAAAAACGAGAGGTACATAAATGGGAGAAATCATAAAACTTTTAAAGCATGGAAATAAATCTGCAATGTTAGCAGCGATTATCAACGCGATCATTTCAATAATAAAGGGAATTGCTTTCTTTATTACCGGAAACGTAGCTATGTTTGCTGAAACGATGCATAGTCTTGGAGATGCAGCAAATCAATTTTTTGTATTTATTGGATCGGCATTAAGTAAAAAAGCGCCTACGGATCGTTTTCCAAACGGTTTTGGCAGGCTTGTTAATTTAGTCCTTCTTGGAGCAGTATTGATTGTAGGGATTATGTCTTTTGAAACCATTAAGGAAGGTTTTCATCATATTTTACATCCAACAAAATCACAAGGCTTTCTTTTAAATATAGCTGTTCTTGTTGCTGCTGTTTTACTTGAATCATTCGTGTTGTTCAAAGCAATGAAAGAGATTGTCCATGAGGCAGGAGTAGAGGCAAAAGGGACAGGCATTTTATTTCAAAGCATAAAGTATCTCAGTAGGGCAAAGCCTGCCACCAAGCTCGTATTTATGGAGGATTCAGTTGCGACAGCAGGTGGTCTCTTAGCTATTATTGCAGTTATTACTTCCCGACTTACTCCTTTCCATCAGGCCGAGGGCATTGCTTCAATATTAATCGGAATCATGATGTTTTTTGTTGTTGGAAAGGTTTTTTTAGATAATGCTGCTGGTGCTTTAGGAGAGGCAGATGAGGAGATGGAAGAAAAAATAGGAAATATGGTTATGGAGGATCCAAGTGTAAAAGATATTCAAGATATTACTGTCATAAAAGAAGGTGAAGAATTGCACGTTGAAGTAGAAATCGAAATTGATCCAAGTTTAACAATAGCAGAAGCAGATGATATTAAAGATCGTCTAGAAGAAAAAATTATGGCAGAAAAGGGAGTAGCAGACGTAGTTATAGAATTTGATGAGGACGATGGTGTTTTAATCTGGAAGGAGGATTTAAAAAAATGAAGTTAATAACGCTGTTTGTACCAGGGGAAGAAGTTTGATTACCAAACTTCAATTTCGTAATGCATATATATACACAAAGTTGTCGAGTTGAGTCAGAAGATTATGAAGTATTAAAATAGAGATACAAGGCATAAGGGGGTATGTATATATATGAAAAGACAAATTACGATTTTGGGAGTTCCTATGGATCTTGGGCAAGCTCGTAGAGGCGTGAATATGGGGCCAAGTGCAATTAGATATGCAGATGTAGTTGAGCGGTTAGAAAAGCTGGGCTACGAGATAACAGATCTTGGAGATATTGAAATTGGTGCTGCAGAACGTTTACATGATCCTGAAACAAATATGAAAAATTTGAAAGCGGTTGCTGAGGGAAATACGATTTTAAGCTCTAAGGTTGATGAAATTGTACAAAAGGGAGATTTTCCTCTTGTTTTTGGAGGGGACCATAGTATTGCAATTGGTACTTTATCTGGTGTATCTAAGCATTATAAAAATTTAGGGGTCATTTGGTATGATGCTCATGGAGATTTAAATATTGCTGATACATCACCTTCGGGAAATATTCACGGAATGCCGCTCGCAGCAAGCTTAGGACATGGGCACCCTACATTAACGGAAATTGGCGGATACGCTCCTAAAATTAAGCATGAAAACGTTGTGATTATCGGTGCAAGAGATCTTGATGAAGGCGAAAAAGAATTAATAAAGAACAAAGGAATGAAAGTTTATACGATGCATGAAATTGATCGTTTAGGAATGACAAAAGTAATGGAAGAAACAATCAATTATTTAAAAGATAAAACAGATGGAGTTCATTTATCACTTGATTTAGATGCACTGGATCCAAGTGATTGCCCTGGAGTCGGCACACCTGTACTTGGCGGAATCAGTTATCGGGAAAGCCATTTAGCAATGGAAATGCTGGCTGAATCCGGTATGATTACATCAGCAGAATTTGTAGAAGTCAACCCTATATTAGATGAAAGAAATCGAACAGCGGAAGTAGCAGTTGCACTAATGGGCTCCCTATTTGGAGAAAAACTACTATAATTTGAATATATCTAAAAGCAGTAGACACATACTACTGCTTTTTATTATCTTATTTTTGTATAGTATGTTACACAATCTACTTGATAATTTTTACTATTTCCCATTTTTGTAATAAAACGAACATCCATTGGTAAATTTCTGTTAAAATAAAAATAAAAAAGAACTTTTTTTGAAACCTTTTTGCTATTCATTCGTAACAATGTATAGCCGCTAGGGGCGGGGGTATAGGAATGGACATATTGGTAAAAAAGAGAATAAAACAGGTGTTAAAAGGCGACAAAAATGCATACGGAGAAATCGTAGAGATATATAAAGATAAAGTGTATCAAATATGCTACCGAATGCTAGGAAACTCGCATGAAGCTGAAGATATTGCACAGGAAGCCTTTATACGCGCCTACATGAATATTAACAGTTTTAAACAAGAGAGAAAATTTTCAACCTGGCTTTATCGGATTGCAACTAATCTTTGTATTGATCGTCTTAGAAAGAAAAAGCCTGATTACTACTTAGATGCAGAAGTAGCAGGAACCGATGGATTAACGATGTACTCTCAAATAGCTGCAACAGAAAAAACTCCAGATTTAGAAGTAGAAGATTTAGAGGTACACGAAACGATTCAAATGGCGATTTTTTCACTTCCAGAAAAATATCGTTCAGCTATAGTATTAAAATATTTAGAAGAGCTTTCATTAATTGAAATCAGCCAAATTTTAGACTTGCCGCTTGGTACAGTGAAGACTAGAATTCATAGAGGACGCGAGGCTTTAAGAAAGCAACTTCGAAATTTATAGAGAGGATGAGAACGAAATTGAATACTTGTTCTGAAGAAATGATTCTCTTTATGCATGAATATTTGGATGGGGACATAACTCCTGAGCAGGAAACAGCACTGAAAAAACACCTTCAAACATGTCAGGAATGCGGAAAGCACTTTCAGGAACTGAAGAAAACCAGTGCCATAATAAAGAGTACATCAATCATAGCAGCACCTTCTGATTTTACATCAAAAGTGATGGGAAAATTACCGAAAGAAAAACGTAAAGTCGGATTTAAACGATGGTTATCACACCATCCATTTATGGCTGCTGCATCCTTATTTATTATTCTAATGGGTGGAAGCATGTTCTCCATGTGGAATGATAACCAAGAATTTTCCTTTACAAAAAAACCAAATTTACAAGTAGAAGATCATACCGTTATTGTACCTAAAGGAGAGACAGTAAATGGTGATCTTATAGTCAAAAATGGTGACTTACGAATAGAAGGAAAAGTAGATGGGAATGTAACAGTTATTAATGGAGATCAATATATGGCCTCTGCTGGAAATGTAACGGGAGACATAAAAGAAATTAATGAAGTCTTCGATTGGTTATGGTATCAAATAAAAAGCGGATGTAAGGAAGTAGTAAGTTTTTTCGATTCAAATAAATAGGCTTTGTAAAACAAAACTAATAAATTAAGGTATTAGAGAAACAAACAGGAACAAATTGTTTCTCTATTTTTATTGGTTTGTAAAAGTGTGGTATAATAATAGCGTTTAGTTTAATGAATAAAAGCGGCTCTAATATGATATCAAACTTATGGAGGATGGAGCATGCCGTTTACAGACTTCAATTTTTTCGATTATATTTCAACAATTATAGATATATTCCTTGTATGGTATGTAATATATAAACTTTTAATGGTGATACGCGGAACGAAAGCTGTACAGCTTTTAAAAGGGATTTTTGTTATTCTGATTGTTAGAAGTTTAAGTAACTTTTTTGGCTTACATACATTGGATTGGATAATGGAACAAGCCATTACTTGGGGATTTCTAGCTATCATTATTATTTTTCAGCCTGAATTGCGACGTGCACTCGAGCAATTGGGGAGAGGTAAGATATTTTCTCGTGCGAATATGCAGGAGGAAGAAGAACAAACAAAAATTATTGAAGCAATTGTTACTGCGACAAGCTATATGGCAAAACGTCGCATAGGTGCACTCATTTCAATTGAAAGGGAAACGGGACTTAGTGATTATATCGAAACCGGAATCCCTTTGAAATCCCAAATTTCTTCGGAATTGCTAATTAATATTTTTATTCCGAATACACCTTTACATGATGGGGCAGTCATTTTACAAAAAAATCAAGTTGCTGCAGCTGCTTGTTATCTACCTTTATCTGAAAGCCCATTTATTTCAAAGGAATTAGGTACTAGACATCGAGCAGCTTTGGGAATTAGTGAAGTGACAGATAGCTTAACCATTGTTGTCTCAGAAGAAACAGGTGCAATCTCTTTAACGAAAAATGGTGAGCTTCACAGAGACTTGAAATTAGATCATTTTAAAGAGATATTGCAAAAAGAATTAATGGTATCGACAAATAAGCAAGCTTCCTCATCATTATGGAATTGGAGGGTGAAGAAGCGTGGATAAATTTATGGACAATAAGTGGTTTATTAGAATTGTTGCCATGTTCTTGGCTATACTGCTTTATGTATCCGTGAGTATTGAAAATACGAGTAAAAATAAAGAAGTTAGTCCAAAAAGCAATGATGTTGTTCAAAATATGCCAGTGGAACTTATTTATGACCAGGAAAACCTTGTTGTTTCAGGAGCACCAGAAACAGTCGATGTGAAAATAGATGGTCCGAAAAGCTTGGTGCAGTCAACTAGAAATCTTAGGAATTTTACAGTTTACATCGATTTAACTGATGCAAAGATTGGAACACAAAAGGTGAAGATAAAGTGTAAGGATTTATCGGATAAGCTGACAGCTACGATAACACCGGCATATGCAACGGTAACCGTTCAAGAAAAGGTAACCAAGGAATTTAATGTGGATGCGGAATTTAATCCAAATCTTTTAGCAGAAGGTTTTGAGGCTGAAGCTCCATCGGTTGAACCGAAAACGGTGACTATAACCGGTGCAAAAGATGTGATCGATCAAATCAGTTATGTGAAAGCAACGGTAGATTCGAAAAGACAAATAGATTCTACGATCACAAGAGATGCTGGTGTTCAAGTATTAGACAGGAACTTGAATAAGCTAAATGTTAACGTAGAGCCAGGAACAGTTGAGGTAACCATTCCTGTGAAAAATCCAAATAAAACCGTACCAATTTCAGTTAATCCTATAGGAAAAGAAATGGACGGTGTCGTAATAAATAGCATTACCACTGAACCAAAAGATGTTAAGATATACGGTAAAAGTGACTTATTAAAAACCATTAATGCATTAAGTGTTGATGTTGATATAAGTAAATATGATAAGGACACTGTCATCGAAGTTCCGATAAAAGTGCCTAAAGGTGTTAATAAAATCGAACCAGCAATAGCCAAAGTTAAGCTAAGTATTAGTGAAAAAACAGTAGAAAAAACCATTCACAATGTTAAAGTTAGCGACAAAGGACTAGGCGATGATTATACGATGGAATTTTTATCACCAGCTAGCGGCGAGGTTGATTTAACTGTTAATGGAACAAGTAGTTTCTTAAAAGATTTAAGTGCCTCAGACTTTAACATTATCATGGACTTATCTGGGTTATCGCCGGGGGATCATGAAGTTGGCTTAGAAGTCGATGGGCCAAATGATGTTTCATGGGAGCTGTCAAAAAAGAAAGTAAAAATTCGTTTAACAGAAAAAGATAGCGGAAGTATTTAAATGCAAGGATTGCATTTTTAGAAGGAGCGAGTAATCGAATGGGTAAATATTTTGGAACAGATGGAGTAAGAGGAGTTGCTAATACAGAATTGACACCTGAATTAGCGTTTAAATTAGGTCGCTATGGTGGATATGTATTAACAAAGGATACGGAACGTCCCAAGGTGATTATCGGACGTGATACTCGGATTTCCGGACATATGCTAGAAGGTGCATTAGTTGCAGGATTATTATCTATTGGTGCAGAGGTCATGCGATTAGGTGTGATCTCTACTCCGGGTGTAGCTTTTTTAACGAAAGCTTTAGGAGCTCAAGCGGGAGTCATGATTTCTGCTTCACATAATCCAGTGGCTGATAATGGAATTAAATTTTTTGGATCAGACGGATATAAGCTTTCAGATGATCAAGAAGCCGAAATTGAGCAGCTATTAGATAACACGGAGGATCATCTTCCTAGACCGGTTGGCGGAGACCTTGGTGTAGTAAATGATTACTTTGAAGGCGGTCAAAAATATCTACAGTTTCTTAAACAAACAGTAGATGAGGACTTTTCTGGTATCCACATTGCACTTGATTGTGCAAACGGTGCGACATCTTCGTTAGCTACTCATTTATTTGCCGATTTAGAAGCTGATACTTCAACGATGGGGGCATCTCCAGACGGACTTAATATTAATGATGGTGTGGGGTCTACACATCCTGAGAGCCTGGCTGCTTTTGTTAAAGAAAAAGGTGCCGATATAGGTCTCGCATTTGACGGTGACGGTGATCGAATTATTGCTATTGATGAACATGGAGAAATTGTTGACGGCGACCAAATTATGTTTATTTGTGCAAAATATATGAAAACCGAAGCTCGTCTCAAGCAGTCAACAGTTGTGTCCACTGTTATGAGCAATCTTGGATTTCATAAAGGTTTAGAAGAAGTTGGCATTAAAAGTATTCAAACAGCCGTTGGGGATCGCTATGTTGTAGAAGAGATGAAAAATAATAATTATAATCTTGGCGGCGAACAATCCGGACATATTATCTTCTTGGATTACAATACAACAGGTGATGGTCTTTTAACCGGTATACAGCTTGTTAATATTATGAAGGCAACGAATAAAACATTATCTGAGTTGGCTGGGGAAATGAAAAAATATCCACAGAAGCTTGTGAATATTCGAGTCGAGGATAAGTATCATGTGACAGATAATGAAAAAGTAAAAGAAGTTATTGAAGAAGTAGAAAGTGAAATGGCTGGAAACGGACGTATCCTTGTCCGCCCTTCTGGTACTGAGCCATTGGTTCGCGTCATGGCGGAAGCGGCAACGATAGAAGCTTGTGAATCATATGTAAACAGAATTGCACAAGTGGTAAAAGAAGAAATGGGTTTATCTGAAGAATAAGTGGAATAATATGCATAAGGGGAACGAATTCCTTTCCTTATGCATATTTTTATTTCAGAGTGATTTGTTATCAAGAAAAAGTCATTCAATTTAAGTTCCACAGTTTATACTTGACGTATAGAAACGAAGTAAGATATGATTATCATGTTTTACTAGACATTGGCAATAAACGAAAAAACTACAATAATAGAGCCATGTCAGGTTAAACAATAAGGGCGAGGAGGATAGTGAGGTAAGGGTTGAAAAGAATGATAAAGCGCCAGAACTAAACAACGAACGGAATAAATTGTTTAGTTGACGAGGTGGAGGTTTATCGAGCATTCGGCGGGTACCTTCCGGCTACCACAAAGTCGTTATCTTTTTCTTAAATCATCTGAGGTGACTCAGTGGACAAAGGGAAAAGAAATGGTGGATAAAAAAATAACAGAGATAAGGGGGCAGGACTGCCTCCTGGTAATCTTGCCCCCCTTATTAGGGAGGAAGATACAAATGTGTGGAATCGTAGGTTATATTGGAGATCAGGACGCAAAGGAACTTTTGCTTAAAGGATTAGAAAAGCTTGAATATAGAGGATATGATTCTGCTGGAATCGCAGTGAAAAATGATCGAGGTGTTCATGTTTTCAAAGAAAAAGGACGGATTGCAGATCTTCGTGAGATTGTTGATACAGACGAGTTGGCTAATATCGGAATTGGTCACACTCGTTGGGCAACACATGGAGTACCTAGCAAGGAAAATGCTCACCCACATCAAAGCGTGTCAAATCGCTTTACACTTGTTCATAATGGGGTAATCGAAAACTATTCTCTTTTGCAGCAATCATACTTACAGGGTGTAGCGCTTAAAAGTGAAACAGATACCGAAATCATTGTTCAATTAATTGAGAAGTTCGTTTCTGAAGGGTTAGATGTTGAGGAAGCTTTCCGTAAGACGTTGACACTTCTTCATGGTTCATATGCACTTGCATTATTAGATGCTGAAAACGATGATACTATTTTTGTGGCAAAAAACAAAAGTCCACTTCTTGTCGGGGTTGGTGAAGGCTTCAATGTTGTCGCAAGTGATGCAATGGCAATGATTCAAGTAACTGATCAATTTATTGAGTTAATGGACAAAGAAATGGTAGTCGTAAAGAAAGATGATATCATCATTCAAAATCTACTAGGTGAAAAGATTACTAGAAATCCATACAAAGCATTAATTGATGCAAGTGACATTGAAAAAGGAACATACCCTCACTATATGTTGAAGGAAATTGATGAACAGCCACTTGTGATGAGAAAAATCATTCAAGCGTATCAAGATATTAATGGCAACCTAACGATTGATTCAGATATTGTGAATGCAATGAACGGGGCTGATCGTATTTATATTATTGCTTGTGGCACAAGCTACCATGCAGGGCTTGTTGGAAAGCAATTGATTGAAAAGCTGGCAAGTATCCCTGTTGAAGTCCATGTAGCCAGTGAAATGGGCTATAACATGCCATTATTATCGAAGAAACCATTGTTTGTTTTTATTTCACAAAGTGGTGAAACAGCTGATAGTAGAGCGGTACTTGTTAAAGTGAAAGAGCTTGGATATAAGGCATTAACGATTACAAATGTTCCTGGATCAACATTATCACGTGAAGCAGATTATACATTATTATTGCATGCAGGTCCTGAAATTGCTGTTGCCTCTACAAAAGCATATACTGCTCAAATCGCTGTATTAGCTATTCTTGCTAGTGTGGCAGGCAAAAATGTTGATTTTGATCTTATTCATGAGCTTGGTATCGTAGCCAATGCGATGGGGATTCTAACGGATTCTAAAGAAGAATTCGAAAAAATGGCATATGAATATTTCACAGTAACTCCTAATGCTTTCTTTATCGGTCGTGCTCTTGACTACTACGTATGTCTTGAAGGTGCACTTAAGCTGAAGGAAATCTCTTACATTCAAGCAGAAGGTTTTGCAGGAGGGGAATTAAAGCATGGAACAATCGCTTTAATTGAAGAGGGAACACCTGTCATTGCCCTTGCGACTCAAGAAAATGTAAACTGGAGCATTCGCGGAAATGTGAAGGAAGTCGTAGCACGCGGTGCAAACCCATGCATCATCTCAATGAAAGGTCTGGACACAGAAGAAGACCGTTTCATCGTTCCAGAAGTACACGAATTATTAACACCTCTTGTCTCTGTCGTTCCATTACAGCTTCTCGCTTACTATGCTGCATTACATCGTGACTGTGATGTTGATAAGCCTAGAAATCTAGCGAAAAGTGTGACTGTGGAATAGGGGTTTAGTAGGAATAGATTTTTGTTGTTAAAACAAAATAAAGTGTGCAGAATGATAAAAAAGTCTGCTTAAGAAGAAAAAAGTTTGCATAAAGCCTCGTGGGTGTATCCGGTATATGGATGTATCTGCGAGGCTTTTTATGTGGAACAGTGGTCGCACCTAGTTTCATTGCAAGGCACAGGATTCCCTCTGTGAGTTGGGGCATCCCTTTGTATATCTTTAAAGGGGGTACACTGTAGCCAGATATAAGGGGGGAAGCCGCACGTCCTCTAATGTGTAACAAGCCCCAAGGAAGTGCCTCGCCCATAAAAAAATAAATAAATATAAAAATTATTAAGGGTAGGTATGCAGGAAGTACCGATGGTACTGGTAATCGTAAGGTGCACTGTTATCTTCCTGTTGTTAAAGCCAAAGAAAAAAGTAAAAACACGAGTGAAAACTGGAATTACATCTAATTTTCCTCGTGTTTTTTGTTTCTCAAAGACAGGCAAAACGTACCGTTGGTACGTCAACCAGATTTAATCAAACGCTTAGTTAGAATTCAAATAATCCTTACCAAATCAATAATCCCTGTTGAAGCACTTCACAAGAGGGCCAACGTGTTTCAGAAAGGATAACACTACTAGGAAGGCTTTCCCTGGGTAACTTCATTTGAAAATAATCCATTTGGTTATCCGAATTGGCCTTGCTTAAATGCCTTATGTCCAGACTATAAGGAAAGTGTTATTAAAGATGTCACGATTAGAAGATGTGAGAAGACGAAGAAGCCAATTGGGCGGTTTACTTGTCCTACTTGTGGTTTTTCTTATACAAGGAAAGGGAGAGATCAATATAAAGAAGATCGTTACAAATATACTCGAATAATAGATTTCGGTTCCCTTTGGAAGAAAGAGCTACAATCTTTGTTGAGTGTTGGATTGAGTTATCGGGAGATTGCTCGGAGATTAGCTGTGGATACCAATACCGTAATTAAATATGAGAAAAAAAATAATAGCGGAAGTGATTCAAAGAAGGAAGTTCATAAAGATAATGATTTGGTAAATAAACGTCGAAGTGAATGGATGCAGTTGCAAAAGGAATATCCTAACCTTTCGAAAACCCAATTGAGAAAGAAAGGACCAGCGGTGTACGCTTTCTTATATAGGAACGATAGAAATTGGCTGAACGTAAATTCACCAAAACGGCAAAAGGTTGAAACAATAAATAACCGTGTTAATTGGTTGGAAAGAGACCAAGAAGTATTAAAGAAGGTCCATAAGGTGGTTGAGGATATAAATAATAAAAGCGGTAAGCCCATAAGAATTACAGTAAAGACACTTGGAGACCGCATTGGAGAGAGAGCCCTATTGGAAAACCATTTGGATAAGTTGCCAGAAACGAAGGAGTTCATTGAACAAGTTTCGGAATCAGAGAAGGATTTCCGTTTGAGAAGGGTAAAGTACGTAATTAGAAAAATGAAAGAGAAGGGAGAAGTGATTAAAGAATGGAAGGTTCTAAGAAAGGCAGCCATTAAAAAGGAGTTTTATGAGGAAATTATTGATTTCTTAAAACGGGAGAAGGAATTGAAAAATATTGAGGGGGATTGAAATAAATGTACAAGAACGGAATGGATTTTCCTAACGAAGGCTTTGTGCAAAATACCATTGAATCCTATTTTGATAAAAAGGGATTTATCAAGGAGTCAATTTCTTATACAGATTATGCAGGAGTCAATACGGAAACTCGGGAAAAATGGAGAGTTGAAGCTAAGGGATTGACGGGAAATGTAGGACTTGATTTCCGAACGGGGCTTGGACAACTAATACAACGAATGGATGATCCAAATGCAAATTATGGTATAGCCATTCCTAATATTCCGTCATATTTACGACAGGTAGAACAAATAAAACCATGGGTGAGAGAAAAATTTCAATTACATATTTTGGTGATTAATGAGGATGGGGTTGTATATCATTTAAAACCTAATAAACCATTAATAGGGGAGTGATAGTGATGTTCCGTAATGCACTTGAAGACGTAGACCGTTTTATTAAATCAAATGTTTTTACACTCTCTGGTAATGATTTATATAATTTGAAGAAAGGTTTTTATGAAAAAAGCGTTGAGTATATGGGGCATAGCAACAACTTAACTGGAATTACAGAACTGGTCGTTAATATGTATCTCAATCACTGGGTCGAGGCTCAAAGTCTTCCTTATTCATTAAAAAGAAACTATAAAGTTAAGGGTGTAAATGGAAAAGATAATGAATTAGATATTGCTTTCCTTGATGAATCTTTAGAAATTCAATTCGGAATCTCCGTGAAACGTGAGATCGGTTCGACTAGCTGGAAAACACATGAAAAATCGAGCTCCTCCTATAAAGAGTTGACCAAGAATTACAGTCTTAGAAATAACCTACTTCAAGATTACTGGCGATTGGATAATATCAAACGAGGTATTAACCGAGCATTCCCTACAGTTACCATCATTTTTGAAGGTGTGAGGGAGGGGGAAGAAATGATGATGAAGAAATTAACTGAAGACACTCCTTCCTTTCAGTATTTGGTATTATACCAACATCAAGATGCAATATTCTATGATTTGAAAGAGAAATTTCGAATTGTGAAATAGTGGTCTTAAATAAGTGGATGCTTTAATAGATGAATAGATTGGCTTATAAAATCATTATTAGTAAACACAATAAAAAAATAGGTTAGTTGGTGGTTGAACCTTGCAAAAACTAAAAGCTGAAGTCGTAATCACAATTCCAGAGGATATGGTACTTATTACAAGAGTTGAATATGAAAAGTTAAAAAAAATGAATTATCGGGTGTGTACTGGAATATGAAAGAACTCGAAAAGCGTACCAATAAAAAGTCAGAATGGATAAAAGAGAATATTCTATATCCTGAGAGGTTCAGAAAGATACTTGACATTGATAACGGGGATTTGTTTATTATCCCGAAACAAAAGGTCAACATTGGTCTTTTCAGGCTACAAAAATGGCTGCATTTCTGGATAATAACTTTGGTAAGATCTTTGGTTCTATAAGATATTAGACAAAAAATAAATCCATTTGAGTTTAAGGAAGTTTGGCGATTGAGTTGGGTCGTTTTAGCGGCTCTTTTCTTGTTTCACTAACGGATTATTCAATACTTCCCTTTCTAGGTAAAAAAAACCACTATAGTGAACAAAAAAAGAATACCCTAGAAGGATATTCTTCTTACTTCTTTGAATACCATCTCCATCTAAGCCAAATAATTGTTTCGTCAACAGTATTCTCATAAGTTTCCTTCAACCATGTTAGGAAATTATTAGGGTTATCGAAATCTCCTGTTATGCAACCGGCAGAGAACTGATGGCAGTTATCAATTAGCAAATTATAGTTTCTATTCTTGTCAATTTTGTCTATTGCACGGCCAGAAGCAATTGCATATCCAACAGGTTCTTTGGTTTTAACATTACAAGGAATAAATATATCTGGATCAATGGTTGTTATGTGGTCAGTAAATTTATCCGGACTCACACATTCAATTTGACCCCGACCATTCAATTGTACTATTTGATTATTCCCGATGAATATACCAGAGTGCTCTACTGGTCCTAATTGGCAGTAAACTACAGATCCTATGGCTGGTGATTTATAAGTAAACGTATTGTCATCAAAAAAGGAACGAAAACTTGAGCTGGACGAAGATTCGGTTTTGAAGATTTTTTCGGGTCTCGCCACTGTTGTATGTACTGGAGGGTCAAATGTTGTCTTTAATGTTGTTTTAACTACGTCACCCAATAATTTCTTGAACATATTTATCACTCCTATAATACTTTTGACCCATTAGATTTCGACATTAATCGGTAAAACCCTTCAATAAATAATAATTTGGATACGATGATTTGTTTTTTTACATAATCTAATGTTTTGAGAAATGGTTATTTTTCACTATGTTCCTATCATCTTCACCCAAAAAGTTCAATGTCCGGAATATCTAATAAGCATCAGGAAGATTAAATTTCACTTCCATTTTATTTATAGATTGCGTCTTTTCTGAATCGGATAAATAGATTAGTTTTGAATCAATCCCTAAAATAGACTGAGCAAGGTACATGAAACGCATTTGTGGCTCTCTAAGCACATTTTTTTGTTTCTTTACCTCCGCAAAGAAACAAGTTTCCAAGTTGTAAACGAACATATCTGGGTTTTCGATGGAATAGTCTGTCTCTCCCAATATTTTACCTGCATCTTTAAACTTTTGGAGCTTTTGCTGACTGGTCATAAGAGAAATAATGTCATTGTATCTCTTGAATTTAGAGGTTTTAGATAAAAGGTTAAATTCATTAGTGATTGTATATAATCCTTTATCTCTAAAAAACTTTTCCGCCATCCAATCCCCAAAACCATAGCCATTTTTTATGCCAGGACCATTCCAAGCAAGCATGAAAGATGGGACAATTGAGGAATCTCTAGCCTTCCACTTTGTTAGAAGTTCCTTATCATAAGGTATGGTAATTTGTTCAATTACTAAAGTAGACATTATTGGTTTTCTCCTTCTCAAATATCCTTCGTAGCAAGCCTGTCAATATATGATTATTCGGAGGCGGTATAACGATAAATATCGTATTCCATGTTGTCCAGTTTGCTTGTCCATCTCAATCCCGAAATTTCAGGAAGTAGGTCTCTGTGATCTCCCCAATTCAAAATATGAATATCTTGTAGCTCGACATCTCGTAAAAGCGATAGACTCTTTGAGTTATAGGCAGGCTTGTGAACGCTGATTAGAAGTCTTTCGGCCAGATCAATTTCTTTTGACCAAAATTCCTCCTTGGGCGTGCTTTTACCAGCAAGACGGCCTGCATAGATTTTTAGCTGCTTAGAGTCATTTGTGTTCCACCAGTTTTCTTGCGATACTCGCTTACCTATAGTTTGCTGATCTGCTTTACCTATATATAATAAAACATCTTTTCCGTAGACCGTGTGTTTACCATAGATTTGATAGATTCCGTAATCTTGGGAGTCATCTTTTAAGAGATTCAACTCATTCAATGTAAATGGACCCTGCCAATCAATTTGGATTAGTTTCAAGGTTCTATTTTGCATTATTGTTCTCCCCTATACAAATTAACTTCGATTATTCCTCTTTGATAAATTTATTTCTATGAAAATTATACCAATGTTCTTAATATAATTGTCGAATTTGGTACAATATTCCTAGAAAGGGTTGATTTTATGTTTCCTACGAAAATATTAATACGTAATAAAACCTATCAAATTATTGATAATCCTTTAACTAAAAATGAATTGAAGGCGTTATTTAAAAATAATCCTTATGAAGTGTATGCCGTTGTTAATGAGGGGCTGGGAAGAGAAGAGCCTATGCTAACAACTTTTCTCGTCTTACACTCTGATGACTTTGAAAATAATGTAATCCTATATGACATATCGAGGCAGATTAATACAACTATAACAACAGAGTTATCTTTTCTGGAAAAAGGCTATATAGAGTTTATAGATGTAGGAATGGTAGATCGCTATCCAATTAAATTCTATAAAAAGGAAGAAAACTATGAAAGTATTTAAAAGTGGAAGAAAGAAGCTAATCTATGATCCATGTCGTCAAATTTTACTTCAGTATACGCCTGAAGAAGAGGTAAGACAAAACATAATTCAAGTATTAATTGAGGAGATGGAGATACCAAGAGATACAATTAGTACAGAATTTCCTCTTAATCATATTGATTCAACATCAAAACAAAGAGCTGACATAGTAGTTTGGCATAAAGATAGGGATGGGGATGAACATGCCTTATTAGTGTTGGAAATAAAAGCCAACCATATTGAACTAACCAATCATACGTTGGAGCAGGTCATATCTTACAACGAAATTCTTAAAGCAAAATATATAGGGATTTCCAATGGCATACAAATGCAATTGTATGAGATAACGAACGGTAATGTAGTTCCTTTAACTAATGAACTTTATACATATTCGGAACTGTTAAAGGGAAAGGTGGAATATACGAGATTCCGTGAATTACGAAGATTGCCATATGAATTGACCACATATGACCGTTATATGAGATTTTTACTTCAAGAAGGATATATCGGAGAAGGTACCCCTATGGATATACATCCATTTATTTCAGAACTTCAAAATTTCATTTTATGTAGTGAATTTAATACAAGTGGCAAATACAGGACTAAAATTGTAGAGGATTTATCAAACGGCAAATTTTCATTTGGAAATGCAAGTGGTGGAAGTTTTCCAGGATATTATCGGAGTCTTATTGTTAAAGATTTCGGTGGAAAACATTCAGTATACCGTATTGGAATATTTGGGACACCAGTAATAGTGAATGACCCTGTTTATGGAAATCGAAATGGAAATACTTATTTAATGGTTGCTGTTGATAATTCTGGGCTTTCTACAAACATTCTACAATTAAATATTGATCAGTTTATTTCATTCTCTGAGGAGCAAAAATCATATGAAATTTTCCATAATGGGCGGCGTAATGGATTTACAAATCTTCAAGTAATTGAAAAAGTAAAGCAATTTTCTCCTGAGCTTATTGTTGATGAGAAAATATTTCTGGGCTCATTACCAGCACAAGGTTCGATTTCAATAAAGGATGGTTCGGATTTTATTGAGAGATTAGTAGAATATGCCAGTGTACGTGTGAATTTAGCAGAAAAGAAAAAGAAAAAGAAAAAAAGAGTTCTAAACTCTAAAGGAAAGCAACGAAGGGAAGTGTAATAATTACGAGTAAGAAGAGCAAATTTATCCCTTATGGAAAGAGACAGGAGGAGTGAGATGGGAAGAAAGGTAATATTAAGCAGAAAGGGATTTGATGAAACAACGGGTGGAAAGCCAAGCCCCATTATTGATAACAAGTTCATTTCATTACCAATTCCGAGAGCGGATTCAGATGTATTTTATAAGGATCTTCGATTAAATCAAGATGAAAATTATTTGACAGTAATGAAAGATATGGGAATTAAGTTTTATTCAGAAGCACATTTAGATCCAGATTTAACAAGTGATGTGAAAGAAAGTAGAGACAAAAACTGGCGAGGATTATTCGGACAAAGTGGAAAATCACAAAAAAGACTAATGGATGAAAGGGTTGGGAAGGGAGATATTTTCCTCTTCTTTGGATGGTTTCGAGAAGTAAAAAAGACGAAGAAGCGTTGGAGGTATGTCCCCCAAGCCCTTAACATTCACGCCATTTTTGGTTTCTTAGAGGTGGATAAAGTAGTAGACATATCAGCAGATGGTACATTACCTTCTTGGGCGAAATACCATCCTCATTTTAAGGATCAACATGAATATGGCGATAAGTTCAATTCCATTTATATAGCAACTCCAAAATTCACAAAATGTGAGAGTAAGCCAGGCTGGGGTTGTTTTAATTATGATAAGCAACTAATCCTTACAAAAGATGGAGCAAAAAATAAGTCGATTTGGAAGCTTCCTTCATGCTTTCAGGAAGAAAGGGATCAATTCTACCCCAAAATGGATGTCTGGAAAATACTTTCTAACGGTTCTGTAGAGCTACAGCCAGTTGGAAGAGGAGATCAAGAAATGTACATAAGTTCTAATCCTGATGTTGTAAGATGGGCTGAGGATTTGATAAAATCTTGCCCCATTTATACTTGAATAAAGTGTCGATCTTTTATCCAACAACTCAACTGTCAGTACCAAATTAATCCATCTGTTATAATAGACAAAAAGTATGGTAAATAAAGGGTGATATAAAATGAAGGCATCTGAAACAAATTTGTTAAAGTTTCTTCAAGGAACAAAACAATTTATAATCCCGATATATCAGCGGAAATATAGTTGGACATTAGAACAATGTAAACAACTTTGGAATGACATTGTACGTGCAGCAAACGATGAGGATATAAAAGGCCATTTTGTGGGGTCAATTGTTTATATCGAAAAAGGGATATATCAAATATCAGCGGTACCACAGTTACTTGTGATTGATGGTCAGCAACGTATGACAACGCTGACCTTGTTGATGATTGCACTAAGAAATGCAATAAAAGAAAGCGATCAGAAGTTTGAAATAACGAGTAAGAAAATAACGAATTACTACTTGGTAAATAATGAAGAGGAAGATGAACTGTATTATAAGCTGCTTCTTACTCAGACGGATAAAGAGACGTTACTGAGTTTGATAGACAATAATGAGCTTCCAGATGAATACTCACAAAGAATAGTTGAGAATTTTCATTTCTTTTTAGAGCAAATAAAAAACAGTGGTATTGACCTCAATCTTCTTTATCGGGGCATATCTAAACTAATTGTTGTTGATATATCGCTGGATCGTGATCATGACAATCCACAACTAATCTTTGAGAGTTTGAATTCGACAGGTCTTGATTTGTCTCAGGCGGATTTAATCCGCAATTATGTGTTAATGAAACTTGAACCTAAGGAACAAGAGGCACTATATAAAAATTATTGGAATCCGATGGAAAAGAGCTTTGGTAATTTAAGTGAGTCTTCATTATTTGACAGGTTTATGAGGGATTACTTGACAGTAAAAACTGGTAGAATTCCTAAGATAAGAAACGTATACTCTGACTTTAAAGAGTATTTTGAACGGCAAAATTCCGGAGTTGAGGATGTTTTAAAAGAGGTCTACCAGTTCTCCAAGTATTTTGTAAATTTGGCTTTCCAAACCGAAAAGGATAAAGAAATCAACGACACCTTAAAAGACATCAATGTATTAAAGGTTGATGTTTCCTATCCTTTTCTTCTCGAAGTTTATGATGATTACAATAAAAAGAGGGTTTCCAAAGAGGAGTTTATTTCAATACTTAAATTTGTAGAATCCTATGTTTTTCGTAGAGCAATCTGTGGTGTGCCAACAAACTCCTTAAACAAAACCTTTGCCACGTTGAGTAAAGAAATAGACAAAGATAACTATTTGGAAAGTGTCCAAGCGGCATTTGCTTTAAAGGACTCTTATAAAAGGTTTCCTAATGATGGGGAATTCATGAAAGAACTCAAAATAAAAGATGTATACAATTTTAGGAACCGTAATTATTTGTTGAGGAAATTAGAAAATTACAAGAGAAAAGAAATTGTTGACATTGAGAGCTATACAATTGAACATATCATGCCCCAGAATAAAAACCTATCGGCTGAGTGGAGAAAAGATTTAGGAGATAATTGGGAAGAAGTACAAAAGACATATCTTCATACATTAGGTAATTTGACTTTAACCCGTTATAACTCAGAACTGAGTGATAAGCCATTCAAGGAAAAAAGGGATATGGATGGTGGATTCGCTGACAGCCCATTACGCCTAAATAAAGGATTAAGGAAACTCGAAACATGGAATGCGAATGAAATCGAGAACAGAGCAGAGGAGCTTTCTGAACGGGCAATATTAGTTTGGGAATATCCTGAATTGCCAGAGGATACTCTCTTGAAATATAAGAAAAAGCCTGAAGGCAATGATAATGCCGCTTACACAATTGTTGATTTTCCGGAATTAACAGGAACTATGTTGGACTTGTTTGAACAACTTAGAAAAAGGATTTGTAACTTTGACAGTTCCGTTAGAGAAGAGTTTAAGAAGTTGTATATTGCTTATAAAACAACAACAAACTTCGTGGATATAGTCCCGCAAAAAAGTAGGCTGCGTTTAAGTCTTAACATGGCCTTCAATGAAATTCATGATCCAAAAGGGATTTGTAAAGATGTAACGAACTTAGGCAGATGGGGAAATGGTGATGTTGAGATTGGTGTCACAAGCATTTCTGAAATTGATGATGCAATGTACCTAATAAAGCAATCTTTTGAAAAGCATAGGGAGGAAGAATAAATCATTTCTTCTATGATTGGCTGGATCCAATAGGGGTTCAGTCTTTTTTTATGTTAAATATTTTTCGATCCCGTGTCTAATAAGTATTCAATTGCTATGACTGTATATAAATGGATGTCGAAAAAGGAGAAAAATAATCGGAATATTTAGGGTTTTGTTTAATTTTGGTATACATTTCCTGTAAAATAGAAAATAGTAAATTGACAATAGGCAAATATATTATCAAATAGATAAAGTAAGGAGGAACTAGAATGATAGAAAAGATTCAGATTAAGGAGGTTGCATCCTACGATTCAACGGGAATTGAAGTTAATTTGAGTAAGATCAACTACATTTACGGCAGCAATGGTACGGGGAAAACTACTATTTCTGAATTGCTACGAAATGGTGATAATCAAAAGTTCTCTTCTTGTAATATAGAAGGGAAGCAAGGCAGCCTAGATTTTGATCTGTTTGTTTATAATAGAAATTTTGTTCAAGAGAATTTCAGTATCCACAAGAATATTAAAGGTATCTTTACTCTCGGAAAAGAATCTACTGAAATATTAGCCTTAATTGATGGGAAATTGAAAGATGCAGAGAAACATCAGGACCGGATTGGAAATTTAGAAAATAACATAAAGCAAAAAAAAGAGCAGTTAGAAATCTTAAAAACCAGTTTTATAAATCAGTGTTGGAATTTAAAACAAAGATATGATGAAAGTTTTAAAGAGGCATTTACAGGTCTTCGTAATAATAGAGAGAAATTTATGGAAAGGTGTTTGAATGAAGCCGCAAATAACAACAGTCAATTGTTTACAATTGAAGAATTAAAAAACAGAGTGGAATCCGTTTTTAATAGCCCTCAAGAAAAAGTTGGAGTAATCCCAATTATTGACTATGATAGTTCCTTGGAGAATCAATCAATCTTTAAAACAAAAATAATAGGTAAAAAAGATATTGATGTTGCTAAATTAATTTCTAAACTAAATATAAGTGATTGGGTACAACAAGGGCACAGACATATGGAGGATACAGATGGTATTTGTCCTTTTTGCCAACAAGAACTTCCTATAAGTTTTAAGGAGAAATTGGACGAATATTTTGATGAAACATATAGCGAACATATACAAACTCTTAATTCATCTATAGAAAAATATAAAAGTGATACTCTCGGCCTTTTTGAAAGGTACAAATTTCTTGTTAATGAAGACACCCCTTTCGTTAATAAAGAGAAAATAGCTTCTCTATTTGAAATAATGAATTCAACTTTTAAGGAAAATATTCAGTTACTCGAACGGAAGAGCATTGAACCAAGTAGAAGTATTGAGTTAAATTCAATTACAAGCTACCTTGAACAAATAAAATCAGAGGTTGAGCAGGCGAATGTACAAATTTCAGAGTTAAATAGGGTAATTGACAATATCAAAGAAGAAAAGGAAAGGTTAATAAAAGATATTTGGCGATTTATCGTTGAAGAGAATAAGAGTAATTATGAAAATTACATAAGTAATGTTGGAAGAGAGACTACAGCTTTAGAAGGAATGAAAAGAAGTCAGGATGGGCAAAAAGACCACAAAAAAAGACTAGAAGAAGAGGCGATTGAGCTACAGAATCAACTTACCAGTGTTTTACCTTCTATTCATGAAATTAATACGCTTCTTAAATCATTTGGTTTCACAAATTTCCAGTTGGCAGAATCTGATGAACAGGGTAATTACAAGATTGTAAGGGAAAACGGTGAAGATGCAAATGAAACGTTAAGTGAAGGAGAGAAGACCTTTATTACCTTCCTGTATTTCTATCAGCTTATTAACGGAAGTAATGATCAGGACAAAGTAAATACAGCAAGGGTAGTTGTGATTGATGACCCAATTTCTAGCCTAGATAGCAATATACTATTTATGGTAAGCAACCTGATAAATAATTTAAAGAAAAAGGTAAGGAGTAGAGATTCGAACTTTAAACAATTGATAATATTGACCCACAATGTTTATTTCCATAAGGAAGTTTCTTTCAATAAAGGCATGGGTAATAAAAGGCAGCCTGATGAAACATTTTGGATCATCAGGAAGACGGGTAATATATCTCACATTAGTGGGTATGAAGAGAATCCCATTAAGAATTCATATGAATTACTTTGGAAAGAATTACGAGAAAATCCTAATTCAATAACAACACCAAACATTATGAGGAGGATATTAGAAAACTACTTTAAGTTCTTCGGTAACGTTGATGTTAATGAAATTGTTGAAGGGTTCCCAGATGAAGATAAGGTGGTTTGCAATTCTTTATTGTCCTGGGCCAACGATGGATCGCATCATGTGAACGATGATTTATATGTAGATAGTAACCAAGAACAAAATACAATCTATCTTGAAGTATTTAGAAGGATTTTTATAAATTCTAATCATGAGTCTCATTTCAATATGATGATGGGGAAAATTGAAAGTGAAGTGGAAGAGAACTCTGCTAACGATGAGGCTAATAAGGAAATACAAGAGGCATTAGCTCAGGTTGCAGCTACTCAGGAATAGGAGATGAGAAAAATGAGTTTATTCGAAGAACTATTAAAATGGGATAAAGATCAGTGTCGAGTAGTAGGGAAGAAATTTGAATTAGGTAGTTGGAATAAATTATCTGAGAAAGATAGATTAGGGATGATTGGTGAGCTTATAGATTTATTATGTCAAAGATTGAAAATAAAAGATAAGCCAAAGGTAATTTTAACTACCCTTGATAATGCTTTTGGTGCTTTCAGTCCATCTGAAAATACAATATATATTGATAGAAAAACTCTTAGTAAGGGTGGAATTCTAACGGCTTGTTACTGTAGCACATGAGATAAGACATGCCTTTCAAAATCATATAGTAACCCAAGTATCCGAAGTTGAATCTACTAAACATCAAACGAATATTGAGAAAAGGATTAAGTTCGTTATGGCAAATGCTGGTAATCACCCCTGGAAAGAGTGGAAAGAAAACTTCAAAAGTTATATAAAAGAGGGTGATGATTATTATAAACAACCAATAGAAGATGATGCTTTTCATTATGAAGGGGTCTTTCTAAAGCAATTTTTTGTAGATTAATTATCCTTAAATCTAAAGAAGTATCCTAGATTTTGCTTCATCTTATTATCAAACTGTAGGGGGAAGAATTTTGGAGATTATTATCAATAATAGAGAATTTGATGAAAATATGGTTATTGCTATCAAACAGGCATTTGAACAGATTATTGAACAACTTCAGGAGCTTAATCTAGGTTCTTTGCAATACATAATTGTTCCGGATGACTTTGGAAAGGAACTTATTGAATTCCAACAACAGAATGGATTACGGGAGGGCTATACTAACAATGAGTTTGGAATTGCTGTGGGAAAGGTTTTGTCATACCTAGATGATGGTGATTTTAAAACAACTATTTTTTTCGATCCACGTATCATATATGCTTTGTTTGATGAAAATCTAAAACAAAATTCTATCCATTATATACACCATGAATTCTGTCATGTACATGATGACTATGAAAAGTATAGAGCATTTGGGGTAATTGATCTTGAGGAGGCCTTTTTTAACAGTTCAGATAAAGTTAGCCAAGTTGCATACGCTCACGCAGATTTAATATGGAGTGAATATATAGCAACAAAACTTTCTGCACCTTCAAAACCTGAGAATCATGATATTTATGTTGAAAGTTTATTAAGTCTAATTCCAAATACTAAAAAGCAGTGTGAAGAAGAAATTAAAGCATACCGTGCTGATGGGAATATCGATAAGTTATTTGGTGAGATCCAATTATCAACTTCTCAATTATTAAAAGTAACTGCATATTTCATTGGTTATTGTCACGGCTATAATATAGACCCACCTACCGAAATGAATGATTTTGTTGAACAATATACCTATTTAGATGGAGTGTGGGGAGAACTTCCAGATAAATTAAATAAGTTATATGAGTCTTATGGTACATGGGACGATGTGAAAGTGTTTAATCAATTGGCAGATATGGTGTTAATATTATGGGGAAACTTGGGTGTGTACCCCAAAAATAAAGATTGTCAGCTATACATTTCAGTCCCATAGGACTTTATAGGAAGGGGTTTTATTTCAAAGGATAAGTATTATTTATGGGAAATTTCTTGCCGTAGGTAATTCAAAAAAGGATTTATTAATCCGTTCATAAATTATCGAGTGCTGGAATTGAATTTATTATTAATGTTTCCTTCCTCATTCTTTTCTCTATTATATCTCCCTGTTACTTTCTCCTTCCCCACGCTAAAAAGTCGGTACCTACTGCTAAATAGTTGGTATCCAGAGCGGAAGGAAGAGAGAAGAATAAAGAGCAGGAGAACAATATGTATTCAATCTTGATTCAATCGTAAAATCAATATCAATTCGGGGCGGGTCCAATAGGACTTCGTCCCTTTTCTTTGTCTCCAATATCCCTTCAATCCCATGTCCAATATGGGTTTCAATCGTTTCTTCAATAAAAAAATCCGTAGGATTTCCGCTCTCTTTTCAGTGTGTTTCCCAACCGTAAAACTATCCCAAAATGACTACATTTCCTTTCTTTTCTCTCGATTCTTTCCTCCATTACGGTACCAACTTAATAACATTGTACGAATATTCGATACAAGCCAGAACGGAAAAAAGGGGGCGAAAATTAGGGTTTTGGGGAAGAACTATGTAGCAGAAGAAAGAGGGGTAGAGAGAAGAAGAGAAAGGGAAGAGGCTTAGAGCCGCAAGGGCTTGAGGGGGGTGTGGGAGTAAGGTTGGGGAGGGTACCGACATTTTAGCAGTTATATATCGGCAGTGCGAGTTTAGATGAATGGAATAAAGCTTTGGGAAAATATGAATCAAATGAAAGAGCATTAGAAATTCTTAATGAAATATTTATGAAAGTTGAAGAAAGCGATGGTATTTCTGTGACATTCACTATGCCCGAAAAGTAAGTATCGCTTTGTTCAATAAATGGGTGTGTTTGTAGAAGAACCAGCGATAGAAAATGATCAAACTTTTTTCAAAACGGATTCTTTTAATTTAACGTAAAATGCGGGTTTACGTGATGTTTCTAATCAAACTTTATAATAAAAATACAAAAATTAGATTTTTGTACTAAAATATAAGAAAGGAGATGTCAAATATGTAAATAATTATTATTTACATAGCATCTATAATTATATGGGGTGCGGTGTCCAAGAGCTTGTAAAATCTTCAAAAGAGAAGAATGGACGAAAAATAATAACTTTAATGTCTGCGGGTTCCTTATCAACGCTAGTTCTGATCATTTCACTTTTTTAAAATATCCAGTTTTAAAAATTGCGGTATAGAGCAGGCTAACGCAAAAGGGGAAGGTATATCGGAAGTTTTTGTATAATGTATTTGACCTCCACAATCGGGCACGGTTGCGGAAGATCATAGGATAAAAATGATCAAACTTTTTTATAAAAAATGTATACTAATTCATAAGAGAAGAATCCATTTTGATCATTTCAAAATGGATTCTTTTAATTTATTGTAAAACACTGGCTTGCGGGATATTTTTGATCAAACTTTATTTCAAAGCAACAGCTTTCTTATTAGGGAGAAGATTCAGCGGCAAAAGCGTTCTATCATGTACAGACCATGCTTCTCCGGCGCTGTGGGAATAGCGCGATCGAGTCATATTCAGAAAAGTGCGGTCAGTTATTATTTTAAAAGAAGCTTTCGTCTGCTGTTCGAGAAAAAGGTCCTTTACTAAGACCTTAGTCAGAGAAAAATATAATCCGCGGGCGGGTTTATTCAATTGCCTTCTTCCTTTATTATCGAAGTAAGTAACACTTCACAATTAACTAGAGAAAATTAAGGGAGAGATGGCGATTGAATAAAGTATGGCGTCTCATCGTGTATGTATGCGTTTTCGTTCTGGTTGTGGGAGGAACCGGAGCGATCGGTTTCATGAGCACGATGCAGGAGGCTATGTCGGTTTACGATAAGCCAGTTCCTGCTTCTCTACAAAGCATCCAAGCTCCTGCCTATGATTCGAAAAAGCCGACAGTGGCCGTTATTTTGGCGAATGAAGTGACCGAGGTGTTCGATTTTCTCGTACCATACGAGATGTTCTCCATGACGGGCTCGTACAATGTGTTTACGGCAGCTCCCGACAAATATATCAAATCGTTGACGGGCGGGCTTGATGTCGTACCCCATTACACTTTCGACGAGTTGGACAAATTGACGGGTAAAAGTCCCGATATAATCGTGATCCCTTTCATGCCGATTTTGGATGAGGCGAAATTCAAGCCTGTCCGCGATTGGATAAGGAAGCACTCCGGCAAGGAAACGATATTGTTGTCCATCTGCAATGGGGCGGAAAATTTGGCGGATTCCGGCCTGCTGAACGGGAAATCTGCGGCAACACATTGGGGAGATATCGGCAGATTGGAAAAGAAATATACCGAGATTACTTGGATAAGGGATCAGCGCTACGTGACTGACGGTAACATAGTTTCTTCGGCTGGATTGACTTCGGGGATTGATGCCACTCTGAACGTTATATCCCGGCAAATGGGAGAGCCAGTAGCGGAGAAAGTGGCGAAGGAAATGAATTACCCTTCATACGATTTTGTTCAGCATCCGCAAATGGAACCTTTCACGGCCGGATTGAGCGATATCGTCTATATTTTGAACAATGCGTTTCAATGGAGCAAGAAAAAGAACGGGGTCCTGCTGTATGACGGTGCCGACGAGCTGATGTTATCCTCGGCTTTTGACACGTACGGGGCTTCCGGAACGACAACAACATTGACGATATCCAACAAACGCGAGCCGGTCGTTACCCGACACGGTCTGAAACTGATCGCCCGATATCAAATAGAGGATGCTCCAAAACTCGACAAAATGATTTTTGTGGGGCCGGACGTTAAGACGCGCGCTGCGGATGATATCCGAAACTGGAACGTGAACGGTGGAAAGGCTGAGCAGCTTTTCCTGCACAGTGATTCGCCAGAGCGGTTCGCGATGGAACCTGCGTTTGAAGATTTGGCGAAACAAGAAGATATCTGGACGGCGAAATTCGCCGCCAAGCGGCTCGAGTACCGCGCCACAAGCCAGCTTAAGCTTGAAGGAGCACCAATTTCGTACGAAGCGTTCGGCATACCGATCGGTGTCGGCTTGTTGTCTATGTTCGTCGTTTATTTGGTAGAAAGACGTTTCGTAAGGAGAAAGACTGTTCCCGCATAAAACAGAAAGCAAAAGAAGCATCACAGTTTGTGAATTATTTATACATGTTTGGACCAGATTGGGAAGAAGAAGCACAATCTATTTAGGATTTCTTAAGGAAAAATGAGATTGATAATGCTTTTAAAGTAGCCATGATGGTTGATTACTATAAATTTAATTAAATTCCTTATTAAACAAACGAGTACCGATAGTTCAACAAGCTATGAGTAATTTTAGGACTAAGCCCATATTTTAGTTATTCCATTAAAGGGCGCGATTGTGGAGCAACAACATTACGAAATGATCAAACTTTATTCCAAACCTACATTTGTTGTAGTTTTATAAAAAAGATTGATCATTTAAAACAAAGTTTGATTATTTTAAATAAAGATTGATAATTTGTAATAAAGTTTGATTAAAAATAACCTCTTTGGGTATGATATCCATAAGAGGTTATTTTTGTTGTTTAGAAAAAGGTGGAATGAGAATGTTGCCAAAATATAATCCCAACAATCCTAGTCTTTTAGAATCGATAGTTTGCTTTACTGATAGTAGTATCATGTGATTTTTCTAGAATAGCTGTAGTAGATCGGGTTCATCTTTAGACAATCTATTTAGGAGTGATTTAATGTCCAAGCGCAAACGTTCAGCGTCTACCAATAAAAAGCTCAAAGATGGATAACTATGTTAAATATCTTGTGAATAGAAATAATATATCGACATACATAGAGCCTTTTGCTGGGGGAGCTGCTGTAGCTCTGCGTCTTCTAGTTAATAATGATGTTAAAAAAATTATTATTAATGATTACGATCGAGGGATTTATGCTTTATGGAATACTATTGTTAATCAACCAGAACGATTAATTAAACTTATTTTTTATTAAAAAACTGAGCCTCGAAAGTGTCTTTTTCTTTAAAATCCCAGCTAATTTGTTCTGAACCCAACTGTTCACCCGCATGAATTTTCATTACATGATTTGCCATTGCTTCAGAGTCAGAATAAACCTTAGCGTTAAGAATTAAAGTTCTTACATCGATATTATTTTTTACATTTTCTATAAAGCGATAGGTTTTCGGATACATAACTTTTATCAGTTCTGAAGTATTACCTAATAATAGTTTCAATGCGGTTAGTCTTCGGTTCCCATCGTATACGATATATTCATTGTAGGTATTATCGTAAAACAAATAACTATTCACTAACAGACGTATACCATTTTATTTTGCGTGATTTCTACTCAGACCGCTATAAAGAGAATGGTGAAATGAAATATCACGTTTGGGATACGAGTCGAATACCTTCATATAATCAGTTTTACTATTGGTTTAAGAAATTAGAAGATCCGAAAACAGATATTCAATTCCGTAAGAGCGCAAAGGAATTTGAGTCTAAACATAGACCAATTTTAAGTGATTCGAAATCCGAAACAAATGGTCCTAGAACGCCCATGGGGAAACGCTACTATTTCTAGAGTTGGTATTAAATTTAAGAACCTATTATATAGTTCAAAGCAAGCAATTGAAGAACAATGGTATTTAAAACTTAAGAATAGAAGTATCGAGATAGTTTATGATCCACGTAACGTAGAGAAAATTTATATTCCACATGATAATGGGGTGGATTTCGAGTCTTGTATTTTGCTTGAGCCAAGTCAACAATATCGCAACGACTTCTTAGAAGAAATTATTTTCCAACAACAATCAAAATTTGATTGGGCACTTACTAAACCAATTACCTTCACAGCTAGGGTTAAGCAGGGTAATAATAGCAGGACTGTACTCCAAATTGTTAATGTGAAGAATAAGCATATTCCATATGAAAATATTTCAATTTCACATCCAGAAATATAAGATAGAGAAAAATCTAACGAAGCAAAGAAAATTACTTATCATAAACAGAATCAAAAAGGTGATAAGGAGGAGTTTACACTAGATGAACAGGTAGATAGAACTATTGAAGATTTTGATTTGATCCAAATGAATCAATTAAAGCATGAATATACAAAAGTACCTAAAATTAATCGTGTTAAAGATAATTCTACTAAGCAACGAACTAAAGAAGATGAAAATACGAAGAAATACTATATTAACAATGATTCTATTCGTTCCACAGCAGATGTTGGAGGGGAACAGTTGGCGCGAGGATTAGAACATCACATGTTCATGAGATTCAAGTCCAAGGAGAACTACAAGATTTTATTAATGTATTGAAAGTAATAGAACAGTCTCCACAAGTAAAAGTAATCCAACTATTTATCAATGTGCTTCCCGATGGGATGGGTGAACGAAAATTCATGAGATTAAGTGATGGTATTACCAAAAGACGCTATGTAGTTGTTGAAGTATATATGGCTAATGGAAAAAAGTTCTATGTTATCGAAGTTGAAAGGGAAAATCGGTCTTTATCGACGTTAATTATGTCTTCATTCTCAATAAATAATTGGGAATCTATATACAATAGTTTACTTATAAATTTGGTTAATGTTAGTGGTACTTGGACAAGTAAGTCAATCCGGAGTATTGAAAAGCAAGGTATTAATGTTATTAAAGCAAAGCATAGTTTTAAAGGGATATATCATAGAGGGAAAATGTTACTAAATAAATTATTATATCAATAAAACTTTAAAAATATGGGGTTAGTTAGGGATAGAAATTTAGGACAATAAATCATTATTTAAAATGTAAAAATGTATTTTCTTTCGTTAATTTTATAAAAATTTTATGGCTACTAATCGATTAAAATAGCTTTGATTTTTTAAACCTTAAATTAGTGAATAATAGCGTAATATGATTGGGTAAACTAATAAAAAATATTTAAATCAGTCGGATTTAGTTTTTAATTGAAAGCATAAGGTTTTTCACAAATGTAGAATTTGGTACTTTTTATAAAGATAATTTGACATTAAGAGTTATTTATCGATAAAATAATTTTATCGATATAAAGACTGGGAGGTAATGTAGTGAAGATGTATCCTTTATATGAATTTCCTCCTTCTATGGAAGTACTTGAAAAAATTCTAATTCATATAGATTATAATCAACCTATTTCAAATGAATTGCTCAAGAATTTTGTTAGTGAATTAATCGGTAAACGTTCTTCAAGAACAAATATTACTATTAAGGAACTAAAAAAATTAAATATAATCGAAGGAACTTCAGAATTTAGTCTCACCTGGGAGACCCAATTATATTTAGATTTAAAAAGGCCTGTAGACGGATTAATATTATATTTAGTTTATCGGATTCCAGAGTTATTTAAGGTTTGTAAAGATATATGTTTTATCGATCCTGAATTTAAATTATCAAAACCAAAGCTTTTAGAAGAATTATATGAATTAGGTTATGAGGAAGGAAAATTATCTACAAATAGGGAGAAACTATTTGGTTTGATGCGAATAATAAAGATTTGTCAGAGGGACACTGTTGATAATCCTTTTGAACAATATAGTAATTATATTAGTTTTTTAAAGCATTTACAGAAGCTATATTTAATACTTACTAATAATCAATATGATAAAAATATTACACTGGTTGAGCTACAAAATGAAATGATAAAAGAGAAAAATATAGAGAAAAAGGAATTTAAAGATTTTATAAGTCAATTATATTTTGATCCAATATTATCCTCACGTACATCGTTCTCTACGGTTAATAATGACTTTGCTTCTAAAGGATATGTTCAGATAGCTGATAAGAAATTTTATTATTTGAAAATAAAGGAGAACTTTAAACTTTAATTTTTTTAGGAGGAGTAAAATGGAATTAATCCAATTTATTGAGAATTTATTTGTAAATGAAACCAATTTAGAAAAGAAAATGGTTATTAAAGAAATAAATGGGATGAAAAATTCGCAACCACCTGAAAAGCCAACTTTTATTATAAATCAAAATGAAACAAAGAGTCGTTTAACTCAAAAGTTAACAGATTGTATGCATGGATACGGATTTGAACATATTGTTTTAACAGGAAAAGTGGGTGGTGGGAAAACTCATTTTTTGAACTGGATTGAGTCAAGAATGAATGAAAATGGTAATTTTTACATGGTGAAATTTCAAGTGCAAGAAACTAGTACTGTTAAACATAGCTTTGTAAAAATGATAGTTTCAAAGATTTTTCAACAATATTATGAAGACTTCACTTATGCAATGAATTTATTAGCCAAAGAATTCGAAGGGGAATTAGACGGCGAACAAGATCTAGTGATAGGTATATTATGTAATAGATATAAGGTGTCGAGCGATTTAGCAAGATTATTGTATGAAGTTTGTGCAAAAACGAAAAAAGAAAGTGCAGCTATCAGGGTAATGGGTGCTTCGCATGGAAGAACTGAATTATCAAGACTAGGGATCAAAAATTTAAGTGATTCAGATTACATAAAGATAATTCAATTTTTCTTGCAGTATAAAAAGAAGGATGGGTATTTATTAGTTTTATTAGACGAGTTTGAGCATGCATATCTTTCCTTAACTCCCGCTGCACGTAGGAATTTCTTTACAAGTTATAAAGCTTTTATAGATGAAGCTGTTAGATTTGATCCGGCGAGCCTTGTATTGATTACTTCTGTTACTGAACAATATGAAGGGCACTTACAAGAGAAGGTAGGAAGCGCAGAATTAGCATTATGGTCAAGAATCCAGCATCAGGTCAATGCTTTAAGCGAATTTAGCCCTGCAGATCTTTTTGAATTTAAGGAACTATTTAGTGAGTTGTCTGTTAGATATAAAGTTGCCTATGATTATGATATTTATGCTAAAAATGAGTTGGAAATGAGAAAACGATTTTTAGAAAGATTAGGTGGAGATACGGCGCAACCAATAAGTTATAGAGATGCAATATTAAATATGTTAGGTATAATGGATGATCTACGTATGAATAAACAAACATTAGAAATTTCTACTGATACTCGTATAGAGTATGAAAAAATGATTCAAGAAGTGAAAAAACAATGGGAAGATGCTCATCATAATGCTAAAACGGGTATCATTAAAAGCTCCTTGGAAAAATTATTAATGGAATTAGGATATGAAAAACTACATTTAAAAGATGAGTTAGGATCAGTTTTATTTGTCTCTAGCGGGGGGACTAAAAAATTGTTGTATATTTCAACAGTTTCTAATTCTAAAAGTTTAGCGACTAGTATCGATAAGTGTATTAAATATAAAGATAATTTGAGTTCTAAGGACGCTGATTTTGAAACTATATTTATATATCAAAAGCAATGGGAAACAAAAGCGATTGTCCAGATGCTAAGTCTTCACCCAGATATTCATGGATTAGCTATTACTGAACTTGAATTATATAACCTCTTTGCATATAAGAATGTTAAGGACGAGGTTTCAAAAGAAAAAATGGTTTCTGAATTAGAAAGAGTTATAAATGATATAAAATGACTTTGAAAGGGTTATATGTATGTCACAAAATAGAAAATGGTTTTTCATAGATTTAACAATTCCTGATAGTATTGAAATTAGTGAAGATGAAATTAAAGATGTTTTGGAAGAATATAAATGTAAGTACAAGTTTATTATTAAGAATTCAATAATATTTGATATAAATGAGGCGCCACCTGAAGATGAAATTGAACAATTACAGGATAAATTTTGTGAAATAGTAAAAATGAAAGATGACTATATAGAGGATGAATTTGAGTTAGATTTCTATGAATCAGAAGAAATAATATTTGAGTTTAATATTAATAATAGTAATTTAAGTGAAGAAGAGTTCTTGTCCCAATTGGTAAGAATACAAGACAGTGAAGTTGAGGAATATGATACAGAACATAATCTGTTAAAAAAAATTGATTATGCAGAACAAACATACTCTAAGACACCTCTTATTCATAATATTCGTTGTGAAAATATAGCTATTTTTACTTTGAAAACTCTCAATTTTGGAGTAGCATTTATTGGTTATATGAAGTTTTCTCATTCAATGAAAGTGACTATAAAAGCTTTTAATTTTGATATGCTAAAGTATTTGATTGATAAAACAAGCGTATTATTTACCGATGTTGGATGGGAAGATAATATTAATTGGAAGTGGTTATTAAGTAGAAAAATCTCAAGTGGCTATAGAGAGAATAAAAAACATCTGTCAAAAAATACTTTAATGAAATCATTTTTAACCATGACTAAATCTAAAGATAAAGATGGTAAAATTCGATTGGTTTTAAAAGACTTGTTAGATAAGGGCTATTTAAAGGAAGAACAATACTCAAATATATCAAATATGAATAACATCACTAGATTTTTACAAAAATATAATAGAGTCATAAAAAATAACTTGGTGGATACGAGTGTTTGGGTGGATGCTTCTTCTGGATTAATTTTTAAAGAGAATGATAAAGGGAATCCAGAAAGAATTATTGAATTAACTAGGGTAGAAAATATATATTCGCCTCCTCAACATTTATTACATTATGTTCGAGCTTTCTGGCATCAAGATTATGTTGAAGACATTTTTAATAGTGTACAAGAAAGAGTTAACTCGAGTGAAAATGAATTGAAAATTATCGAATTGTTGACTGACTTGCAGTTCGATCTTATAAGAAGTGGCAAACCTACAAGTGGTTCAAGAGATATTGATTTACTAATTAGATTAAAAAATGAAAAAACTGGTCGTGAATATATTGTTGCTGTAGAGACAAAAAGAAATGCGCATGAATTCAACAGAGTAAAAAGAGATATAAAAACCAAAATCTCCCAACGTTATGCGGATATCTTCACAGGATTTTTAGCAGTAGCTTATTTTGAAAATAATGGGAATGATTCAAATCGAAGTGAAGTTACATGGGGACATACTGATAATTTAATAAAAAAGCCTTGTATATTGTGTGTTAGTGCAGATAAAGAAACAATAGAGCAACAAATAATTGATGCGTTAATTAGGGTTTGTACATGATGGCGAAAAAATATATTTTTGAAACTGTTGAACAAATAAGAAGAAATAAAGGTGTTAAAGCGTCCGATTTAAAAAATTTCTATTTATTATACGCAATTTCTTTTTGTTCCAGGTATATTGAAATTAATACTTGGAATAAGGGTTTGAATAGTATAGATTTTAAAGAATTAAAAATAGAGGCCATGAATAAATTGAATAAAGATATATTTAGTGAATTGGATTTAGAAAATGAGAATCTACTGTTCTTTTTTAATTGGTTGAAGAAACGTCCTCCATTTTATACTACTGAAGATATATTAGGGAGTATATATATACTTTGTTCTGAAAAAGAACAAAGAAAAAAATTGGGAGAGCATTATACCCAAAATGAACTCGTTGAATTTATTTTAACGGAATTAGGGGATAACTTGGAATCTACAAAGAGAATTATTGATCCTGCTTGTGGTTCAGGGAATTTCTTGATAAGAATTTTAGGTAATTTTTTAAAAAAGGGTTCTTTTAAATCTAATCAAGATATAATAAATAGTTTAATAGCAGGTAAGTTTATTGTTGGGGTAGATATTCAAGAAGTTCCTTGTCTAATAACTAAATTGAAAATATTAATGGAACTTGTATATTATCAAGAAACAATAGATCCAAATGCAAAGTTCCCTATTTATCAAGTAGATTCCTTGCTAGGTGGGCATGAATTTCTCAAAGATAATAGTTTCGATTTAGTAATTACCAATCCTCCGTATTTAAGGTATCAATTAATTGATCAAGATATACGTGAGAAATTAAGAGGAATTTATTATTCTGCAACAGGTCGATTTGATTTATATCCACTATTTATTGAAAAGAGTTTAAGGTTAGTTAAGGATTCGGGAAAAGTAATTGTTTTATGCTCTGATAAGTTCATGGCAACTCAGTATGGAAAGGGCATACGAGAATATGTAGATAATACCTCTAAACTTTTAAGAGTATATGATTTAAGTTCAATATTTCCATTCGAAGCTGCAGTGTTATCCGCAGTATATTTTTTTGAAAAAAATATTAATGGTAACAGTATTAATAATAGTCCAGATTGGTTTAAAGTAATTATTGAAACAGAGTCATTTAGTAAAAAAAGACTTGGAAATGTTATAATTGACGGGAAATGGAGATATGTAGAGGGTGCTAGTGAACAAGTATTAAAAAAAATTCAAGATAACTCAAATATCTTCTTAAAAGATATCATTAGTGAAGTTTCTATTGGTGTACAAACTACAGCGGATACTATATTTTGTAAAGAAATGACAAATGAATTTGTGCAAGAAAAAAAGCTTGAAAAAGAAGTATTATATCCATTATTAAGAGGAAGAAATCTAGAAAAATGGACTTATGCTTGGTCAGGAAATCAAAGAAATCAGGATACTAATGTATTGTATCCCTATGAGAATATAGATGGAGTATCAACTCCTATACAATTAGATGATTATCCTAATGTTAAGAAATATCTTTTAGAATACAAAGCAGAGCTAAGCAATAGGTCGTATTTTGCGGAACATAGTAGTAAAAATTGGTTTGAACACTGGACCTCACGTTCATTTAGTTTATTTAGTGGTATAAAAATATTAACTCCAGACCTTGCTTCATATAACAAATTTTCATTAGATACACAGGGGTATTTTTATAATGGAACTGTATATGGTATAAAGCTAAAAAATGATTATATATTAAGTGATTATAAATATTTACTAGGAATTTTAAATAGTAATGTTCTAAACTTTTGTCATAGACAGATAAATTCAACACATCTACAATCAAAAAAATATAGATTTCAAGCTCCGATAATGAAACAGTATCCTTTAGTGTTTTTAAATAGGGAAACTAAGGAGTATATAGAAATTGTAGAGATAGTAGATGAAATATTAAAAAAAAGACCAAATGTTTCTTTTTTAGAAGGACTTTTGAATGATATAGTTTACAAAGTATATAAGTTAGAAATTGAAGATAGACGGGTTATTGAAGATTCCTTATAGAAGTTAATATTTTACACGTAAAAGTGTATTTTGAATCAAATTATTGATTCAAAATACACTTTTTTTATAAAGTTGTTGGTCAAATAAATATAATTATTCTTATATCGGGTTTATTTACCTAAAATTAGGTTTTTTAAAAAATAAATAGGTTTACAAATCTAATTTTAGGATTTAAAATTAGATTTAAGAAAAACAAGAGAAGTTGAAGGGAAGATGATTATTATGGATGAAAATTTAAATATTACAACTAAAGTCCGAAATGAAATCCCTAACATTTTAAAAAACATTTCCAATGTTCATGAGGGATTACAATTTAATGAACTGTTTAATCAATTAAAAGGTCGATTTGGTGAGGATCTTGTAGACGAAAATAATAAAGATCGTACAGGTGTATTACGTGGAGTTGTTAATAAGATGGACCATATACCAATAAAGAATGTACGTATGGAGAAACGAGGCACTAAAACGTTCTATGTTTATGTAATGGATGAATTAACTGAACTGTCCAGGGTATCTAAACAATTTATAAATGAACTTAATGAAAGGGGACTCACATCAACTAACGTTTTGAATATGAAAAATCAGGAACGTAATTTTTATAACAAGTTTATTGATGCAATTGCTAACTTAAATATGGTTATTAAGGAATTTGAAGAACAAAACAAACGAATTGAAGTTTGATTAAACTTTTTTATAAAAACGAATATAGTAGTAGAAAATTAGGTCTCGTGTTTTGATCAATCTTTTTTCAAAATGCAAGTTTTTCTTCCATTATAAGATTAACGTTTGTAGCACATTTTAATCAAACTTTATTTCAAAGCTACACTTTTTGTATGTGAGTTATAACTAATCTTGTCACAACTTATATTTATTGTATTTGTCACATAATTAAAAGATGTTGTGGCATCATATGTCACCTTGATACAGCTAGGGCACTTGTTGTATCAAGGTTTTTTGTTATCTTGAAAATGTTCTTCAGTTTTGAATCCATAATCTAATACAGATATTAGATAAGGAAAAAACTTATAATAACTGTTGTCACTTTTTGTTGCTTTAGAAAAGGTTTATTGTTTAATGCATTAGTTTGACTTTGAACCACTATTTTCTGTTAAATTCTTAACTATATTTAATTTTTTGCCAAAATCATAAGGCTGACTATAATAAACTTGACTACATGAGAGTGTGGATTGAAATAAAGTCGCAATGCTTTGAATAAAATCGCTACGTTTGTAAAAAAGTTGCGAAGCTCACCTCTTTGATCATGATTAGCCGAAGAGGTGTTCCATAGGTGGCTATACTCACTGAAAGAGAATTAAAACGACGAATCTCGTCTGCATATCCACCATTACTCATGATATTTCGGATGAAATCGTAAAAAGTGAACTCATTTAGACCTATACAAAGAACCGCCTTACGGACAGTTAAAGTCCAAAAGGCGGCCCGATTAATGAGATTAACCAAAATCTCGCAAAATTGAGTGGTTTTGCTCTAAGAGACAATCGGCTCATTTTGTAGAGTTAGGTTTAATTTGAAAAAACATAACCGATGAACATACCAGAATATAGACAATCCAAAATGGCATGTCGACAATATATGACCTAGGTGACATCTTATATGGAGCGAGTGTGTGTGTATATAAGATGTTGTAGGTAAGAAACAACGGAATATAACTAATGAGCCATATATTAATTAACCAAAAATTTCTCTTTGCGGTTATCTTAGATTCTTTTGAGGAAAAATTCATACCTACTGCAAAAATCATAAGACCAAGTGCTATAAAAATAAACCCAATTGCAATTGCTACCATTACTTGCTGTTTTTCGTACCAAAATAACCAAGCTAAGATTAAACCAATAAAATTAAGCCCTGTAGCTATCGCTGTAAAAATATGAGCATTTATATTTTTCGTTTGTTTTTTTTCATTTTCAGTACCTTTAAGAAGATAATCTGTAGTAACTTCAAAGAAATCGCTCAACAGAACTATTTTATCCAAATCGGGAGAAGATTGTTTACTTTCCCATTTCGAAACTGCTTGTCGTGATACGCCTATTTTATCTGCAAGCCCTTCTTGAGATATCCCTCTTGCCTTTCTCAAATTTTGAATTCTTTCTGATATCGTCATAATAAACACTCCTTTTATGAGTATTACTATAGCAAATCCTTCGGTTGCCTTTCTAGCAATCCTGCATGGCTGTTTGTCAACCGTCAGTTGCATATATGTAAAGTTACTATCGCTGCATAAAAGTTGCACTCAAAATAGGGTTCTACATTAAGGTAGGGTCACGACTAGTTGTACACATTAAACTACAAGAGATTCAAATTGGGTCAGAGTTGAGTTGTATAATTTCTACTTCTCCAGATTGTAATAATAAGTGTTTGAAATGGATATAGGTTCCGTTTGAGTTGCATCGAGACAAGATTTGTGGTTTTGTGAAAAAGATTGATCATTTATAATAAAGTTTGATTATTAATGACCTTTTTGGGTATCAAATCCGTATGAAGTTATTTTTTTTATTCGGGGGGTGCACTATGGGGAACGAATTCAAATGGTTATATCATAAATTAGGAGAAGATGCTTATGGTGCATTTGGAAAAATTCGCTTATATATTTTTAATGAATCAATAACAACAAATATATTCATTAAATTTTGTAGGTATCGATAATCTGATCCAAAATATGAATGATATTAATTAATACAACATGTGTGAAGTTTTAAACAATATAGAAAAGCAACTCAAAATTCCTACATATGATTTAAATCCTTTAAAATATTTATTAAGAAAATGAGTACAGAAAAAATGATATTATAATCAATAATTTAAAAAGCCCTTACATTAGTTTTATCAAATTTGAAATGATTAAATTTGATTTTCATAGAGCAATTTAATCAATCTTTTTTATAAATACTAGATATACTCCAAAATCAAACCCACGCATTTTGATCAACCTTTTTTTAAAATGAGGGGTTTTCTCTATTATAAATATAGCTTTTGTAGGTACAATTTAATCAAACTTTATTACATATGTGTAGATTTGAAATAAAGTCACGATGTTTTCAAAAAAGTTGCGACGTTTCACACCTTTGGATGTTTATGTAAAGGGGGGCGTTTTTATAGTAAAAGGAAAGAACATTTGAATTAAAAGGAGCATTAATGAACTATTAATTGAATATGAAGTTGTTCCGTTAAAGGGCCAGATTGTTGCAAAATCTTAACTTACTTTCCTTCTTTTTTCTAATTTTAAAAGAGAAACTACAATCCACCTAGCGATAATACCCACGATTAGAAAAAGGGAAAAATCTATTGCTACAGAAAATTTCTTTATGTAAACAAATACTTTAAGATATTTTAACACCAAGTTATAATATCCAAAAGCTAAAATCCCTCCCCAAACCACAATCCAAATTAAATAACGTTTCCAAGAGAAAGTGTATTGATAAACCAACATGGCGTATAAAGGAACAAGAGTAGCGTCACCCAAAAAAAAGTTAACATTTATGGGTAATACATCCTTCAGGGTTGCCCAGTAATTAAATTGCTCGCCAACAGAGTCATATACAACAAATGCGACAGCAACTAAAGATCCATATAGAAGTATTTCAGTAATTCGTTTTTTGTCTACAAGATAGAAAAACAAGATATATGTGAGGAGAATAAAAACTACTTGGAATATCCAAGCCGGGGATAGGAAAATTTGATTAATCCATTGGGCTTCAATTAACCCATTTAGGTCTTCCGCCTTGTTAAGTATTTGTTTATCAGTAATCATAATGAACCCTTTCTTTTTTTAGAATATCATTCTATTTTTATCCTTTAAATGAATATTATCCATTCTCGATGGTTGTCGGTTTTAATACCGTATTTTATAATCCCCTATAAACGGGTGAAATAATCTAATAAATATATGACTTAAAAGATCCGAATTTTTTAATGGTAGGGAAGGTATGGATACCGTGATAAGTCTATTCTGTGGTTATACAATTAGGCCAAAGTTCCATCCGGTGCTCACTTTTTTTCGAAATGGATTTTTATTGTTTATCGTAAAATATAGGTTTGTAAGGTATTGGAACTATCTAAGGATGGATTACTTTGAAGATTAACAGGTTCAATTTTACACAAATGATTTTATTGCCAAGCTGCCAGTTACCCCTTACTATGAAAAATAGAAGTACTATGAAAAAAGAAATTTATTTAAGAGTGGAAAAGAAACGGGGATTTAACATGTGGGATCTATTATCACAAATGCTATCAAGAATGACGCTCATCATCACTATTGCCTTCCTCTTCACACGACTGCCTATTTTTAGACAGATGATTTATCGAGATTTAAACATCAAAGGTAGCTTTGTAATGACTATGCTCTTCGGATTATTTGGTGTCATTGGAAATTATACAGCCATCGTCGTCAATCCAGAAGCACAAGTAATAATTTCTAACCTATGGAATCCTGAACTTCAAATGAATAATGCCATTGCAGATACACGCAATATTGGCATTATCATTGGTGGGCTGGTTGGTGGCCCGTGGGTTGGACTTGGGTCAGCTTTAATTGCGGGTGGACATCGCTTCTTTATGGGTGGATTTATTAGCGATGCCAGTTTTATCGCCTCACTTGTCGGTGGTGGATTGGCAGGGCTATTTGGCCGTAAATTGCGTGGCATTGGCTTAATTCGCCCTTTACCTATGTTTTTAATTAGTATTTTGATTCTTATCATTCAAATTCTACTTATCCCATTGTTTACTACCCAGCACATTACAGCTCTTCATTTAATTAGCTATACTGGGATTCCGATTATCGTTATCAATAGTATTGGTATCTGGATTTGTGCGATGACTTTTTATAGTGTCATTGAGGCTGAGGAACGAACACGTGCTAATCAAACGGCTACGGCACTATCGATTGCAAACCGGACACTTTCACTTTTCCGTCAGGGGTTAAACGAATCCACGGCATCAAAAGCCGCAAAGGTTATCCAACAGTTAACCAATGTCGACCATGTGGCAATTACCCGTGGAATTAGAGAGCTAGCTCATACAGGCGGAACCAGCAATCCATCTGAGCTTAAATATAGAGAAGAGGTAATTAAAACGGGGAAAATGAAAATCGTTCGATCCTTTGCGGATGCATTATATCCGCGAAATGTAAATAAGGCGGCATTTATTGTATTGCCGTTACTTGTGAAAGATAAGACGATTGGGACGTTAACATTTTATTTTCGCCATCCATTTCTCATGACTTCTGTTGAACGAGAAATGGCAGAAGGACTTAGTAATTTATTTTCTAGTCAATTAGAGCTGGGAGAGGTTGAACGTTATAATAAGTTACTGCAAGATGCCGAAGTAAAGGCACTACATGCCCAAATTCATCCTCATTTTTTATTCAATGCTCTTAATACAATTGTTGCACTTTGTCGCATGGATCCTATGCTCGCTCGTAAATTGTTACTTCATTTATCTACCTTTTTAAGAAACAATTTGACAGGACTTACCGACCGTCTTGTACGTATCGAAAAAGAATTGGAAAATGTCCATGCCTATTTCGCATTAGAAGAAGCTCGATTTCCTGATAGGTTTGAACTTAGCGTCGAGATGGATCCGAATCTAAGTCATGCTCTCATTCCACCTTTTATTCTCCAACCGCTTGTAGAAAATGCGATTACCCATGGTGAATTAAAGAACTTAGAGGGAATTGGCAAAATTCATATCAACATTAAACAACGAACAGAATCGAAACTACAGTTAATTGTTATCGACAATGGAATTGGCGTGCCACCAGAAAGGCTCGTTGATTTAGGCCAGCGTGTTGTTAACTCAACCAAAAACGGAAGTGGGTCCGCACTCTTTAATATTAAGGAGCGTCTAACCGCTTTATTTAGCCGAGATGCTACTTTTAACATGGAAAGCAAACCAAGGCAAGGAACTACCGTTTCAATTACATTACCGATACAATTTTAATTATATAGAGAGGGTAGGTAGATATGCTGTATGCATTTATAGTAGAGGATGAACAATTTGCACGAGAGGAATTAAAATATTTATTAACTGAAACTGGTGATATAGAGATTATTGGCGAGTCCGAAACGATGCACGAAGCTCTATGGGATATTAATGAATGTCAACCTGATGTTGTGTTCCTTGACATCCATCTTGCTAAAGGAAATGGAATGGAACTGGCGAAACAATTTAAACATATGAAAAAACAACCGATGATTGTATTTGCTACAGCTTATGATGCGTATGCACTTGATGCATTCGATCTTGATGCAGTTGATTACATTGTCAAGCCAATTGATGAGTCAAGGCTTCGTAAAACTGTAGACAAATTACTTGTACACGCACAGTTCCATAGTGTTAAACCGCAACAAGAGGATACACAGCTGCACGGAACAAAAACAATTCCGGTAAAAGACGAAGATAGAATGATTATTGTACAAGTTGATGAGATTTACTATATAGGAACAGAAAATCGCCAAACGTATATTAAAACCGCCCAGCATAAATATGAAACAGATCTGTTGCTTTATCAAATATTAGAAAATCTAGGCGATGACTTTTTACAAGTGCACCGTGGTTATATCGTTAATTTAAAGCAGGTTTCCGCCATAGAACCATGGCTTAATCGTGCGTATAATTTAATTTTAAAAGATGGATCAATAGTACCTATCAGTCGCTCCTACGCTAAAAATGTTAAACAAAAATTGGGATTTAAATAAGTTGATTTAGTTTTGCTTTCAAAACAAAAGGCTCTTTTCTAATACTTTGTTTCTATTTGTAACAAAGTAAAAATCGGCAGTAGGATTTTTACGGTTATTTTTGCACCTATACCAAAAGTATTGGATGAAGAAAAGAGCACGAAACCAATTTAATTAAGTATTGGAGCTGTTTACGTAAAGCAAAAATCTTTACGAAAACAGCCAAACAAAAAATAGCATCCATTCTTTAATTAAAAGCATGGATGCTATTTTTAAAATTTATTATGACCAGCCAATCAATTGGGCGATGACAAGTGTCACAACCGAAATTCCAGCCCAAATGAGGAACAATGGGAAGAAGAAACGAATCCATTTCTGCCATTGCACACCCGCAATCGCAAGTGCTGCCATGAAGTACCCACTTGTCGGATAAAATATATGAGTGAATCCATCACCAAGTTGATAAGCAAGAACAGCAGTTTGTCTCGTCACACCAACCATATCAGCAAGTGGCGCCATTATTGGCATGGTTACAAGCGCTTGTCCACTACCAGACGAAATAATAAAGTTAATAAAAACCTGCACAACATACATACCAACTGCCGCTAATGCTGGTGGCAAATCACCAACGAGTGTACCAAGCGTATGAACCATTGTGTCCATAATGTTACCATCTTCTAGTACAACAGCAACTGCCCGAGCCAGCCCAACTATAAACGCTCCCATTAAAACATCTTTAAATCCTTGGTTAAAGGCTTCGCAAATTTCACCTACTTTAAGACCGGCAATCATTCCAACGACAATTCCCATGATGATAAAGAGTCCTGCCATTTCAACCATAAACCAACCTTTTGAAATGACACCATATACAAGAATGACGAAGAATACAAGCGCTGCAACCGCTGCCCACTTTTGCCGTGCAGTGGCTGAAATGGCTTCAGCTTTTCCAACACTTTTATATAAAGCACGTTTTTCTATATCATCTTCATATACTAGACTACGCGTTGGATCTTTTTTGATTTTCCTTGCATAACGGATAATGAATAAAATGGCTGCCGTAACCGTCACAATAAGAACGATTAAGCGTAATCCAAGTCCAGAGAAAACAGGCAATCCCGATAATTTTTGTCCAAGTCCCGTATTAATCGGATTTAGTACACCTGCTGTAAACCCAACAACAGTCCCACAAAGTGCAATGGCTGCTGCTGTAATTGAATCATAACCCAGTGCAATAATAAGGGGCATGATAACTGGAATGTAGACAAGTGATAATTCAGCTGTTCCAATCAATGTTGCTATGATGGCAAACACGGTTGTTAAGACAGGAATGAGCATAATACTTTTATGCGAGAATTTCCGTGCCAGTTTATCAACGGCGATCTCAATGATTCCAGTACGCCTTAGAACCATAAACATCCCGCCAATGATAAACGTGAAGAATACAACCTCACCTGCGCCAATCAATCCCCGTGGAATAACCGTTAAAAAGTCCATAATCCCAACAGGGGTTTGTTCAACATGATGAAAGGAATTTGGGTCAATCGTTGTCCGGCCTTCTGGACCTGGTACACGTTTAAATTCCCCCGCCGGAATGAAATATGTTGTAATTGCGGCAAGCGCACTAAAGACAAATAAAATGACATAAATATGTGGCATCTCAAATTTTTTCTTTTTCTTTTTTGGCTCCTGTTCCGTGTTCTGTTGCTCCGTATGTAACATGTTAATCCTCCCGGAATGTGTATGATATTACCAAATAAGTGCAAATAGTACTAAGTCAATCTTGGTATGTACACATTATAAAAAAGAAAACGCCATCCCGGACATTTTTGTGACAAAGTGTTCACATATAAAACAAAAGGTACACAATCCGAAACGAACTGCACACTTTACTTGTCGCTATGGTGAAAGAATAACACTGGGTGCTTCATCGGGAGAGGGAACTGTTTCCAACATTTCTTCATCCCTATTAGATTTGAGTGCCTTTCACTCTCCGGTTGAGATTCTAGATGAATTAACAGCAGCGGATGAGGCAAAGTTTATGAACACAATGGCTGCGCAGATTGTTCGACAATTATTCCCAACGAAAGATTTCCCCAGCAACAACGAGTATTATCGCTATGAAAAACCAATAAAGAGAAGAAAATTCGGGAAGTGAAATATAAAAGCACCAAAAGGTTACTTAAATTTGTATAATATAGGAACATATTCGATCTGAATTTTCCTTTAAAAATACTCGAGTGCGTAATCAGTCCAAATATTGAAATAAAAATAATTATTAATTCAAATAATATATCATACCTATTCATTTACAAGTCTCTCCTGTATATTAGATATCTTGCATATTCATTTTCTTTTATCTAAAGAATTTTCATCATTCAAAAGGGGTTATAATACTTTTATTTCACGCACTCTATAGTCTCATTTATTGTTAGTTTCAGAGACTTGTGTTCCTATTTCTTGCTCTAATCTTGGACTTTTTACAAGTGAACAGCTACAAATACTAGATAATTATTAGGCTAAATCTTATTTATAACAACGACGATTCTATCAATTTCATAATTTGTTGTTTTGTCTGGCTCAAATAGTTTTCTTTTTTAGAAGAAATTAATAGTCCTATAGGCATTTTAGGATCAAATCCCTTAACCTTAAATGATATATTACTTTGTTCTAAACTAGTTCCTTTAGGGATAATGCCTATTGCATCTCCAAAAACCATTTGTGGAATGAGATGTAATGCACTACAATTGTAGACTCTTTTAAAGGATAAATGGTTTTCTGATAAGAAAGCATTCACAGATTGAGAATAATAACAACTATTCTCTCCAATTAAAATAGGGTAATTAATGATATCAGATATTTCAACGGACCTTTTTTCTAATATTGGATGATGAGGATTATTGACAATAAATTCGATTTGTTCTTTACAAAGTGGAGTGAAATTCACATTGGAATTATTTTTGTTGTTTCCACAAACAGCAAAATCAATCTTATTTTGATCAATCATTTGTGATAAAAGCGATGTATTTCCCACGACAAAATCACAATGTATGTACGGTTTCTCATCGTTTAAATATTTTAATATAGACGGGATTAATTTTTGGGCCACAGATTCTGTTAGTCCTATTTTTAATGTTCCTTTCTCCTCATTGCTTATACGCTGCGCTTGAGTTATCGAATAATCCCAATGCATTAACAAGTTATCTACTTCCTCTACAAATAAAGTACCTTCAATTGTTAACCTGGCATCCCACCCTCGTTCAAATAAAAGAAATCCAAGTTCCTTTTCTAGTTTTTTTATATGTGTTGTTACGGTTGACTGAGCATAGTTTAATTTTTTAGCCGCAAGTGAAAAAGTTCCTTCTTCGACAATCGTTTTAAATGTATTTAACTCTTTTATTTCCATTTTGATCCCTCATCTTTATCGGTTTTATTGATAATTATATGATTTATTTTCAATTATACAAATCAAAGTCATGGAAGTAAAATATGGTTATAAGAAAGGGAGTGAATATATGCCGTTTGTCCATGTTTATTATCGAGAAGGTCTATTGAATAAAGAAGAGTTAAAAAAGGTGAGCAATAGTATTCATCATTCATTAATTGAGCACTTTAAAATTCCGGAAGATGATTATTTTCACATGTGTTTACCCTATCCATCTAATCAATTTTTTTACGATCCAGCTTATCTTTTAGAAGGGGAGAAAAAGAGATCAGATAAAATGATACATATTTCCATTACATGTGCACCAGGAAGAACAATAAATCAGAAAAGGAATTTGTATCAATCCATATCGGAGGCTTTTTATCATCATTTAAACATCTCGACAACTGATATTTTTATTACATTAAACGAGTCATCTGCTGAAAACTGGTCATTTGGTCAAGGAGTAGCACAAATGGTTAATATGAGGGAGGGAAAAGAATAGTGAATAATCGAATTGAATCCAATATATCAAAAAATATGAGAGAAATGGCTCCAGATTTTGTTGGATATAGCGAAAATATATTATTCGAAAAAATATGGAGAGATCCAACTTTAACATCCAGAGAAAGAAGTTTATGTACACTATCTGCACTAATTAGTATCGGCAATACTGAACAACTACCATTTCATCTGCAATTAGCTGAAAAGAATGGAATTAATGAAAAGGAAATTATTGCTTTGGTAACACATATGGCCTTTTATGTTGGATGGCCTAAAGCTGCCTCTGCGTTAAATATAATAATAAATTAACTTAGTTTTTCTGATTACCTTTTTTCTTTAAGTATATATTTGACAAATAATAAATAATGATCAAACTTTTTTATAAAAACCAACTTATCCCATCTCAAAGAAGAATGCCATTTTGATCAATCTTTTATCAAAATGGATTCTTTTTATTTTTAATGAGATCTAATATAGGAACCTGGTTGTCATGGTAAAATCTATTAAATCGGCAAGGTCACCATAAAAGTAGTCCCTTTATTTTCTTGGCTTTTAACATGGATATGGCCCCCATGTAAATCGATAATCTTTTTGACAATGGATAAGCCCAGGCCGCTACCTGCGACTGTTCGGGTACGTGCTTGGTCTGCCTGGTAAAAGCGGTCAAATATTCGATCCATTTCTTTATCATTCATCCCAATTCCTGTATCCTCAATGTAATAAAGTTTGATTAAAATAAAAAACATACTACTGTTCGATTTAAATGTTCCACGAGATAATGGTGAGAGTTTGTGCCTGAGTAAATATTTTTATAAGCAGAAATGCATTCAAAATTAAGTTGACTAAACCTGGTGACCACTCAAATAAATAGTAGGTAATAATCGTGATACCAGTTACTCCTCCTTCACCAAGCTCGTTCGGAATAACAAATAATTTAAAACAACCTCTAATTAAGCTTTAGAAATATCAATAAATCCTTCTCCGAACACATCACGAACATCATGTATAGCGATGAAAGCATTCGGATCAGTAGATTGAACAATCCTTGTTAGCTTTATTACTTCTTGCTTACTAATAAGAGTTTGAATTTGTAGAGTGGGTATTAGATACTGTTTTAATATTGGCCCTGTTAAACATAATATTGTTGATAATTAAATATAAACGCTGTTTTCGTAAATATTGTTGCTATCAAGGATTGTTCGTTGTTCTTTTGGGTACACGGCACGATTGAGAGTTCTTTAACCAAAATTTATTAAGCTAAACCAGCTAATAGTTTGTCAATATATTTCATTAAAAACTTTAAATAGCTCATGCTATACTAAAATGTGCATGCCAAATAACCCTCCGTTAGTCTAACTTTGGAAGGTTTTATATTATTTAGTTATATTTAGGTTCTAGGCTAT
>NZ_JBNNWS010000027.1:0-54898 GCF_050281185.1 Heyndrickxia sp. NPDC080065 | reverse complement strand
CACACCCGTTCCCATCCCGAACACGGAAGTTAAGCTTCTCAGCGCCAATGGTAGTTGGGGGCTCTCCCCCTGCAAGAGTAGGACGTTGCCAGGCAAGCTAAAACACAGAGTGAACACTCTGTGTTTTTTTTTGTAAACAAACACGTGGAAAAAATTAAAGTCATACAATTAAATAAGATTGTATATCAGTCTCTTTTAAATATTAATAATATTGCATACAAAACGGAAAATAGGGAAAAATAAATGTATGGAGGTGGAGGAATGGATATTATGCCAGTAAAAGAAAATATAAGGAAAACATGTATCATTTGTGACCAGTCTAAGGAAAGAGGATTTCATCTTTATACTTCATTTATTTGTTCCGACTGTGAAAAGGATATTATCCAGACAGATATAAATGATCCCAAATATAGATTTTTTATTAATCAGTTGAAATTAGTTACTAAACCTGAAATATTCTCCTAACCAAGCATCCTGTCATATGCTTGGTTATTTTATACATAACTATTATTCAGGTCGTAATGTTGAAAATATTATATTTCCTCACCATTGTTTTCACATTTAGGACAACTCTTTTCTATGTCAATATAGTACAATAAAGTAAGTTAAATGAACGAGGTAATTGTTATGAATCAAAATCGACTTCCTCTTTACGAGTCCCTAGTGAATTTTTTTAACAAACAGCCAATATCATTTCATGTTCCTGGTCATAAGAACGGATTTTTATTTCAAAAGGCTACTACGGATATTTTGGAATTTATGAAGTATGATGTTACGGAATTAACTGGCTTAGATGATTTACACTCACCAAGTGGACCAATTTTAGAGGCTCAACAATTATTAACAAATTATTATGGGACAAGAAAGAGTTATTTTTTAGTTAATGGCAGTACGGTAGGCAATCTTATTATGGTGCTATCTGCCTTTAAAGAAGGAGATTGCGTTCTTGTTCAAAGAAACTGTCATAAATCTATCTTGAATGCGTTAATGCTTGCAAATGTAAATCCAATATTTTTGACACCCGCAATTGATGAACAGGTCCTAGTTCCTGGATGTATTGATTCAACAGGTATTAAAGAAGCATATATTCAATATCCTGATGCGAAGGGATGTATTTTAACTTATCCAAGTTATTATGGAATGACTGCAGATTTGAGAGAAATTATTAATATTGTGCATCAGCACAATGGGATTGTGTTAGTTGATGAAGCACATGGACCACATTTTCGTTTAGGCAGCCCATTTCCTATGTCTGCAATTGATCTAGGTGCTGATATGATTGTTCAGTCTGCACATAAAATGCTTCCTGCTATGACAATGGGGTCATACTTACATATTAATAGTGATGTTATTTCTTTAGATAAAGTGGAATACTATTACTCCGCTTTACAATCAAGCAGTCCTTCCTATCCAATAATGGCATCTTTAGATTTTGCTCGTTATTTTATTTCAACATTTAGTCATGAAGATATGAACTATACAATAAAACAGAGAAATCAATTTATTGATGATTTAAGTAGATTAGAGGGAATTAAAGTAGTTGAATCTATTTACGGCCAAGACCCACTAAAAGTATTGGTTAGATACGAGGGCTATTCAGGCTTTGAATTTCAACAACTGTTAGAAGATGAGGGTGTCTATACAGAAATGGCTGATCCTTATCAAGTAGTAATGATACTGCCTCTGTTAAAAAAGGAAATGGTCTATTTCTACAGGGAAGCAATTGATAGAATTAAACAGGCTTTAAGAAAAAATAAACCTCATCAAAAGCAAATAAAAAGAGTATTCATTGAAACTGAAAACAATATTAGTTGTTTGATGATGTCATATGATGAAATGAAAGATAAACCTTTTGAATGGGTTTCCTTTGATAATGCTATTAATCGGGTTGCAGCAAAAATGATTATTCCATACCCGCCAGGAATTCCAATTATTTTACCAGGGGAAATGATTACTAATAAAAAAATAAAACTGATCAAGGGATTGATGAGAGTACAGGCAAAATTCCAAGACGAATCTATGAGAATAATGAAAGAGGAGATTGCTGTTTTTAAGGAGTAAATTTGAATAAGTAAAGACCTTTTTCTGAAAATTCGCTGCTTTTAAATAGAAAATCTTTAATAAAATTAGCCTTAAATAAAATTAAGAGATGTTGTATACTAAACTACATCTGTAATGGCTATTTTAAAAAAATTGTTGCTGTTTCGTACATCGTGTAAAATCTTAAATTTATTTGGTTTCGGGGCATCTTTTCATTGGAAATATTTCTTCTCCTATGCTTTGATAATGTATTTATATTTTTCGATTCAAAGTTAAAAAGTATAAGAAAAGTGCCTATGTGATTGAATTGGATTGTCGGAGGTTATTATGGGTGGATTATTTATTACTGTAGAAGGTCCTGAAGGGGCTGGAAAGACGACTGTTTTGAATATGCTAGGAATGGAATTAAAGGATAAGGGTCTAAATATTGTTATGACTCGTGAACCTGGCGGAATTCATATTGCTGAACAAATACGTAAGGTCATTTTAGATAAAGAAAATACTAAAATGGATCCACGTACAGAAGCACTATTATATGCCGCTGCAAGAAGACAGCATTTAATAGAAAAGGTTATCCCAGCCTTAGAGCAAGGTTCTATTGTACTGTGTGATCGCTTTATAGATAGTTCATTAGCTTATCAAGGAGTAGCTAGAGGGTTAGGAATCGATGAAGTTTATTTGATGAATCAGTTTGCAATTCAAGAGATAATGCCTGATTTAACAATTTACTTCGATATAGATGTAGAGTTAGGGTTAAAAAGAATTGAAGAAAATAACGGCAGGGAAGTAAATCGCTTAGATTTAGAAGCAATGGATTTTCATATAAAAGTACGTGAAGGATTTAGACAGTTGCTGGATCGATTTCCAAATCGAATTTTTGAAGTGGATGCAAGTAAATCATTAGATTGTGTATATAAAGAAGTTAAGTCAAAAGTAGAAGATCTAATATCGAAAAGATAATATTAGATTTAATGTTACAGCCTTGGGGAAAATTTCTTCAAGGTATTATTTTTTTTTAGAAGGATTATTTAGGATTGAACACAAATACATATATAACAAATAAATGATATAATAACATAAACATCATACTATAAGAGGTTGTTCAAAAGGCCTGGAAATATTGCTTCGAATATCTTGCATTTTAATTCCAGTGTTTAGCTATCCGAAGTCTAATAACCATCTACAGAGAAAGTCCGCTTTTTGAACGCTAAAATGGAAAAAATTTTTGAAAGTGATTATATCGGGAGGGGAGTTTTATGAAACTAATTCTTGCTGTTGTACAGGATCAGGATAGTGCTCGTTTAATGAATGCCATGGTTGAACATAATTTTAGAGTAACAAAGCTTGCAAGTACAGGTGGTTTTCTTAAGTCCGGAAATACGACAATTATGATTGGTACGGAAGATATTCGTGTCGAAAAGGCATTGCAGGTTATTAAAGATAATTGTAAATCTCGAGAACAGCTAATGGCACCTGTATCACCAATGGGAGGAAATGCAGATTCATATATTCCATATCCGGTTGAAGTAGAGGTTGGCGGTGCAACGGTTTTTGTACTCCCAGTTGAACGCTTCGAGCATTTTTAAAGGAAGAATAACTATTTTGAAAATATTTTATATACGTAAGAGAGTGATGGATATTGTCATTAACCTGGGATGAGCTTGAATTAGTTCAACCATTAGCAGCTAAAGTTTTGAAAAATAGTATATTGCGTAATCGTGTGGCCCATGCGTATTTGTTTGAAGGTGAACGTGGTTTAAATAAGAAAGAGGTCAGCTTGCTTTTTGCAAAAAGTCTATTTTGTCTGGATTTGATCAATAATATTAATCCATGTGAGCAATGTAGTAATTGCAAGAGAATTAATAGCTCAAGTCATCCAGATGTTCACCTCCTTGAGCCGGAAGGATTGTCTATAAAAAAAGAGCAAATAAAAAATCTACAGCAAGAGTTTAGCAAATCCGGTGTAGAATCTAAGAAAAAACTTTATATGATTGTTCATTCAGATAAAATGACAACGAATGCTGCAAATAGCTTGCTGAAGTTTTTGGAAGAACCTAATGTTCAAACAACAGCCATTTTAATCACAGAGCAAATACAGCAAATATTACCTACGATTCTTTCAAGATGTCAAGTTGTTTCGTTTAAGCCATTATCATTAGATTTTTTGCAAGAGAGACTGCTTAAGGATGGTATTTCTCCAACTATTGCACCACTATTAGCTCATTTAACAAATGATCCATATGAAGCTATGGAGCTATACCAGGATGAGTGGTTTGCACAAGCTCGAAAAATAGTGTTAAAATTATATGAAGTCCTAAAGAAAGGCTCATTATTTGCCATGGTTGAATTACAAGAGGACTGGTATAATCACTTTAAGGAAAAGAGTCAAATAGATCAAGGGTTAGATCTATTATTGTTTATTTATAAAGATCTTCTTACATTACAAATAGGAAGAGACAAACAATTGACATATCCAGATCAGCGTACACAATTTGAAGGGGATATGCTTCAGTTTTCGCCATTAAATTTAGCGGAGAAAATGTCCCTCATATTAGAGGCGAAACGAAAATTACAAGGAAATATGAATCCTCAGTTATTGATGGAACAGCTGGTCTTAAAATTGCAGGGGGGATCTACCTTTGTTTAATGTAGTAGGAGTTAGATTTAAAAAGGCCGGTAAGGTTTATTATTTTGATCCGGGAGATCTCTCAATTCAAAAAAATGACTCCGTTATTGTTGAAACAGTAAGAGGAGTAGAGTTTGGAAGGGTAGTAACAAACCGTAAAACTGTGGAGGAACATGATGTTGTTCTCCCTCTTAAAAAGGTTATTCGAATTGCTGATCAAAAGGATCATTTAATCGTTGAGGAAAACAAAAATGCAGCAAAAGAAGCGTACCAAGTTTGCTGTGATAAAATTATTGAACATCAACTTGACATGAAGCTGGTAGATGTAGAATATACATTTGATCGAAATAAAGTTATTTTTTATTTTACTGCGGATGGGCGTGTTGATTTCCGTGAACTTGTAAAAGATTTGGCATCTATTTTCCGTACTAGAATTGAGTTACGGCAAATTGGTGTAAGAGACGAAGCAAAGATGCTTGGTGGAATTGGACCTTGTGGGAGAATGTTATGTTGTTCCACTTTCTTAGGTGATTTTGAACCGGTATCTATTAAAATGGCAAAGGATCAAAATCTTTCGTTAAACCCAACTAAAATCTCCGGCCTGTGTGGTAGACTAATGTGTTGTCTAAAATATGAAAATGATGAGTACGAATCGGCTAAGGAAATATTACCTGATGTAGGAGAAACGGTTGATACACCTTTTGGAATGGGGAAAGTTGTTGGATTGAACATTTTAGAACGTGTTTTACAAGTAGAGCTTGAAGAACGCGTTTTAGAATTTACAATGGATGAATTATTAAATGAAGATGCCGTATCGATCCAAGCCATGGAGTAGAGGTGTCGTTTATGGATAAAAAAGAGTTCTTCGATTCAGTCAGTAGTATGGAAGTTCAAATAGGAAACCTATATCAACAGCTAGGTGAATTAAAGAAAAATTTAGCTGAAATGATTGAGGAAAATAATTCATTAAAATTAGAAAACGAGCATTTGCGTCGCCGACTGGATAATGGAGAATATGCCATAAGCCAAGAAGGTTCTTCGCACCAAAGTAAAAGAAAAAAAGATCAAGCTGATTCTAATCATAAAGATCTTGATATTGGTGAGGGTTATGATAACCTAGCTCGACTTTATCAAGAAGGATTTCATATTTGTAATGTTCATTTTGGAAGTCCTAGGAAAGATGAAGATTGTTTGTTTTGTCTTTCATTTTTAAATAAAAAGTAAGTAGATTGTTTTTTAAATGGGAATACTTTATTAACCTTTTAAGAAAATGTATACTTGTACAATAGGAAAATGAAAGATTGATGCAGCCTTCCTTAATACTAGGGAGGCTTTTTTATCGGAAATGATAGAACATTTTTGCCCGAGGCTGATCAAGGCACTTGCGCTTTTCTTAAAGGTTAAGATAGTATAAAACTTTTTACTAAAAAAATTTTTTATCCAGTATAGTTTCTGTCTAGCTCAAGCGCCTATCGGCTAGCGGATTTCTTCGTCTTCTCCCTACGATAAGTCAACATCGGCTCCTGAAATACCTCGCCGTGTTTCCTCTATCTCAGTCGAAGACTACGAAATCCGTACGCTAGAGCTGCGGCGCTTGCGCTTTTCTAATAATTACGTAGATGGAGGTTAAAAATGGTTGAGCTAAGAGATGATGAGCGACTTGATTATTTACTTGCAGAAAACTTAAGAATCATTCAGAGCCCTTCGGTGTTTGCTTTTTCATTAGATGCGGTCCTTTTAGCTAGATTTGCTTACCTACCTATTCAAAAAGGGAATATTATTGATCTATGCTCTGGAAACGGTATTGTACCATTATTAATAAGTAATAGGACGAAAGCTTCCATCACGGGAATTGAAATTCAGGAAAGACTTTATGATATGGCCGTTCGTAGTATTCATTACAATGATTTAGACAAACAAATACAAATGGTTCATGGAGATATAAAGAAAATACCTGAAACACTGGGAAAAGGGAAATTTGATGTTGTAACATGTAATCCACCTTATTTTTCTACGCCGCCACGAAGTGAAAAAAATGTCAACGAGCATTTTGCAATCGCAAGGCATGAGATATTATGCACACTTGAAGATGTAATAATGGTCAGCAGTAAATTATTACGACAAGGTGGAAAGGCAGCTTTTGTACATAGACCAGAGAGACTCATGGACATCCTAACATTAATGAGAAAATATCGACTTGAGCCAAAGCGCCTTCGGTTTGTGTATCCGAAGCAAGGTAAAGAGGCAAATACAATACTTGTTGAAGGTATAAAGGATGGAAATCGAGACTTAAAAGTATTACCCCCATTATTTATTTATCAAGAAGAAAACCAATATACAGAAGAAGTTCAAGAAATACTATTTGGGAAGAAGGAGGATTGAAGATGCAGATACAAAAAAGTTTTTTTGAAGAAAATAATAAAGGAATACTGTATCTAGTTCCAACTCCCATCGGTAATCTAGAAGATATGACATTCAGAGCGATACGAATCTTAAAGGAAGTACATCTTATTGCTGCGGAAGATACTAGGAACTCAAGAAGACTTTGTAATTATTTTGAAATTCATACACCTATAACTAGTTATCACGAACATAATAAAGAAACAAGTTCAAAACAGATATTATCGCGACTGCTATCTGGTGAAAAAGTTGCGCTAATTAGTGATGCTGGGATGCCTTCTATTTCTGACCCCGGTTATGATTTAGTAGCAGCTGCATTGAATGAAAATATTTCTGTTGTCCCATTGCCAGGTGCCAATGCTGCTCTTACAGCATTAATTGCTTCAGGTTTAAATCCGCAGCCTTTTTACTTTTATGGATTTTTACCGAGAGGAAAAAAGGAAAAAAAGTCTGAATTAGAAGTATTAAGTAAACAAAAATCTACATTCATTTTATATGAAGCTCCTCATCGCTTAAAAGAAACTTTGAAAGCCATGTATGATGTACTAGGAAATCGAAAGGTTGTTCTCTGTCGTGAATTAACAAAAAAGTTTGAGGAATTTATAAGAGGATCGGTTGAAGAAATAATAATATGGTTTGAAAGTAATGAAATTAGAGGAGAATTTTGTATCATTGTAGAAGGATCTATAGAAACAGATGAAATGAATCCAGAATCTATCTGGTGGACCTCATTGAGTGTTATTGACCATATAGACCACTATATTTCACAAAATAACCTTACAACAAAAGAAGCAATAAAACAGGTAGCTAAGGATCGAAACTTACCAAAAAGAGATGTTTATCAGGAATATCATCATGGGTAGGATTTTTTACAGCAAAGAATAATTAAGAAGGCGCTAGACATAGCAGACACTTCTCATGTCTAAGATCATTAGTCAATTTTATACTTTCTTACATTTTAAAAAAAGGCATCTCTAATCAAATACTGAGATGCCTTTTTACATATAAAAAATACGATTATTTAAATAGTATCTTATTTATTTTGAAATGCACTTTGAATTTCTTTGATTAGTTGTTCTGCACCTTCACGGCTTAGAACTAATTTTCCGCCAGCTAACTGAACGTTATCATCAGAAACATCACCAGTAATATGACAAGTCATGCTAGGCTTATATTTTTTTAAGATAATTTTTTCATCATCTACATAAATTTCTAATGCATCTTTTTCAGCGATTCCAAGAGTACGTCTAAGTTCAATAGGAATAACAACGCGACCTAATTCATCAACCTTACGAACAATACCAGTAGATTTCATTTTTGTTTCTCCTCTCATTTTCTCAATTAAATATAATCGTCATTTTTCGACATATTTTTTATAACTGAATCTATCATACCAACGATTCCCATATTCGTCAATAATTATTTTTAGGAAAATATTAAACTTAAAGCTATTAAACTGTTGATATACAAGGATTTTAGAGACCTTTATGAGAAGATTTTCTTTTGAAAATTATCAGTTTTTTTACAAAAAGTAACAATGGTAAAATATTTTTCGACAAAATTCATTTTTTTTCATAGGAGGATTTTCCTTTTACTCAATGAATTTCGGTTTTGAAAGTTGCAGAAAAGCGAAAATAAAGGTATATTTTGATGATATAAGAGGTTATGCTGACTTTATAAAGGAACCGATTTGATTTGCCCAATTTGGCATTAATAAGCTCTCGTCCATTGGGTGAGAGTGTTTTTTATTTTTTAGCTTTGTTAAGCGATGTTGTTGTTTCAAATAAAACCCTGTATGGTATGAGTTCAGCTAGTTTTACTTCGTAAGGAAATCGCTCCACACAAACCATACAGGTCATTTATCAACAATAACCATTAACAAAGCATATATTTTAATAAGGTGGGAACAAAATAATGGAGAAGGCTAAAACATTTTATCTTACAACCCCAATTTACTATCCAAGTGGAAATTTACATATAGGTCACGCGTACACAACTGTAGCCGGAGATGCAATGGCACGTTATAAACGACTACGTGGCTATGATGTAATGTATTTAACTGGAACGGATGAACATGGCCAAAAAATACAACGAAAAGCAGAAGAAGATGGTGTAACACCACAAAGCTATGTTGACAATATCGTTTCTGGGATTCGTGAACTATGGAATAAATTGGATATCTCATATGATGATTTTATTCGTACAACTGAGGATCGTCATAAAAAAATAGTCGAAAAAATCTTTCATCAGCTATTAGAACAGGGAGATATATATTTAGATCAATATGAGGGGCTTTATTGTACCCCATGTGAATCCTTTTTCACTGAGCGTCAACTAGTAAATGGAAATTGTCCTGACTGTGGGAGACCTGTGGAGAAAGTTAAGGAAGAATCCTATTTCTTTAAAATGAGTAAATATGTGGACCGGCTTCTTCAATATTATGAAGAAAATCCTGAATTTATCCAGCCAGAGTCACGAAAAAACGAAATGATTAATAATTTCATTAAGCCTGGGCTTGAAGATTTGGCTGTTTCACGTACAACATTTGACTGGGGAGTAAAAGTACCTGGTAATCCTAAGCACGTAATCTATGTATGGATTGATGCTCTTTCTAATTATATTACAGCACTAGGCTATGGAACAGATAACGATTCCAAGTTTAAAAAGTATTGGCCTGCAGATGTTCATCTTGTAGGTAAAGAAATTGTTCGTTTCCATACGATTTATTGGCCAATTATGCTAATGGCATTAGATTTACCTTTACCTAAAAAAGTTTTTGCCCATGGTTGGTTATTAATGAAGGATGGGAAAATGTCAAAATCAAAAGGGAATGTTGTAGATCCTGTAACATTGATTGATCGGTATGGTCTAGATGCCTTACGTTATTATTTACTTCGAGAAGTTCCGTTTGGATCTGATGGAGTGTTTACTCCAGAGGGGTTTGTTGAAAGAATAAATTTTGATTTGGCAAATGATCTTGGAAATTTATTAAATCGAACAATTGCAATGATCAATAAATATTTTGATGGTGTGATTCCAACGTATAATGGATCATCAAATCCTTTTGATCAAGATTTATTAAAAGTAAACATGGAGACAGTGAAAAAATATGAAGAAGCGATGGAAAACATGGAGTTTTCAGTTGCCTTAGCTTCTATTTGGGAATTAGTTAGCCGAACAAATAAATATATTGATGAGACTCAGCCATGGGTTTTAGCAAAGGATGAAAGCAAACGAGATAATCTTGCAGCGGTAATGGTTCATTTAGCAGAATCACTTCGTAGGATTGCTGTTTTACTACAGCCGTTTTTAACAAAAACGCCATTGAATATTTTCGAACAATTAAACATGAAGAGTGAAGATTTGAGAAATTGGGATGGTCTTAAAACGTTCGGATCTATTCCAGAAGGAATTAAGATAGTTGAAAAAGGAGAGCCTATTTTTCCTCGACTTGAATTAGAGGAAGAAATTAATTTTATTAAAGAAAAGATGGCTGGTGTACCAGAGAAAAAACCAGAGCCTGAAAAAGTAGAAGAAAAAAGTGAAATTTCAATTGATGACTTTATGAAAGTTGAGCTTCGAGTGGCAGAAGTGGTCAATGCTGAGCCCGTTAAAAAAGCGGATAAGTTACTAAAGCTACAATTAGATTTAGGGTTCGAAAAAAGACAAGTAGTTTCTGGTATTGCACAGTACTATAAGCCAGAAGAACTTGTTGGACGTAAAGTAATTTGCGTTACTAACTTGAAACCTGTGAAATTAAGAGGAGAACTTTCTCAAGGGATGATTTTGGCAGGATCTAAAGATGGGATGCTTTCTATTGCAAGTGTAGATCAGAGTCTTCCTAATGGATCAATTGTAAAGTAAATGTAATATTATTACCGTATTTAATATATAGACTTTCATCGAAATAACATAGAGATGTTTCACGTGGAACATTTTTCGACGTGATTCTCTATGTTATTTTCTTTTTAAAATTATTTTAGGATAATATTATTTCCATAATAATTGCTATCTTAATGAGAAAGTATAATGTTGAAGATATGAAAGAGGGAGTTCTTTTTTAATTTTCGTTTAGGAAATTATAAAATATTCGCACTGTGGATAACTTTATAAAGAGCGAGGTTTACGTCTAGCTCCAGCGCCTATCGGCTAGCTGATTTCTCCGTCTCCTCCCTACGATAAGTCAACATCGGCTCGTGAACTACCTCACCGTGTTTCCTTTATCTCAGTCGAAGACTACGAAATCAGTACGCCGATGAGCAAGGCGCTTGCGCTTTTGTTCTTTGTATTTCCCTTTATTAGAATGAAATATTGTTATTTGGTATTTGAATGATAACAAAGGTTTGTCGAATATTGAATAGATATGTTCTACTATGAATTGACTATTTTCACCATTTAGCAGTGAAATATTCCCTAATGAAATGTAATGCAAATGTTAATTGAGTGAAAAGCTTGTGTACGGTTTTTATTATAAAATAAGATTGGATAAGGAGAAGAATAAATGTTATTTGATACACATGTTCATCTTAATGATACACAATATGAACAAGATCTTGAAGAAGTTATTTGCCGCGCTAGAGAAGATGGGATAAGTAATATGGTTGTGGTAGGCTTCGATCGGCCGACAATTACTAAAGCAATTGAACTTGTGGAAAAATATGATTTTCTTTATGCAAGTGTTGGCTGGCATCCCGTAGATGCGATTGATATGACCGACCAAGATTTAATATGGATTGAAGAATTAACAAAGCATCCAAAAGTAGTTGCTTTAGGAGAAATGGGTTTAGATTATCATTGGGATAAATCACCAAAGGATATACAAAAGGAAGTATTCCGTAAACAAATAAGATTAGCAAAAAAGGTGAAATTACCAATCATTATTCATAATCGTGAAGCTACACAGGATATCGTGGATATTTTGAAAGAAGAGGATGCGCAAGAAGTAGGCGGTATTATGCATTGTTTTAGTGGAAGTGTTGAAGTAGCCAAAGATTGTATCAATATGAATTTTTATATTTCTTTAGGCGGCCCAGTCACCTTTAAAAATGCAAAAAAACCTAAGGAAGTTGCAGCAGAAATTCCTTTAAGTCATCTTCTAATAGAAACAGACTGTCCTTATCTAGCTCCTCATCCTTATAGGGGAAAAAGAAATGAACCAGCTTACGTGAAGTTAGTTGCTGAACAAATAGCAGAAATTAAAGACGTATCGCTGGAGGAAGTAGCAAATCAAACAACAAAGAATGCTAAAAGATTATTCGGCATAAAGTTATAGGTGAAATTGTCGAATATTTTGGGAGCTTGTCTAATATAATAAAAAAACAAAAAGTTCTACATGTCTCAACTTTCTCATAGGTTAACAATGTCGATAAGTCTCCCTTTTCAATTTTGAGGATATTATGCATAATAGGAAATACGTTTCCCAAAATTCTATTAGGTTGACAGTCGGCAAGATAGTCTATATAATCTCACGGAGAGAAGGAGGCGTTTCGTTTTCATGAATTTTAAGCATGTGAAAAGCCTGTTTTCCAAGACAATGAGTAGTAAAAGACTGACTATTGTTATTACTAGTTCCCTAGTTTTTGTAGCTGTTTTAGGGTTTACTGCCTATGAAACTACGAAAAAAACAGTAGCTATGACACTTGATGGGAAAAAGAAAGAAATTAGGACACATTCAAATACGATAGGTGATATTTTAGAAGATTTAGATATTCAATTACACTCAAAAGATTATTTATCTTTACCTGTTGAGACGAAGGTAAAAGATAATCTATCCTTTGTCTGGGAACCAGCTAAACAAGTCCATTTAACACTCGATGGTAAAAACAGAACGATTTGGACGACAGTAGATACAGTTCAGGACTTACTTGAAGATGAAAATATTAAACTTGGTAATTATGATCAAGTAAGACCGGAAATAGATCAAAATATCATTGAAAATATGAGAATTGATATTTCAAAGGCTTTTTCACTTACACTAAATGATGGTGGTAATAAGAAAAAGGTTTGGTCAACTTCGACTACTGTCGCTGACTTTTTAAAGCAACAGGGAATCAAACTTAAAGAATTAGATCGCACCAAGCCGGATCTAAAACATACAGTTGGTCCAGAAGATGTTATCAAAGTAATCAGAGTTAAAAAAGTCAGCGATGTTGTGGAAGTACCAATTGAATATGCGGTTACAACTAAAAAAGATACAAAATTACTTCAAGGTCAAGAAAAGGTTGTACAGCAAGGTGAAAATGGATTGGTAAGAAAAGAATATGAGATCACAAAAGAAAACGGCAAAGAAGTTGATCGAAAACTTTTAAGAGAAAAAACGATAAAAGAAAGCAAAGATAAAATTGTTTCCGTAGGAACTAAAATTGTGACTGCTCAAGTTTCTCGTGGTGAACCAGGAGGAAAAGAGTATTTTGTGACAGCTACTGCATATACAGCAGATTGTAATGGGTGTTCAGGCCGGACAGCAACAGGTATTAACCTACGTGCTAATCCAAATCTAAAAATCATTGCTGTTGATCCAAGTCTCATACCTCTTGGAACAAAGGTATATGTTGAAGGATATGGATATGCTGTTGCCGCCGATACCGGTGGTGCAATAAATGGTAAAATTATCGATGTGTTTTTCTCAAATAAATCCCAAGCTTATCGTTGGGGGAGAAAACAAGTGAAAATTCGAATTCTAAATTAGGTTATTGCAGAGGGATATTCCTCTGCTTTTTTTGGTTTCGGCAGTACCGCTCTCACTTTGCAACTTTGTATTTTATGATGTAATTCAATTATAATATAGATGATTTATAATATTAGACGATTATTGTTACAAAAATGTTTCATTATTTTGGAGGTAAAATGAAAATAAAAGAAATTATTGTTGTGGAAGGTAGAGATGATACAACAGCTATAAAAAGAGCTGTTAATGCAGATACAATTGAAACAAATGGTTCAGCCGTTTCACATATGACAATTGAAAAGGTAAGGCTAGCTCAAGAAAAAAGAGGGGTTATCATTTTTACAGACCCTGATTATCCAGGAGAACGGATTCGAAAAATAGTTTCAGACCAAGTCCCTGGATGTAAGCATGCATTTATTAAAAAAAGGGATGCAAAACCTATATCAGGAAAAGGAATCGGGGTGGAGCATGCAAGCCCTGAGGCGATCCGTGAGGCACTGAAAGAGGCACATACAATGGAAGATGATATCGTTGAGGTGATCACCCAAGAAGACTTAGTGACCGCAGGCTTAATCGGTGGAGATAAATCTAAAGCTAGAAGAGAAAGATTAGGGGAATTACTGAAAATTGGTTATACGAATGGAAAACAGCTGCATAAACGATTAATGATGTTTCAAATCAGTAAAGAGGCTTTTGTCAATGCACTTGAATCGGTTTTACAGGAGGAAAAAAATGCATAAAGATATAGCAACACCAGTTAGAACAAAGGAAATTTTACAAAAGCATGGTTTTTCCTTTAAGAAAAGTTTAGGACAAAATTTTTTAATTGATCCCAATATCTTAAGGAATATTACTGAGTATGGAGGGTTAACAAAAGCTACTGGCACGATTGAAATTGGCCCGGGTATTGGAGCATTAACAGAGCATCTTGCGAGAAGTAGTAAGAAAGTGTTGGCATTTGAAATTGACCAACGTTTACTCCCTATTTTAGAGGATACTTTATCACCATATGATAACGTCAAAGTTATTCACCAAGATATCTTGAAAGCGGATGTACGTGACATTGTAGAAGAGGAATTTAAAGATATTGAGGATATTATGGTGGTGGCAAACCTTCCTTATTATGTGACGACCCCAATAATAATAAAACTTTTAACTGAGCGATTGCCCCTAAGAGGAATAGTTGTCATGCTTCAAAAGGAAGTAGCGGACCGGATAGGAGCGAAACCAGGTACAAAGGAATATGGTTCATTATCAATAGCAATCCAGTATTACACAAAAGCGGAGACGGTAATGGTTGTACCTAAGACAGTATTTATGCCGCAACCGAATGTCGATTCTGCCGTTATCCGTTTAACTTTGCATAAAAAACCTATTGTAGAGGTAAAGGATGAGGAGTTCTTTTTTCAAGTGACACGTGCCTCATTTGCCCAAAGGCGAAAAACTATTTTAAATAATCTTACCAGTCAACTTCCAAATGGCAAGGCTATGAAAGAGGAAATTTTGACCACGCTAGAGCAATTAAATATTGATCCAACAAGAAGAGGCGAAACACTTTCTATAGAAGAATTCGCTTCACTCAGCAATGCTTTGTACTCGATTATAACAAAAGAATGATTCATATTCGCCCCTCAGGTCAATTTATACTTGAGGGGCTTTTTGCACATCTTCTATATTTTTGCATAGCCTAGTGGTATAAGTTAAAGACTTTGCTGTTCATTGGAGCTGACGATTCATGGATGTGACAATCAATTCAATTGTGGGACGAAAATCGTATAAATGTGATTTATTATTTAGAGTAATAGATATTAAAAACAATGATGGAGTAGAAACGGCCATTTTGTATGGTGAGGATTATCGCTTGATTGCAGATGCACCATTTAATGACCTTGTCATTATTAATCCGGAGGAACGCTCAAAAATAACAAAAGAATTTCGTTCATTAGAAGCTCAATCATTTGAATTGTTTCAACAGGATATCAATTTATTAAGACAAAGGCAAGAATATGAAGCAACAAACGGATATAGTCAGGAATTCAATTATTTCCATGTTCCAGGGCGTGTTTTACACCTTGATGGGGATCCGTCATATTTAAAAAAATGTATTGATTTATACGAGAAAATTGGGGTAAAGGTTTATGGAGTGCATTGCTATGAAAAAGATATGCCATTTCGGATTAGAGCTTTAATTGAAAAATATCGACCTGATATTTTGGTTATTACTGGTCATGATTCGTATTCAAAGGCAAAAGGAAAAAAGACGGATATAAATGCTTATAGGCATTCAAAATATTTTGTCCAGACTGTGATTGAAGCAAGAAAAGTAGTCCCACATTTAGATCAATTAATCATTTTTGCAGGAGCCTGTCAATCTCATTTTGAATCTTTGATATACGCAGGTGCAAATTTTGCCAGTTCCCCTCTAAGAGTAAACATCCATGCTCTTGATCCAGTTTATATAGTAGCGAAAATAAGTTATACATCTTTTATGGAACAAGTGAACGTATGGGATGTATTACGTAATACGTTAACAGGAGAAAAAGGTTTAGGAGGCATTGAAACAAAAGGCGTGCTCCGTACGGGAATGCCTTATAAGCCTGTTATAGAGGACTGAAAGAAAAGTCTCTAATGAATGAACCATTAGGGCTTTTCCTTTGAACAAAAAAGGGGAGTACCCCCTCTATTCTCCTATTTAACCCATTAGAGTTAATTAACGGAATTTAAGTTTCATACATATTATTTTGCTTGCTGGGAAAAATTATTATTGTAAAGGTTAATTTTTTTTGTGAAAAAAGCCCATTGTAAAAAAATCGGTCAATTTGTTGAAGAAAAATTGTTGACAGTACATTCATTTCATTGATAAAATAAATAATTTATATTTGACCTTTTTCACATAATGTGTTACACTATTACATAGTGAGGTGGAGCGAAATGCCAAAGACATTAACTGACATTAAGAGATCCCTCGATTCCAACTTGGGAAAAAGACTAATGTTAAAAGCTAATGGTGGACGAAGAAAAACAATTGAACGTTCGGGTATTTTGGCAGAAACTTATCCATCAGTTTTTGTCATTGAATTAGATCAAGATGAAAACTCGTTTGAACGAGTTTCTTACAGCTATGCAGATGTGCTTACTGAAACGGTCCAACTAACCTTCTATGATGAAACAACAGGAAATATAATATTATGACAGCAGTAAACATTATGTTTACTGCTTTTTGTTTGTTTAGGAAATTATGAAATATTCGTACAGTGAATAACTTTATGAAGAGCGTGGTTTACGTCTAGCGCAAGCAGCCATCGGCTAGCGGATTTCTCCGTCTCCTCCCTACGATAAGTCAACATCGGCTCGTGAACTACCTCACCGTGTTTCCTTTATCTCAGTCGAAGACTACGAAATCCGTACGCTAGAGCTGCGGCGCTTACGCTTTTGTTCTTACCATAGGCTCTTTTCTTAAACCTTGTTGCATATGAATAGAAATTCTTAATAACAGCTTAAAACATTAGGGAAGAAGTTATACGAAATCGCAACAAATATTACGAAAAACATCCACCTATAAAATGATAGCAATATTAATATCAATACTTTAAATACTATAGGTTAGAACATACTATTTAATACGGCATGTTAAAGGAGGATATTCATAATGGGCAGAAGAAGAGGGATTATGTCTAATCAGTTTAAAGAAGAGTTGGCAAAGGATTTAGGTTTTTATGATGTTGTCCAGCAAGAGGGATGGGGCGGTATTAAAGCAAGAGATGCAGGGAACATGGTAAAACGCGCTATTGAAATAGCTGAACAACAACTTGCTAGCAATAGAAATTCCTAATAAGACTACTCGAGCTCAGGACGATAAAAACAATTACATGCCGTAAGACCGAGTTGATAACTCGGTCTTTTTGTTTGTCCAGCTTCAGCGCCTAGCCCGTTGAGGAAAAAAATAAAACCTTCCATAGATCGATTGAAAATGATAAAATACAATACTTGTGAAGAGTTATATGGCAATTATTGTTTGTAGTAGGCTGTTTTCGAATAGAAATTGAAATCTCATAGTTATTTACTACGTAAAATCTTTTGAGATTTTTTCTTGATTATAAAAATAACAAAGTTTACGAAAAGAGCCTTGTGGTAAAATAGTGAATATTACTGTCGGATTAAAGTGGGTGAAAATATTGACGATTTTTATTAAAGCGCCGGCTAAAATAAATTTAACGTTAGATGTACTAAATAAACGTTCGGATGGGTATCATGAAGTCGAAATGATTATGACGACAATCGATTTATCTGACCGAATCGGATTATCGGAAATTAAGGAAGATAAGATTCGTATTATTTCTCAGAATCGATTTGTTCCAGACGATCAACGTAATTTAGCCTATCAAGCTGCGAAGGTTTTAAAAGAAAAATTTAAGATTAAACAAGGTGTTTCAATAACAATTGATAAAGCTATTCCAGTAGCAGCAGGTTTAGCTGGCGGAAGTAGTGATGCAGCAGCTACATTGCGTGGATTGAACCAGCTTTGGAATTTAGGACTGACACTAGACGAAGTTGCAGAAATTGGTGCGGAAATAGGTTCTGATGTTTCTTTTTGTGTATACGGTGGAACAGCATTGGCAAAAGGGAGAGGAGAAAAAATTACCCATTTGCCAGCACCACCGAATTGTTGGGTTATCCTTGCGAAACCATCGATAGGTGTTTCTACTGCAGATGTATATCGTAATTTAGATTTGACTACTATTCGTCATCCTAATTCTAATGCAATGATAGATGCGATTTATAATGGAAACTATGAGGCAATCTGCAAGGAAATGGGAAATGTGCTTGAAACTGTAACACTAAAAACTCATCCAGAGGTACAACATATAAAAGAGCAAATGGAACGCTTCGGTGCTGATGCTGTTCTTATGAGTGGTAGTGGCCCTACTGTTTTTGGTCTTGTTCAATATGATTCTAGGCTCCAAAGAATTTATAACGGATTAAGAGGTTTTTGTGATCAAGTATTTGCAGTCCGTATGCTAGGGGATCGATTTTCTGAATAAATATGAATGAATCATAGATAGACAAAAAACGTACATTAATGATATATTATTCTTAATTATTCGGATTTAAGGGAGGTGCAATATGAAGTTTCGTCGTAGTGAACGTCTAATCGATATGACCCATTATTTACTGGAACGTCCGAAGGAACTAGTTTCACTAACATTTTTTTCAGAAAGATATGAGTCTGCCAAGTCTTCTATAAGTGAAGATTTAGCAATTATTAAAGAAACCTTCGAAAGGCAGGGAATTGGTACACTTCAAACCATTCCTGGTGCTGCAGGTGGTGTTAGGTTTATATCTAATACGAATAAAGAAGATGCGAGGAACTTTATTACTGAGCTATGCCAATTAATTGCAGACCCTGACCGACTGTTGCCTGGAGGTTATTTGTATCTTACAGATTTATTAGGTGACCCTCAAATAGTAAGTAAAGTAGGAAAGCTACTTGCCTCTGCATTTGCAAAAGAGGATATAGATGTCATTATGACCGTCGCTACGAAAGGAATATCAATTGCACATGCAACAGCTGCCTATTTGAACGTACCGGTAGTCATTGTTAGAAGAGATAGTAAGGTAACAGAAGGGTCGACTGTCAGTATTAATTATGTTTCAGGATCTTCTAAAAGAATCCAGACCATGGTGCTTTCAAAAAGAAGTCTAAATGAAGGATCTAAAGTTCTCATTGTTGATGATTTTATGAAAGCAGGGGGAACTGTAAATGGAATGGTTAACCTTTTAGATGAATTTAATGCATCTTTAGCTGGGATTGCGGTGTTGTTGGAGTCTGAAGAGGCCGAAGAAAGACTAGTGGATGATTATGTATCTTTAGTTAAATTAATGGATGTAGATGTAAAAGAAAAGAAAATCAAAGTAGTAGAAGGGAACTATTTTGTGAGAAATCAAGAATTTTTAAAGGGGGATGTTCAATGAAAATTGTATCAACGAAAAATGCACCTGCTGCAATTGGTCCATATTCTCAAGGAATAGTCGTAAACAATGTATTTTATAGTTCGGGGCAAATACCTTTAACAGCAGATGGTACTTTAGTATCAGAAGATATAAAAGAACAAACACATCAAGTTTTTAAAAACTTAGATGCAGTTTTAAAAGAAGCTGGAGCTTCCTTAGAAACTGTTGTGAAAGCAACTGTATTTATTAAAAATATGGACGATTTTTCTATTATTAATGAAATTTATGGTCAATATTTTTCAGAGCATAAGCCTGCTAGATCATGTGTAGAAGTTTCTAGACTGCCAAAGGATGTTTTAATAGAAATTGAGGTAATTGCACTAGTAAAATAGGCGAGAAAATAGGTCATTATAGAATGGCCTATTTTTTTTAAGTATCTTTATAATAGGCTTTGTTATTTGGTTATTAAACATAGAAGTTACTTGAAACAATCAAACAAAAATATTTTCATAGTAAGTATGAAAAGTGTTCGATTCGACGATAATGGATTAATATGCAATGAATTTAGAAGGATTAATCAAAGAGTCCTATAAATTTTTTAAAAAATTTTACAATTTAAGAAGGAATATATCAAAATCTGTTGAATACTTTAACTAGATTCTATCTATGCGAAAAGGTGGTGAACAAAGATGGAAGTAACAGATGTAAGATTACGCCGTGTTAATACAGAAGGGCGAATGAGAGCGATTGCTTCTATTACGTTAGATAATGAATTTGTTGTTCATGATATCCGTGTTATTGACGGTAATAATGGATTATTTGTAGCAATGCCTAGTAAACGTACTCCAGATGGAGAGTTTAGAGATATTGCCCATCCAATTAATTCTAATACTAGAAGCAAAATTCAAGAGTCTGTATTAGTGGAGTATCACCGATTAGGAGAGTTAGAAGAAGTAGAGTTTGAAGAAGCCGGAGCTTCCTAATAGAAAAAGCAGCAAGAGCCTACTCCAAAAAGTAAGGCTCTTTTTTTATTAAGGCACTTTTCGTGCTTAGTAGCTTTTGAATCGTAAACCTTACAATACCTACATGTTTCTAAAGGTTTAGCGAATTTCCCACGAAAAGATGCCATGAATCCTAGATATATTAGGTTGTTAGCCACTATACTAAATTGTAGTAGTAATACGAAAATAGCCTTTATTGATCCTCAAATATTACCACCATATCAGTCGCCTTCGTTTTCTATTGTCCAGCTCCAGCTGAACAAGGCGCTTGCGCTTTTCTTCCTATTTTGACAAAACTATGTATATCTTAAGGATTCCTTGAAATCATGCTTAATTTAGGATATATTTTGTTATGGATAAAAAGGTTTATTGGGGGACCAAATATGACAAATCGATTTGCTGTTATTTTAGCTGCGGGTCAGGGAACTCGGATGAAGTCAAAGCTTTATAAAGTTTTGCATCCAGTCTGTGGAAAGCCTATGGTTGAGCATGTTGTTGACCAAATTAGCAAGTTAAAAATGAATAAAATGGTCACAATTATTGGCCACGGTGCTGATTTAGTAAGAGCAAAGTTAGAAGGAAAAACAACTTTCGCCCTTCAAGAAAAACAACTTGGAACTGCACATGCAGTTATTCAGGCAGATAAAGAATTAGCAGAAGAAGATGGAGTGACAGTTGTTGTTTGTGGTGATACACCTCTTATTCAAGCTGAGACTATTGAAGCATTGATGAATCATCATGAGGAACAAAAGGCAGTGGCAACGATATTAACAGCATATACAGATCAACCTGAAGGATACGGCCGTTTAATTCGTAACAAGGAAGGATTTGTTGAAAGAATCGTTGAGCATAAAGATGCATCTGAAGAGGAACGAAAAGTGAAAGAAATAAATACGGGTGTATTTTGCTTTAACAACAAAGCATTGTTTTCTACACTAAAAAAAGTTTCAAATGATAATGCACAAGGTGAGTATTATCTACCAGATGTAATTGAAATATTAAAAAATCAAGGTGAAATTGTTTCAGCCTATCAAACAAACGATATGGAAGAAACTTTAGGTGTGAATGACCGGGTTGCACTGGCAAATGCTGAAAAAATTATGAGGAAGCGTATTAATACATTCCATATGAAAAATGGCGTTTCAATTATTGACCCAGAGCAAACATATATTGAACTTGATGTAACGATTGGTGCGGATACAGTAATTTATCCAGGAACAATTCTATCAGGACAAACAGTAATTGGTGAAGATTGTATGATTGGACCAAATTCTGAGATAAAAGACTGTATAATCAGAAATGGGACTTCTGTTCGTCATTCAGTAGCCCACAATAGTGCCATCGGGGAAAATGTACAAATCGGTCCATTCGCACATATTCGTCCAAATTCAAATATTGATGATGATGTGAAGATTGGTAACTTTGTCGAAATAAAAAAGGCAAGTTTCGGAAAAGGCAGCAAAGCTTCACATTTAAGCTATATTGGAGATGCAGAAGTTGGGTCCAATGTTAATATTGGTTGTGGCTCGATTACTGTAAATTATGACGGTAAAAATAAATATTTAACAAAAATTGAAGATGGTGTATTTGTAGGTTGTAATTCAAACTTAGTTGCACCTGTAACTATTGGTAAAAATGCATATATAGCTGCTGGGTCAACAATTACAGAAGATGTACCAGGAGATTCATTGTCAATCGCACGTGCCCGACAAGTTAATAAAGAAAATTATGTAAATAAATTAAAACACAATCAATAATTGGAGGTCCATCAATCAATGTCTAACCAGTATCTTGATCCTAACTTAAAAATCTTTAGTTTAAATTCAAACCATAAATTAGCAGAAGAGATTGCGAAAGTAGTTGGAGTAGAACTTGGTAAATGTTCTGTCACTCGTTTTAGTGATGGAGAAATACAAATTAATATTGAAGAAAGTATTCGTGGGTGTGATGTATATGTTGTTCAACCAACAAGTGCACCTGTGAATGAAAGCTTGATGGAACTTCTAATCATGATTGATGCACTTAAACGCGCATCGGCGAAAACTATTAATATCGTGATGCCTTATTATGGATATGCACGTCAGGATCGTAAAGCAAGAGCGAGAGAACCGATTACAGCTAAATTAGTTGCTAACCTAATTGAAACAGCAGGTGCAACAAGGGTTATTGCATTAGACTTACACGCACCACAAATTCAAGGATTTTTCGATATTCCAAATGATCATTTAATGGGTGTACCAATTTTAGCTGATTACTTTAAAAAGAAAAACTTTAAAGAAGATATCGTAATTGTTTCTCCAGATCATGGTGGTGTTACTCGTGCGCGTAAGATGGCTGACCGACTTAAAGCACCAATTGCTATCATTGATAAACGTCGTCCAAGACCAAATGTTGCTGAAGTTATGAATATTGTCGGAAATATTGAAGGAAAAATTGCTATATTAATTGATGACATTATTGATACTGCCGGTACAATTACACTAGCAGCAAATGCCTTAGTGGAAAATGGTGCGAAGGAAGTATATGCATGCTGTACCCACCCGGTATTATCAGGTCCGGCTATTGAACGTATTAATAATTCAAGAATTAAAGAACTTGTTGTTACTAACTCAATTGCATTATCTGAGGACAAGAGATCTGATAAAATTGTAGAACTTTCAATTGCTCCATTACTTGGAGAAGCAATTATTCGTGTACATGAGGAACTTTCTGTTAGTACACTATTTGATTAATATTATATTGAAGTTTGAGGCTGGTATTTGCCAGCCTCTTTTATTTTGAGATCGACCTTATATGTTTAGAGCATTCAATGTTTGGGGAATGATATTTAAGAAGCTCTTTACATAACTTAAGGAGGTTGATTGATCATTGGCAACTGCACTTGAAGCAAAGAAGCGTGAAAATAAGCAGCGCTCCGAATTGAAAAATTTGCGGGACCTGGGAAATATTCCTGCAGTAATTTATGGGTATAAGGCGGAAAACACGCCTATATATGTGAGTGAAGCAGACTTTTTAAAGGTCATTCGTGAAACAGGGAGAAATGGTGTAATTTCTCTTAATGTTGATGGGGATAAGCGAAATGTTATATTAAATGCATATCAAGAAGACAGCATTAAAAAAGACATCATTCATATCGATTTTTTAGCGGTGGATATGGAAGCTGAGATTGAGGCCAATGTTAGAGTAGAATTAGTAGGTGAATGCCAAGGAGTGAAAGATGGGGGCGTATTACAGCAGCCAGTTCATGAATTGTCTGTACTAGCAAAGCCAAATGAGCTGCCTGAGTCCATTCAAGTAGATGTTTCTAATCTACAGGTAGGAGATACAATTTCAGTTGCAGATATCAAAGGAACCTTTTCGTATCAAATTACTCAAGAGGATGAACTAACGATCGCGTCTGTATTAGCGCCACGACAAGAGGAGGAAATAAGCACTGGAGAAGAACAGGAACCAGGTATTCCTGATAATTTAGAAGGAAGAGAAACAACTGCTGAGAAGGAAAGTGAATAAATTTAATTAATTGACGTAACCACTCGGGTTACGTCTTTATAATGTTTATTTTTACTTGGCTTTTATTCATGCCATCATACATAATATAATATAAAGAAGTTTAAGTGTTCCATAAGTGTAAAAAGAATGAGACTGAATTATCACAGAGATGGTCAGTTTTATATGGTATAGTAAAATTGAGGTGTTATTATAAATGAAATTAATTGTTGGATTAGGAAACCCCGGTTCACAATATGATAGAACAAGACACAATATTGGATTTGAAGTGGTTGATGAATTAGCAAAACGTTTTCAAACTTCATTTAATCAAACAAAATTTAAAGGATTATATACAGTGGTCAACCATACTAGTGAGAAATTCATTTTGTTAAAACCACTCACATATATGAATTTATCTGGTGAAAGTATTCGTCCAATAATGGATTATTATGATATTTCTATAGATGATCTTGTTGTTATTTTTGATGATTTAGATTTACCGGTTGGAAAAGTTCGCCTTCGCCAAAAAGGTAGTGCGGGTGGCCATAATGGGATTAAGTCGACCATTGCACACCTAGGCACACAAAACTTTAACAGAATACGAATCGGAATTAATCGACCGGACAACGGGATGTCGGTTCCTGATTATGTTTTAGGAAAGTTTAAGAAGGATGAATGGGGAGAAATTCAAGCCACGATCCAAAAAAGTGCAGATGCTTGTGAGGAATGGCTTAAAAAACCTTTTCTTGAGGTAATGAATCATTATAATTAATGACTTAGTGAATAACTCCTTAAAAATGGGTTAATACTAATTGAAAAGTATTGATCTATAAGGAGGCCCCTATATGGCGATACATTATTTCTGCCGTCATTGTGGTATGAATATGGGGAGTATTGATCATCAATCGATACATTCGGAAAAAGTAGGCATTCATGCTTTAACAAATGAAGAGCGACAGGAAATGGTTTCCTATGAGTCAAATGGAAATATTCATATCCGTTCAATATGTGAGGATTGTCAAGAAGCTTTTGAAAAAAATCCAAACCTACATGAATATGATTATTTGATTCATTAACCGCTTTGGAGAAGAAGTCCAAAGCATTTTTCTGTTTAAAAAAAGATTCAAGGCGCTTACGCTTTTCTAAAATAGTAACAAAATAATAAAATTTTTAAAGGTATAAATTACGAAAAGTGTGTCTTTTTTGTCTAGCTCCAGCGCCTATTGACTAGCGGACTTCAGGACTTCTCCCTACGATAAGTCAACATCGATTCGCCTTTTAGGCTCATCGTGTTTCCTTTATCTCAGTTGAAGTCCCTCCAAGGAAAATTTTATTGCCAATTTTTCCATTCCGTACGTCGATAAGCAAGGCGCTTGCGCTTTTCTAATAGGGAGGGGCTTTTAGTTTGAAAGATTTACAGCAACTTATTTTACAGCAGGATGAAGTGGGTTCTGTGATTACAGGTATTGGAGCGGGATTAAAAGAGCAGCTTGTTGCCGGACTTTCTGGATCATCAAGAGCACTTTTTATTGCATCCATTTATCAACAAGTAGATAAACCAGTAATTATCGTAACCTATAACCTTCTTCAAGCTCAAAAGTTATATGATGATTTACAGCAATTTATTAATGAAAAAGTGCTTTATTTATATGCTACAAATGAACTGATAGCAGCTGAGATTGGAACTGCAAGCCCAGAGCTAAAGGGACAAAGAATAGAAGCCCTTAATTTCATAACTTCCAAATCAAAAGGGGTTGTGATTGTTCCACTGGCTGGGTTACGCAGAATTCTCCCTTCACCAAACATTTGGAAAAACTATCAGCTTTCATTTACGATAGGTCAAGATATTGACTTAGAAAATACTTTAATAACATTAAATACAATCGGATATAATCGAAATGAAATGGTAAGTGCTCCAGGGGAATTTAGCTTACGTGGGGGTATATTGGATATTTATCCATTATCAGAAAACAACCCTATACGTATTGAACTCTTCGATACAGAGATTGATTCTATTCGTACGTTTTCAATCGAGGATCAAAAATCCATTACGAAAATGGAAAAGGTAATAATTGGACCGGCAACTGAATCACCAATAGATTCAAAACAGTTATCATTGGTTGCTGACAAGCTTGAAAAAGGTTTATCGAATACTTTGAAGAAGATAAAAATGGATACATCCAAGGAGCTTTTAGTTCAGAATATTGGGTATGATATTGAAATTCTTCGTAATGGCCAAAAACCAGAGCAGTTTTTTAAGTATCTGTCGTTAGCCTATGAATCACCTGCTAGTTTACTAGACTATGTATCCGGTGATGGAATTTTAATCTTTGATGAATTTAGTCGAATTCAAGAAATAAACGATCGATTAGTGAATGAAGAGGCAGAATGGTTTACTGCCCTGTTAGAAGAAGGACAAATTATCCATGGGATTGAAATTTCACATAGTTTAACAAAGCTTTTAGCTCAAACCAATCTTTCTCGTATCTATATTTCTTTATTTTTACGCCATATACCTAATACTAGCCCGCAAAATATTCTTAATGTAGCATGTAGACCAATGCAAAACTTCCATGGACAAATGCATGTACTAAAGGCTGAAGTGGATCGCTGGAAAAAGGGCCGATATACGGTTGTTTTTCTTGGCAGCGATAAAAACCGAGTAAAGAAGCTGCATAGTGTATTAGAGGATTATGAAATTGAGGCTGCAATTGTTGAAGATAAGGGACGGGTTATTCCAAATATTCTTCAGGTGATGGAAGGAAGTTTAAATACTGGTTTTGAACTTTCCATGATGAAGTTAGCTGTGATTACAGAAGAAGAGCTTTTTAATAAAAGTGTGAAAAAAACAACAAGAAGACAAAAACTATCAAACGCTGAAAAAATTAAAAGCTATTCAGAACTTAAGGTCGGAGACTATGTTGTCCATGTAAATCACGGAATAGGAAAATATATAGGAATCGAAACACTGGTAATTAACGGAATTCATAAGGATTATCTTCATCTACGATATCAAGGCAGTGACAAATTATATGTTCCAGTCGAACAAATTGAATTGGTGCAAAAATATGTCGGTTCAGAAGGTAAAGAGCCTAAAGTCTATAAACTAGGCGGCAGTGAATGGAAGCGTGTGAAGAAAAAGGTTCAGTCATCTGTTCAAGATATAGCGGATGATTTAATTAAATTGTATGCAGAAAGGGAAGCTGCAAAAGGAAATGCTTTTTCTCCCGATGGTGATTTACAAAGAGAATTTGAATCATCTTTTCCATATCAGCCAACAGAAGATCAGATCCGGTCTGTTCAGGAAATTAAGCGCGATATGGAAAGAGAAAGGCCGATGGACCGGCTATTGTGTGGAGATGTTGGTTACGGAAAAACAGAGGTAGCTATTCGTGCCGCTTTTAAAGCGATTATGGATGAAAAACAAGTTGCCTTTCTTGTACCCACTACTATTCTTGCGCAGCAGCACTATGAGACGATTAAAGAGCGCTTTCAGGACTATCCGATAAATATTGGATTATTAAGTCGTTTTCGAACGAAAAAACAGCAAACTGAAACACTTAAAGGTTTAAAAAGTGGAACAGTGGATATTGTTGTAGGAACGCACCGTCTATTATCAAAAGATGTACAATATCATGATTTAGGATTATTAATTATCGACGAAGAACAGAGGTTTGGTGTTACACATAAAGAAAAAATTAAACGATTGAAAACAAATGTAGATGTTTTAACTTTAACTGCTACCCCAATTCCAAGGACCCTGCACATGTCGATGTTGGGTGTTCGAGATCTATCTGTTATTGAAACGCCACCTGAAAACCGTTTTCCTGTACAAACATATGTGATGGAATACAATGGGCATTTAGTTCGGGAAGCAATCGAGCGTGAGCTAGCAAGAAACGGACAGGTGTATTTCCTATATAATAGAGTAGAGGACATCGAAAGAAAGGCAGAAGAAATTTCATCCCTCGTACCAGATGCACGAGTAACGTATGCTCATGGTCAGATGTCTGAGGGGGAATTAGAGTCTGTTATATTAAGTTTTTTAGAAGGTGAATATGATGTTCTAGTCACTACTACGATTATTGAAACGGGTGTAGATATTCCAAATGTAAATACGCTCATTGTATTTGATGCTGATCGAATGGGCTTATCTCAGCTATACCAATTACGTGGTCGAGTAGGGCGATCCAACCGGGTTGCTTATGCATACTTTACTTATAGAAAAGATAAGGTCTTAACGGAAGTATCAGAAAAACGATTACAGGCTATTAAAGAATTTACAGAGCTAGGTTCAGGGTTCAAAATCGCTATGCGTGATTTATCAATCCGTGGGGCAGGAAATATTTTAGGTGCCCAGCAGCATGGATTTATTGATTCTGTTGGATTTGATCTGTATTCTCAAATGCTGAAAGAGGCTATCGAGGAAAGAAAAGGCCAAGGACAGACGTCTCTTCCTTCTTTTGAAGTAGAGTTGGAATTAGATGCTTATATTCCAGATACGTATATTGGTGATGGACATCAAAAAATAGAAATGTATAAACGGTTTAGAGGCATCACAACTCTCGAGGAAGTAGAAGAATTGAGAGAGGAAATGGTCGATCGCTTTAGTGATTACCCTATTCAAGTTGGACTTTTATTTACGGTTGCAAAGATTAAGGTTCTTGGATCAGATGCTTTGCTGGAATCAATGAAACAAGTGAAGCAACAGATTACAATACTAATTTCGGAACAAGGGACCCAAAATATAGATGGGCCAAAAGTTGTTAATGCATTAAATAAGTATGGTCGTTCAGTAGGATTTGGAATGGATGGAAATAAATTGAAAATCACTTTAACTACTAAAGGACTAGACCAAGAAAAGTGGCTGCACATAGCATATGAAATCATAAACGAATTGAAAGAAGCAGCAAAAACAGAGGAACATGCGAGGTAATGTTCCTCTGTTTTTTTATGTATAGAACTTCCAAGATGAAAGATACTAATGACAACAAAGGTAAAAGATTCATTAGTATCCATGGCAATTAAACATTGCTAAAGGTTTTTTTCGCTAATAATGTTTCTATTTCGGAAAAATTATAAAAGTCTAATGCAGCTTGGCTTCGGGGCATCTTTTCTTAGAAAAATGCTTCAGCATATATGTTTTGATGTTGTATTATAATAATTTCCGATTCAGAAGCAACAAGGAGGAAATGTACTTTTTTCCTCAAAAAGTTTAAGAAAAGAGCCTTAATAAAAAATCATCTGATGAAAGTGAGGCAACATAAGATGAAAGCAACTGGTATTGTTCGTCGAATTGATGATTTAGGAAGAGTGGTTATTCCAAAGGAAATCCGTAGAACTCTTCGCATTCGTGAAGGCGATCCGTTAGAAATTTTTGTTGATCGTGATGGAGAGGTCATTCTAAAAAAATACTCGCCTATTAGTGAATTAAGTGATTTTGCAAGAGAATACGCCGAGGCATTGTATGACAGTCTAGCCTGTCAAATATTAATTTGTGACAGGGATGCGGTCATTTCGGTTGCAGGAGGGTCGAAAAAGGATTATTTGAATAAGAACATCGGAGCACAAGTTGAAAAAGCTATGGAAGACCGAAATCCTCAGCTTGTTACACAAAAAGGACAAGTAGAACTAATTGAAGGGGTGGACGAGGATCTATCCTCTTATACGATATCTCCAATAGTTGCAAATGGTGATCCTATAGGAGCTGTCATCATTTTTTCAAAAGATCGTACTCTTGGAGAAGTAGAACAAAAAGCAGCAGAAACCGCTGCAGGATTTTTAGCAAGACAAATGGAACAATAAACCTGAAAAATCAAGACATATTAATTACGTAAAAGAAATAGTTGTAAGTTTAAGGAGCGGAGCGAAGGCTTCGTTTCTTTTTATTGGACTTTAAATCAACAGGCGCTATATATTAGGGTATGCTATAATACTAAAGATTTAAATAAAGGCTCTTTTCATAAAGATTGTTGCTTTTCGTAAATAGCTCAAATACTTAACTAAATTGGTTTCGTGCTCTTTTCTTCATCCCATACTTATTATAAAAACGCAAAAACAACCGTAAAAATCCTACTGCTGATTTTTACTTTGTTACAAATAGCAACAAAATATAAGAAAAGAGCCTAAATAAAAGATGAAAGGTCGAAAAACAGTGCCTTCAGATGATTCAAGATTATTACTTAAGGGTGCCTTTATTTTAACGATAGCTGCAACAATTACAAAGATATTGAGCGCAGTATACCGGGTGCCTTTTCAAAATATTGTAGGTGATATTGGATTTTACATATATCAGCAAGTTTATCCAATATACGGGATAGCCATTGCGTTAGCAACGTACGGGTTTCCTGTCATTATATCTAAAATGGTTGCTGATGCTGAGGCAAAAGAAGAGCTTGATAGTCATCATATTGTTCAAGCTTCATTCATTGTTTTAGGTATTTTGGGATTGTTCTTTTTTTCTATCGTCTTTTTCGGTTCTACCCTTATATCAACTTGGATGGGGGATCCTAATTTAGCTCCTCTTATAAAGGTAGTAGCATTTTCATTTTTACTTATGCCATTTATTTCAACGATACGAGGGTATTTTCAAGGAAAGGGTGAAATGCTTCCGACGGCCGTTTCTCAGGTACAGGAACAATTTATTAGGGTAACCCTTATTCTTTTAATATCCTTTATTTTAGTTAAGCAAGGCGCTTCCCTATATGAAGTTGGCAGCAATGCAATCCTCAGCTCTGTTATAGGAAGCTTGACTGCTTTATTAGTATTATTCATTTTTTATTTACGAAACAAACGAAAAAAGATAACCTCACTAAAATTTAAAGGCGTGTATAAAGTAGTGGCTAAGAAACTATTAATACAGGGTTTAGCTGTTTGTATAAGCGGGGCATTGTTAGTTTTATTTCAATTTGTTGATGCATTAAATATTTTTACCCTTTTAATTAAGTCAGGTGTTGAAATAGAACGGGCAATGGAGCTTAAAGGTGTCTTTGACCGCGGACAGCCATTGATTCAATTAGGAACTGTAGTTGCTACATCGTTTTCTTTAACACTTGTCCCTGTGTTAACTTCTAATAGGAGGAAGGATAGTCAATATGCTATTGCTGAAAAAGTTAATATTTCGATAAAATTTAGTATCATTGTAGGATTAGGGGCTACGGTTGGAATGATTTGTATAATGGAGCCAACGAATACGATGCTGTTTTCGAATAATGAAGGATCTGATGTACTAAAAGTATTTGCTATATCTGTCTTATTTAGTTCAATGATTTTAACTATGATAGGTATCCTCCAAGGTTTTGGATACTTACTGGCTCCTGCAAAATATATTATTATTGGAGTTTTTTGCAAATTTATCGGGAATTATGTATTGGTTCAAAAGCTCGGTACGATGGGAGCAAGCATTTCAACTATACTTGCTTTAATGGTGATTCTCGGTTTATGTATTTATAAGTTCAAGTGTATAGGGATAAAATTATTATCTGGTCTATTTTATATGAAAATATTTATATGTGCGTTCTTAATGGCCATTATATTACGAGCTTGGACAAGTTTTTTTGAATTATTCCACTTAACAACAAGAGCTTGGAGTATTGTCGATGCTTTAGGCGGGGTTTGTGTCGGGGGAGCTCTTTATTTATTTATGATTGGAACTTTTAACCTTCTAAACGAAAGAGAATTGAATAATATACCTTTTGGAAAATTTCTGCTTCGAATGAGATTTAAATAAACGGAGGAAAAAACATGAACGGAAGTATTACTATTGTTGGATTAGGAGCTGGCGATCTAGATCAGCTGCCATTAGGTGTTTATAAAACATTAAAGAATACAACAGATTTATATTTACGTACGAAAGAGCATCCTATTGTTCAAGAATTCGAGAAGGAGGAAATTACCTTTGCGAGTTTTGACGATGTATATGAAAAGAATGATCAATTTGAGGATATTTATAAGGAAATCACGAATCTTCTTTTAGATGCAGCAAAAGCAAAAGAGATTGTCTATGCGGTTCCAGGGCATCCTTTAGTTGCTGAAAGAACTGTACAATTATTGTTGGAGGAAGGTCCTAGGAAAAATATTGGTATCAAAATTGGTGGAGGTCAGAGCTTTATTGATGCCCTTTTTACTGCAGTTAAAGCGGATCCCATTGAAGGATTCCAGCTTTTAGATGGAACAGCTTTACAAAAAGACGATCTCCGTTTAAATCAGCATCTTATTATTGGTCAAGTTTATGATGCCCTTGTTGCATCAGATGTAAAACTAACACTTATGGAAAAGTACCCAGATGAATATGAAGTCATTATTGTAACCGCTGCAGGCAGCGCTGAAGAATCACTAAAAAAGGTTCCTTTATATGAATTAGATCGACAAGTTACATTAAACAATTTAACAAGTCTTTATGTACCTCCAATGAAAACATTATCACTAAAGGAATTTACGGCATTGAAGGGAATTATTGCTACATTACGTGGACCAAATGGATGCCCATGGGATAAAAAACAAACCCATCATTCCCTGAAGAAATATCTTATTGAAGAGTCCTATGAATTACTTGAGGCAATTGAAGAGGATGACATCGACCATATGATTGAAGAATTGGGCGATGTTCTATTGCAAGTGATGCTCCATTCTCAAATTGGTGAAGATGAAGGTATGTTTTCGATAGAAGATGTGATCGAGAGTCTATCAGATAAAATGATTCGAAGACATCCACATGTGTTTGGGGATACTATTGTTTCGAATACGGAGGATGTTTTGAAAAACTGGAATCAAATTAAAGCGGAGGAAAAGGGAGAAGAAAAGATTCACACATCCATAATGGACAAGGCGGGAAAAGGTCTTCCGGCGGTTATACGTGCATATAACATACAAAAATATGCCGCTAAACAAGGATTTGATTGGAATGAAGCAACTGAAGCATGGAAAAAAGTTCATGAAGAAATAAAGGAATTTGAAGTAGAAATGACGAATGGAAATAAAGAAAATCAGCTCTCTGAACTAGGTGACCTGCTTTTTGCGGTGATTAATTCAGCTCGGGCTTTATCCATTCATCCAGAGGAAGCGCTTGAAATGGCTAATCAAAAGTTTCTAAGACGTTTTTCTTATATTGAAGAAAAAGTGCAGGAGAGCGGTAAAACCTTTCAAGATTTTAATTTAGAAGAATTGGATCGATTTTGGGATTTAGCAAAAAAAGAAGGATTGTAATGAGGTGATATAAATGTCAACTATGCGCTTAGATAAATTTTTAAAGGTTTCACGGTTAATCAAAAGAAGAACCTTGGCTAAAGAAGTGGCAGATCAAGGGAGGATCACGATTAACGGTCAAACAGCAAAAGCAAGCTCAAATGTAAAAGTAGGAGATGAGTTAAATGTTCGATTTGGCCAAAAACTCGTCACGGTAAAAATTTTAAATCTCCAAGAATCTACTCGTAAAGAGGATGCAGCTAATATGTTTTCTATAATAAAAGAAGAACGCCTTGACGTGAATCAATAAACGATCTAACTCTCTGATATTACATCAGGGAGTTCTTTTTTTATATAGCTTGTCATACACATATACAAAGCTTGTTCAATATGGATGTCTTCTAATTGTTTGTTGCTATTACTTCAATTTTGGTTAGGTTTCGGGCAGCTTTTCATTAAGAGTTTTTACATTTAAAACATGTAAACAGTTATTTATGATGCTAATGCAACGGCATTTAAAAGAGACTTAATTATGAACTGGTAATGAAAGTGGGGGAGTATGTTGAATCAATATTATGATAGCTCGGCAAATAGTAAAACGTCCTCTCAAGAACATGATGTAATGATGAGAGGTCGAAAACTTTTAGACATTACAGGAGTGAAACAAGTAGAGAGTTTTGATAATGAGGAGTTTTTGCTGGAAACAGTCATGGGATTCTTAGCTATCCGCGGGCAAAATTTGCAAATGAAAAACCTCGATGTCGATAAAGGAATCGTATCAATAAAAGGGAAGGTTTTCGATCTAGTGTATTTAGATGATCATCATGGAGAGAAAGCTAAAGGATTCTTTAGCAAAATATTCCGATGAGTTTGGCGACCCAATTTTATACCATGCTTGCCATGATCTCCATGGGAAGCTTTTTTGGTGCCACCCTTGATACGTATAATCGATTTTTAAAACGAGGGGAAAGAAAACGCTGGATCGTTTTTGTTAATGATATTTTATTTTGGTTATTACAAGGTCTACTTATTTTTTATATTTTATTTTTAGTTAATTTTGGGGAAATTCGATTTTATATTTTTGTAGCCCTTGTTTGCGGATTTGCAGCCTATCAAGCACTTATGAAAACTACTTATCTAAAATTGTTAGAAACAATTATATATCTTACGGTAACCATTACTAAATTTTTAATCAATTTATTTAAAACTCTAATATACAACCCAATCAAATGGATCCTGCTTTTGCTGATCACTATTACTTTTGGTATAGGAAAAGGTCTATATGCCCTTGTAAAAACTATTCTTAAGGTGTTATTATTGTTGGTAAAGATTTTATTTAAACCAATTATTTGGGGAGGACGTATTTGCTGGCGAGTTTTCCCGAAATCAATTAAAAAATATATCGAAAAGTTTTCTAAAATTATTGAAGGTAATGTAAAAAAAGGAACGAATAAATGTATACAAGGTTTTAAATTTATTTTCAAAATCTTTAAGAATAAATAGAAAACAACTAGTTTATGAAAAGATGCTCATATATACTATATTTTTGTTATAATAAAAGCTACGAGACACGCGTTCAGTCGAATATCCATTCATAGAAAAAAGCTGTCCGCATGCCTCGCAGCAAGACTTTTTAATAATTATGATTGATGGAGCTTTGAAAAAAAGGAGGTTTAGAGATGGGTGAAAGGGCAAGGAAAAATATTGCGCCGATGGAAAATAATTATATAAAACAGCAGCAAGTAAAAGAAAGAGCCTTAGTAAGGAGAAGAAAACTGCTATTTCGTCGTTTAACTTTATTTGTTATACTTACGAGTACCATTTTTTATTTCCTGACATCTACACTCATTTCTAGAAACGATCTTCTTACGGAAAAAAAGAGGGAAAAAGCAAAGCTCGAGAAGTCATTGGCTAAATTAGATAAAAAGCGCACTCTGTTACAGGATGAAGTAGTGAAGTTAAATGATAAAGAATATATCGCAAAACTCGCAAGAAGTGAGTATTTCCTCTCCGATGATGGGGAAATCATTTTTAATATTCCTAAGCCTAAAGAGAAGAATGAAGAAGAAGATTTGTCTTATTGACACCCTTTTTTAACGTTGGCTATAATATAGAGTAAGGTTTATTTTTTATCTTTTTAAGGAGGAAAAAATTTTTTATGTCAATCGAAGTAGGCAGCAAGTTACAAGGAAAGGTAACAGGCATCACAAATTTTGGAGCGTTTGTCGAACTATCAGAAGGCTCAACAGGTCTTGTTCATATTAGTGAAGTAGCCGATAACTATGTTAAAGATATCAATGAACATTTAAAAGTCGGCGATGAAGTACAAGTAAAGGTTATTAATGTTGAGAAGGACGGTAAGATCGGACTTTCCATACGTAAAGCGAAAGAGCAAGCTCAAAGCCAACCACATCGACAACGCCAAAACAAACCAAACAATAATTACCGCCCAAGGGAAAACTTTGAGCAAAAAATGGCTCGCTTCTTAAAGGATAGCGAGGATCGATTGTCATCATTAAAGCGTAATACTGAATCAAAACGTGGTGGCCGTGGTGCTAGACGAGGCTAACTTGCTGTCTATTCCTATATATATATAGCAGGTTTAATGTAAAACAGGCAGGACTGTATATCAGTCCTGCCTGTTTTCTTTAATAAACGAATATTTTATCATCCAAAAATGACAAAAAAAGAAATTGGCGAATTCACCAATTTCTTTTTTAAAACTTTTAATTTATGACCCGTACGGGATTCGAACCCGTGTTACCGCCGTGAAAGGGCGGTGTCTTAACCGCTTGACCAACGGGCCACGTGGAGGTCTAGTTAATTAATTATGTAATCTGGATTCTTACATTTTGAAAGACTTCTTATAGCGGCGGAGGGGATCGAACCCCCGACCTTACGGGTATGAACCGTACGCTCTAGCCAGCTGAGCTACACCGCCAAATGAGTTGTGTCTTTTAAAGCACAATGTTTATATTACATAGGGAATTAAATTATGTCAATATATTTTTGTGGATTTTGTAGGATTATGCAAAAATCGATTACCTAATATAACATTTTTTGAGATCTTTTCTTAGTACATGGAATTTGAAAAAGATTAAAGTAGTTGATCCAAAAGATACATAATAGACTCTTCAATTCAATATATAGTGTTGTGATGACCAAGTTAATTCTGTATATTGAGATTTTAACAAAATGTAGACACATTAGATCACTCATTTAACAATGTTGCACACTATCAAAGTTGTTTGCGTGATTTTCAAATCTTGTTTAGTTTTTAAAGTTTTCGCTGAAAGTAGTCGAACTTTTCTATTAATTCACCCCTCTATTTTGACAAAGTTTTAAGCTCGTCCATTTTATAATGAAAAACAAGAAAATGAATGAGGGAGTGTTTAAAATATGGCGAAAGTGGAACACAGCTTTATTGAGCCGGGCCGAAATGTAACTTTAAAGGAAACAAAAATGGAATTTTCCGAAGGAATAAAGCGACTTCAACTGAAGCTAGGAGTAATATTTCTAAAAAAGGGTGTCGCGTTATTATTAATTGGATTTTTATTAGGCCGAGCGTTAATTTTATCTCACTTAACCCCTTTTTCATTGCCGTTTTTTGCTTCCGTTTACATGATGAGAAGGAAAAAGGCTCCCATTGTTTTAATTGGTTTAGCAGCTGGGGCACTGACAGTCTCGATGGGCAATGCAATCTATACTCTTATATCTGGCATTCTCTTTTTAATAGTATTTAAAATATTTGGCAGGATTCATAAAGATGAAATGAAAGTGATCCCCTTTTATGTACTATCCATTTCTTTCGTGTCTAAATGCGGTTTCTTTTACATACAGCACCTGCAAAATATTTCTATGTATGATGGTATGATGGCTGCTGTGGAAGCTAGTCTAACTTTTATACTTACTCTCATTTTTATGCAGAGTATTCCATTTTTATCACTCAGAAAAAGAAAAAAAACACTTAAGACTGAAGAAGTAGTTAGTCTAATCATATTGTTAGCCTCTGTTTTAACCGGTACGATTGGCTGGTCCATGTATGATTTGTCCATTGAGCACATTTTATCACGTTATTTAGTTCTTCTTTTCGCCTATGTTGCAGGAGCAACAGTTGGTTCTACAGTAGGTGTAGTAACTGGGCTGATATTTAGTTTGGCAAATGTTTCGAGCTTTTACCAAATGAGTTTGCTTGCTTTTTCAGGTTTACTAGGTGGTCTTCTAAAAGAAGGGAAAAAAATTGGTTCAGCCATGGGTCTACTTATTGCTACTTTACTTATTGGTATGTATGGAGAAAGTAAAATTCCATTAGTCGTCAATTTATATGAATCAGCTGTGGCTATCTTTCTTTTATTTTTAACTCCTCAAAGCTTAACCTCTAAGATTGCTAAACACATACCCGGAACAAATGAACATGCCCATGAACAGCAACAATACATTCGGAAGATTCGAGATATTACAGTGCATCGAGTTGAGCAATTCTCATCCGTATTCCAAGCTCTCTCAAAAAGCTTTTCCCAATATGACCAGTGGAGAGAGCATGATCAAGAAGAAAGGGAATTAGATTATTTCTTAAGTAATGTAACGGAAAAGACATGCCAAAGCTGCTTTAAAAAAGAACATTGCTGGGCTAAAAATTTTAATAAGACATATGACTTAATGAAAAAGGTCATCCATGAAACGGAAAAAGGAGAGGGAGCTATTCCACAAAGAGTTCATCGGGAATTTGATAAACATTGCGCAAAATCAAGAAAGGTAGAAGATGCTATTCTTCAGGAGCTTACATTTTTTCAGGCAAACCAAAAATTAAAACTACAAGTGAAGGAGAGCAGGAAGCTTGTAGCAGAACAATTACGCGGAGTTTCAGAAGTAATGGGGGATTTTGCAAAAGAAATACAACGTGAACGAGAAAATCATCATAAGCAAGAAGAAATGATATTAGACGCGCTTCAGGATTTTGGCTTAGATATTGAGCAAGTCGAGATATATAGTTTAAATGTTGGAAATGTAGATATAGATATGACGGTCCCTTATTGTAACGGCCATGGGGAAAGTGAAAAGATTATTGCGCCATTGCTTTCTGATATTTTGGGAGAAACCATTATCGTTCAAAAAGAAGAATGTACCCCATATTCTAATGGATTCTGTTATGTAACTTTCCGATCTGCGCAAAGCTTTGTCGTCGAAACGGGTGTTGCACATGCAGCAAAAGGAGGAGGTTTTGTTTCTGGGGATAGTTATTCAACCATTGATTTAGGAACACGGAAATATGCTGTTGCTATTAGTGATGGAATGGGTAATGGGGAACGCGCTCATCATGAAAGTAATGAAACACTTCGCCTTCTACAAACCATTCTGCAGTCAGGAATTGAAGAGAAGGTGGCTATTAAATCCGTTAATTCGATATTGTCATTAAGAACAACCGACGAAATCTTTTCAACACTGGATTTAGCGATGATTGATCTTCAGGATGCAAGTGTAAGATTTTTAAAAATTGGATCTACACCTAGTTATATAAAACGTGGAAATAAGGTAATGAAAATTGAGTCTAGTAATTTACCTATGGGGATTATACACGAGTTTGATGTAGATGTTGTTTCAGAGCAGCTGAAGGCTGGAGATCTTTTAATCATGATGAGCGATGGAATTTTTGAAGGGCCGAAGCATGTAGAAAATTACGATTTATGGATGAGAAGGAAAATACGTGAGATCGAAACAAAAGATCCTCAAGAAATTGCTGACTTAATCATGGAGGAAGTTATTCGAACTCGGTCTGGTATGATTGAGGACGATATGACGATTGTAGTGGCTAAAGTAGAGCATAACACTCCTAAATGGGCAGCTATTCCTATAGGAAAAAGAAAAGCAAAGATTTCTTAAAGATTAGTATAAAATCCCTCCTTATCGTCGAAGATGGTTGGTAGAAATGATTCATTAATGATAATGATCAAGAATGAGTAGGAGGGGAAACCTATGAAAACTGGTACGTTGAAACAGATTTTGTTAATTACTGACGGATGTTCGAATCAAGGTGAAGATCCAGTGGCAATGGCAGCATTGGCAAATGAGCAAGGAATTACTGTCAACGTGATAGGGGTAATGGAAAATGATGTGATTGATGAAAAAGGAATGAACGAAATAGAAGGCATTGCTATGTCTGGAGGCGGTGTCAGTCAAATTGTTTACTCGCAAACGTTATCACAGACTGTTCAGATGGTAACAAGAAAGGCGATGACACAAACTCTTCAAGGAGTGGTGAACAAAGAACTGCAACAAATTTTAGGGAAATCAGTTTTAATGGATGAGCTTCCACCTGAGCAAAGAGGAGAAGTGATGGAGGTTGTAGATGAATTAGGTGAAACAGTAGATCTAAATTTGTTGGTTCTTGTCGATACTAGTGCTAGTATGAAGCATAAGCTGCAAACCGTTAAAGAAGCCTTGTTGGATCTGTCTTTAAGCTTAAATGCAAGAATGGGAAATAATCAATTCTCTGTCTTTGTATTTCCCGGGAAAAGGAAAGATGTCGAAAAATTGCTGGATTGGACGCCTAAACTCGAATCCTTAACAAGCATTTTTTCAAAGCTTAGTGTTGGCGGTATAACACCAACAGGGCCAGCCATTAAAGAAGCTTTAGCTTATTTTAATAAAAAACGATCTTTAAGGGGATTGCTTTCTAATGATGATGAACAATACTTTGAAGAGTCTGTATAATTTTCCTGTTGGAACATCTGTCACCGGGAAATGGCATCATCATCGTTATACACTAGTAAAGGAACTTGGATCAGGTGCTAATGGCGTTGTTTATTTGGCCAAAAGCCATAGTGATTATGTGGCTTTAAAAATGAGTGATAACACGATGTCAGTTACATCAGAGGTTAATGTTTTAAAAGCATTTGCAAAGGTCCAAGGGTCTACCCTCGGACCTTCTTTATTAGATATCGATGATTGGGAAACGCAACAAACAAAGATCCCTTTTTATGTCATGGAATATATTCAAGGTCCAAATTTATTAGATTTTATTCAAAGGAAAGGGCATTCCTGGACCGGTGTTTTAATGTTGCAACTTTTGAATGACCTTCATCGTCTTCATCAGGAAGGATGGGTATTTGGGGACTTAAAGCCGGAAAACCTTATTATTACTCATTCACCGACAAAAATAAGATGTGTAGATGTAGGTGGAACTACACTAAAAGGACGAGCAATAAAGGAGTTCACGGAATTTTTTGATCGTGGTTACTGGGGGGCGGGAACGAGGAAAGCAGAACCTTCATACGATCTGTTTGCAGTGTCTATGGTCATCATAAACTTATTTTTCCCAGCAAGATTTACAAAAAAAGGTGAAGGTATCGAATATTTGAAAAAGGTCATTTTAGCAAAGTCTGAAATGAATGTTTATCAAAATGTTCTTTTGAAGGGGATTAATGGGGAATACAAATCAGCATTAGAAATGAGAAATGATATGTTAAAGGTTTTATCAAATGATTCGGTTGGGATAAGTAGCTCTAGAAATCCCGGGCATATTAAAAATTCTACCCAACCTATGACACCAATTAAGCAAACAAGACAAAAAAAACGAAAGCAGAAAAAAGCTTCCCGAGTAATTGAGACTGCATGCATTATTATGATTGTATCATTTCTTTACATTTTATATATCTATAACCAATTGTTATAATGGAGTTATCCTTAAATTTATTGTGGACATATAATTCTAAACAAATCTTTCACAAATATATCGTTTATTCCTAACCTAAGCTTGGTACAATTAAGGTTAGCGATCAAACATTTTATTTTAAGGATTGTGCAGAACCATTGATGTTAAAAACTAAATACCAATGAAACCGAAGAGCAGACGGGGCTAATTAAGGCACTTGGAGTTTTCTATCAAGAGTGAAAAGGAACGAATTTAGATGCTATCGTTTGAAAAAAAAATAGCTGATTTTATTAAAAGAAACAGATTATTAGAATATGGGGATTCTGTTTTAGTGGGTGTATCAGGAGGTCCGGATTCCATTGCTTTACTCCATTATTTAGTACAAAAAAAGTTTGATTATAACCTTTCAATTAGAGCTGTACATGTAGATCATATGTTGAGGGGCGAGGAATCATATAATGACCTTAAGTTTGTCCATAATCTTTGTGATCAATGGAATATTCCATGTGAATCAGCAAGAATTAATATTAACGAAAAAATGCTAATTTTAAATAAAGGTTTTGAAGAAACGGCAAGAATATTTCGATATCGTTTTTTTGAGGAAATAATGATTAAGTATCAACACAAGAAACTTTTACTGGGCCATCACGGAGACGATCAAGTAGAGACGATATTGATGAGATTAACTCGTGGAAGCTCAGGTAAAGGAAGAGCAGGTATACCTGTCCGCAGACCTATGCAAAACGGAGAAATTGTGAGACCTCTTCTTTGTTTGAATAAAGAGGAAATTGAAGAGTATTGTTGTTTTTATGGTTTGGATCCTCGAAGAGATCCAAGCAATCAAAAGCTAGATTATACAAGAAATCGCTTCCGTTTAAAAGTTCTCCCTTTTTTGAAAAGAGAGAATATTCATGTGCATGAACATTTCCAACGATTTAGTGAAGAAATATTAGAAGATGAAGTTTATTTGCAGGAATTAACGTTAATAAAAATGAATAAGTTATGGAAGAAAAATAAAAATGAAATCACGGTAGATGCTTTATCGTTTATTGAAATGCCTTTGCCTTTACAAAGAAGAGGGATTAAACTAATATTAAACTATCTTTACAATGAAAATCCTTCTACTGTAACTGCTGTTCATACTGATGCTATTCTGAAACTACTTAGGGACGGAAGACCATCAGGACAATTGGATCTTCCGCAAGGTTTGCAGGTGCGAAGATCTTATGAAAAATGCATATTCTCTTTTAAAAAAGAGAAGCAGTCTAATACATACGAAATCGAATTATCCTTAAATAAAGAAGTAAACCTACCAAACGGTTATAGCATAATGCTTACAGAGGGTAAGGTTTTGGACCCACAACCTCAAAAGGAAAAAATCTATTTACGTTTGGATGATATTCACCTCCCGTTAATTATTAGAAACAAAAGAGCTGGAGATCGAATAAAGGTAAAAGGATTAAATGGAACAAAAAAAGTGAAGGATATATTTATTGATGAAAAAATACCACTAGATAAAAGGGAAATGTGGCCAATTGTAACAGACCACACGGGCAATGTATTATGGATTCCAAATTTAAAAAAATCCGTTTACGATATTTTGCCTAATCCTGAGCAACCTTGTTATATTTTACATTACTATATAAAGCAAACATCTCCTAGGGGGCAAATATTTCAATGAAACAAGATATTGAAAAGGTATTAATAAGCGAAGAAGAAATTCAACAAAAAACGAAAGAACTAGCTGAGCAGTTAACCGTTGAATACAAGGATCGGTTTCCTTTGGCTATTGGTGTATTAAAAGGTGCCACACTGTTTATGTCAGATTTATTAAAGAAAGTGGATACCTATTTGGAAATGGATTTTATGGATGTTTCAAGCTATGGGAAATCCATGGTTTCTTCAGGAGAAGTGAAAATTCTAAAAGACCTTGATACTTCTGTTGAGGGCAGAGATATTTTAATTATTGAAGATATTATTGATAGCGGACTGACATTAAGTTATTTAGTAGAGCTTTTCCGTTATCGAAAAGCAAAGTCCATAAAAATTGTTACTTTGTTAGATAAACCTTCTGGCAGAAAGGCAAATATTGAAGCAGATTATGTAGGCTTTATAGTACCGGATGCCTTTGTTGTTGGATATGGATTAGATTACGCTGAAAGATACCGTAACCTTCCATATATAGGTGTACTTAAACCAGCAGTGTATAACAAAGGAGAATAAGATTAAAATAAGGTAAGTAAAAAAATTTGTTTTACCCGATGATACATCCTAGAGATTAACTAAAAATGCAAATTGTTGTAAAGCTAAGAATTTCTATGATACTATTGAATATAGTTTTTTGACCGTGGGAGGAGGTAAGGAATGAGTAGAATATTTAGAAATACAATCTTTTATGTATTACTATTTCTCGTCCTTATTGGGATTGTAAGTTATTTTAACAATAACAATGAGCCGACAAAAGATTTATCATATGATCAATTTATTTCCCATTTAGAAAAAGGGGAAGTGAAGAACTATTCAGCGCAACCTGAAAGAGGCGTATATGAAGTAAGAGGTGTATTAAACGATAAAGATAAGACAAATTTTCTTACTTATGTATTGAATAGTCCAACAGCTCTTGATCGAATAGAAAAGGCAGCGACTGCAAAGGGGACTAAAGTGAATAATATGCCAGCGAAAGAAACAAATGGCTGGGTGTCCTTTTTCACATCAATTATTCCGTTTGTCATTATTTTTATCCTTTTCTTCTTCTTATTAAATCAAGCCCAAGGCGGCGGTGGCCGTGTAATGAATTTTGGGAAAAGTAAAGCTAAGCTTTATAATGATGATAAGAAAAAGGTTCGCTTCCGTGACGTTGCGGGTGCAGATGAAGAAAAGCAAGAATTAGTTGAAGTAGTTGAATTTTTGAAGGATCCTCGGAAATTTGCTGAACTTGGTGCAAGAATTCCAAAAGGTGTTTTGCTTGTCGGACCTCCTGGTACAGGTAAAACATTATTAGCTCGTGCAGTAGCAGGCGAAGCAGGAGTGCCATTTTTCTCAATTAGTGGTTCTGATTTTGTTGAGATGTTTGTTGGTGTCGGTGCTTCTCGTGTTCGTGATTTATTTGAAAATGCTAAAAAGAATGCTCCATGTATCATTTTTATAGACGAAATTGATGCCGTTGGACGTCAACGCGGTGCAGGTCTTGGCGGCGGTCACGATGAACGTGAACAAACGTTAAACCAGTTACTTGTTGAAATGGATGGTTTTGGTGCGAATGAAGGAATTATTATTGTTGCTGCAACAAATAGACCTGATATTTTAGATCCAGCATTATTACGACCTGGTCGTTTCGACCGTCAAATAACTGTTGACCGACCTGATGTAAATGGTCGTGAAGCTGTACTGCGTGTGCATGCTAGAAATAAACCATTAGATGGTTCTGTTGATTTAAAAGCGATTGCCCAAAGAACACCTGGATTTTCAGGTGCAGATCTGGAAAACTTATTAAATGAAGCAGCATTGGTTGCTGCAAGGCAAGATAAGAAAAAGATTGATATGACAGATGTCGATGAAGCAACTGATCGGGTAATTGCCGGACCTTCGAAGAAAAGCCGTGTAGTTTCCCAAAAGGAAAGAAAAATTGTTGCTTATCATGAAAGTGGTCATACTATTATCGGACTTGTCTTAGATGAAGCAGAGATGGTTCATAAAGTAACGATTGTTCCACGTGGTCAAGCAGGCGGTTATGCGGTTATGCTTCCAAAAGAAGATCGTTACTTATTGACTAAGCCGGAGCTCTTAGACAAAATTACCGGTTTATTAGGTGGACGTGTTGCTGAAGAAGTTACTTTTGGTGAAGTATCCACTGGTGCATCAAATGATTTTCAACGAGCTACTAATATTGCAAGAAAAATGGTCACTGAATATGGTATGAGTGATAAGCTCGGGCCTTTACAATTCGGCCAAACACAAGGTGGTCAAGTATTTTTAGGCAGAGACTTTAATAATGAGCAAAACTATTCAGATAAAATCGCATATGAAATCGATACTGAAATTCAAGACATTATTAAAGAGTGTTATGAACGAGCTAGAAAAATTATTCTTGAAAATCGTGAAAAATTCACGATTATTGCTGAAACATTGCTAGACGTTGAAACGTTAGATGCAGAACAAATTAGACATATATATGATCATGGAACTTTACCTGATAGAAAGGTTCCAACAATTGATTCTTCAACAATCGATAGAGAAGGAACGGCTGATCCTTTAAAGGTAAATATTCAAAAGAAACAAGAGAATATTCAAAAACCAACTGAAGAGGATCGTCCAGAGAAATTTGGACCTACGAAAGCTCCTGATCATGAAAATAAACAAGATCCAAAAGAATAAATAATTTCTTAAAAAGACATCGATATTATATAATATCGATGTCTTTTATTTAAAGGTAAGAAAGTATAAAATTTACTAGGGATATTAGATATAAAAAGTGTCTGCAGTGTCTAGCTCCAGCGCCTATCGGCTAGCGGATTTCTCCGTCTTCTCCCTACGATAAGTCAACATCGGCTCGTCCCTCGCCGTGTCTCCTTTATCTCAGTCGAAGACTACGAAATCCGTACGCTAGAGCTGCGGCGCTTGCGCTTTTCTTATTCGTTGATGGTTTTGTTAATCAATGTGGTTGTTGCTTATAAACGATGTATGATATGGGTTCAGCTAGTTTTTAACGCAAAGAGATTGTTTTGCATATACAATACAACTGATTTGAGTAATCTTAACAAAGCCATATTGATAAAGATTGTGGTATGATGTTGGCATGTAATTTACATTAATAAAAGTGGTGAGAAAATGTTATTCGTATTGGATGTAGGAAATACAAATATTGTATTGGGTGTATACGATAAAGATGAACTTAAATTCCATTGGAGGGTCGAAACAAACCGACATAAGACAGAGGACGAATACGGAATGGTCATAAGATCATTGTTTCAACATGTTGGAATAGAGTTTAAAGATATTAATGGGATTATTATTTCAACAGTTGTTCCACCGATTATGTACACGTTGGAGAGAATGTGTAATAAATATTTTCATGTTAAACCTCTAGTGGTAGGACCTGGTATTAAAACAGGTTTAGATATTAAATATGAAAATCCGAGAGAGGTTGGAGCCGATCGAATTGTTAATGCTGTAGCAGGAATCCATGAATATGGAAGTCCGCTTATTATCGTTGATTTTGGTACAGCAACTACTTTCTGCTATATTAATGAATTTAGTCAATATTTAGGTGGTGCTATAGCACCGGGAATTGGAATTTCAGCTGAAGCCTTATATTCAAAAGCTGCTAAACTTCCAAGGATTGAAATTGCAAGAACAGATGGAGTCATTGGAAAAAATACAGTTGCAGCGATGCAAGCTGGTATTGTATTTGGCTATGTTGGACAAGTTGAAGGTATTGTTAACCGAATGAAAGCAAACAGTAAGAAGGAACCTATTGTAATTGCTACAGGTGGTCATGCAAATATGATTGCTAGTGAATCGAAAGCAATTGATATAGTAGATCCGTTTTTAACATTAAAAGGCTTGCGATTAATATACAAGAAAAATACAAATGAGTGAAGGGAAGTTCATAATGGGCGACTATTTAGTAAAAGCATTAGCATATAACGATCAAGTTCGTGCATATGCGGTAAAAAGTACAGATACAGTTGGGGAAGCTGTGCGCCGCCATTACACTTGGCCAACTGCATCCGCTGCGCTTGGGCGTGCGATGACAGCAGGGGTCATGATGGGTGCTATGTTAAAGGGCGAGGAGAAAATAACGATCAAAATTGAAGGAAATGGTCCAGTTGGTCCCATTCTTGTCGATAGTAATTCTAAAGGTGATGTCAGAGGATATGTGACGAATCCACAAGTACATTTTGACTTAAATGAACATGGTAAGCTCGATGTAAAAAGAGCTGTTGGAGCAGAAGGTACTTTAACCGTTGTTAAGGATTTAGGGTTAAGGGAACATTTTTCAGGGCAAGTTCCTATTGTTTCTGGTGAACTGGGTGAAGATTTTACTTATTATTTTGTAGCTTCAGAACAAGTTCCTTCATCTGTGGGGGTAGGAGTACTTGTAAATCCTGATAATTCTATCCTTGCTTCAGGCGGTTTTATTGTTCAATTATTACCAGGAACAGAAGAGAATATTATTAATGAAATTGAAAAAAGACTCCAATCTACAGAACCAATATCTAAGCTTATTCAAAAAGGGCTGAATCCGGAAGAAATATTGGAAAACATTCTAGGGAAAGACAATGTGAAAATATTAGAAACGATGCCAATTCAATTTAAGTGCAATTGCTCTAAAGAACGCTTTGGTGCTGCTATTATTAGCTTAGGGAAAAGTGAAATTGAAGAAATGATTAATGAAGATGGAAAAGCAGAAGCTCAATGTCATTTTTGTAATGAAAAATACCTATTTTCCAAAGAAGAACTAGAGGAATTATTTAAAGAAGCTAATTAAAGGGAGAGCGGGGAATTGGGGAAGAAACAGCTTATAATTATTATTGTTGGCTTAGTTCTACTTAATATTATTACTCTTACATATTTTTTAATAGGGGATAAAAAGTCGAGTTCTTCGATAAGTGAAACAGTAGCTACCGTCGGCAATACAGCGATTTCCCGTGAAGATTGGCTTCTAGATATGGAAAAACAGTATGGGAAAGAGATACTTCAACAGTTAGTTGATGATAAGGTAGTTGAACAAAAAGCGATAAAATTTGGAATAAAGGTCAGTGAAAAGGAGATAGAACAGGAACTTTTAATGATTAAAACAGTCTCTGAATCGAATGACCAAGCAATATTTGAAAACGAGGATCTTTTAAAAAGAAAAATAAAATCCAGTATACTTTTTGAAAAGATAATTACAAAAGATGTAACCGTCCCTATGGATAAAATAAAACAATATTATAGGGATAATCGACAGTTATATAATATTCCAACTACTTATAGAATTTCCCAAATTGTGGCGAAATCAAAAAATGAAGCTCAAAAAGTTATAGAAGAATTAAATAGTGGATCTAATTTCGAGGCGCTGGCTATGGAAAGATCTATTGATTCATCGACTAGTCCACAAGGTGGAGATCTTGGCTATGTATCGGAAACCAATCATTCTTTTCCTGTGAACTATATGAAAACGGTGGGTTCTTTAAAAATTGATGAAGTTAGCGGCCCTGTGGAATACAAAGATCATTATGCAATTATTATTCTGAAAGATAAAATTAACGGAAAAAGTTATTCGTTTGATCAAGTAAAAGATCAAATACGTAGACAAATCGCCTTGGAATCATTAGAAACACCAATAACACCAGAATCCTTTTGGCAAGAAGCTAAAGTTAAATGGTTCTATGGGAAGGATAAATAGATTAACTAAGGCATAAGTATGTAATGACTTATGTCTTTTTTTCATTGGTCAGCGAAATTATTAAATATTTGTAATGTGTATAACTTTGAAGAGCGAGGTTTCGTCTAGCTCCAGCGCCTATCGACTAGCGGACTTCAGGACTCCTCCCTACGATAAGTCAACATCGATTCGCCTTTGGCTCATCGTGTTTCCTTTATCTCAGTCGAAGTCCCTCCAGTCCGTACGTCGATGAGCAAGGCGCTTACGCTTTGGTCTTGACTTTTAAAATTTTGAGTGGTAAATTTGAAATAATTAAACCAATAAAAATACTCGGAATTTGAGGTGAGGGAAATGGCACGTGTAGTAAATTCAATAGCACAATTAGTAGGTGAAACACCAGTTGTTAAATTAAATCGCTTAACAGATGAAAATCAAGCAGAAGTGTATCTTAAACTTGAATATATGAACCCAGGCAGTAGTGTAAAAGATCGTATTGCTTTAGCCATGATCGAATCTGCAGAAAAGGAAGGAAAAATTCAACCAGGGGATACAATTGTCGAACCAACAAGCGGAAATACTGGAATTGGTCTAGCAATGGTTGCTGCAGTTAAAGGATATAACGCTGTTTTAGTAATGCCGGAAACGATGAGCTTAGAGCGAAGAAACCTGCTACGAGCATATGGGGCTGATTTAGTTTTAACCCCTGGTCCCGAAGGAATGAATGGAGCTGTCCGTAAAGCAGAAGAGTTAGCAAAAGAAAACGGCTATTTTATGCCACAACAATTTAAAAATGAAGCAAATCCTGAAATTCACCGATTAACTACAGGGAAAGAAATTGTTGAACAAATGGGTGAGCAATTAGATGCATTTGTATCCGGAATTGGAACAGGTGGAACGATAACAGGTGCTGGTGAGGTTTTAAGGAAAAAGTACCCGGATATAAAAATAGTTGCTGTAGAACCGAAAGATTCACCAATATTAGCAGGCGGTAAACCAGGCCCTCATAAAATTCAGGGACTTGGAGCAAACTTTATTCCAGATACTTTAAATAAGGAAATATACGATGAAATTATTCATGTAGCAACTGAAGAGGCATTCGAGGCATCGAGAAGAGTTGCTAAAGAAGAAGGAATATTAGGCGGTATTTCAGCGGGGGCGGCGATTCATGCTGCGTTAAAAGTGGCTGCTGAGCTTGGAAAAGGTAAAAAAGTATTAGCTATTATCCCGGATAATGGTGAGCGCTATTTGAGTACAGCACTGTATCAATTTGAAGAGTAGAAAAAATTTATATAGATTAAAACACACTAGGCATTCGGAAGCTCCGTTTGCCTTTTTTTAATTAGCTCTTTTCGTAAACTTCGTTTTTTTTTACATCAAGTAAAAATCGGCAAAGATTTTACGAAGTAAATATCTACTAGGATTTTTCCGGTTCTAATGTATCGTCCCATTTGAATAAAAGAATTATTATATGGGGAAAAGAGCACGTAACTAAATTATTCTAGCCCTGAGAATTTATCCGAAAACAACAACCTATCCGATAACCCCTTTTAATTACTCTATGCACTTGATAAATGTAACTTTAAAGCGGTAGACTGTAATTATAATGAATTTGTCGAGTGTTGGAAGGGGAACAATTAATGAATCGAATTCTTCAATGTAGATCACATCAGCTAGATTACGAAAACAAGACATTAATTATGGGGATATTAAATATTACACCTGACTCATTTTCTGACGGTGGAAAGTTTTTTAATATAGATACAGCGATTGGGCGAGCGAAACAAATGGTTGAAGATGGTGCAGATATTATTGATATTGGTGGGGAGTCAACGAGGCCAGGTCATGCACCTGTTGACGCTGATGAGGAAATTACAAGAGTAATTCCAATAATTAAGAGATTATCAAAAGAAGTAAATGTTCCAATTTCAGTTGATACTTATAAAGCTAAAACTGCAAAAGAAGCCATTGATGCTGGCGCACATATTATTAATGATATATGGGGTGCAAAAAAAGACCCTGAAATTGCAAATGTGGCAGCTGAATATGAAGTACCTATCATCCTTATGCATAATAGAGAAAACCTCGATTATACAAACTTTATCCGAGATGTATTAACAGATCTTTTTGAAAGTATATCCATTGCAAAAAAAGCCGGGGTTCGGGATGAAAATATTATTTTAGATCCAGGTATTGGCTTTGCAAAAGATGTTAAGCAAAATATAGAAATGATGAAAAACCTAGATAAATTAGTTGGCCTAGGGTTTCCTGTTCTTTTGGGAACCTCAAGAAAATCAATGATTGGTCATATTATGAATCTGCCGGTTGAAGAAAGAATGGAAGCAACAGGGGCAACCGTTTGCTACGGTGTAGAAAAAGGATGCCAAATTATGCGGGTACATGATGTGAAAGAAATAAGTCGAATGACGAAGATGATGGATGTTTTAGTCGGTAAAGGTGGTCTAAATGGATAAAATATTTATTAATCAAATGGAGTTCTACGGGTATCACGGAGTTTTGCCTGAGGAAAATCGACTAGGACAACGATTTCGTGTAACGCTAACACTTGAGCTAGATTTACAAAAAGCTGGGCTATCCGATAATTTAAATGATACTGTTAGTTATGCGGAAGTATATGAGCTTTGTAAAGATATTGTTGAAGGAAAGCCATTTCAATTATTAGAAGCTGTTGCGCAAAAAATTTCTAACACAATTTTAAATACCTACCCAACTATTCATCAAGTAACTGTTCAGATGATAAAACCCGATCCTCCAATACGTGGACATTATGAATCTGTAGCGGTTGAAATTTCAAGGAGAAGAATAAATGAATAACATTGCCTACATTTCAATTGGTTCAAATATTGATGATCGAGAAAAGTATTTAAAAGATGCCTGTGATTTGCTAGATCATGATAGAGACATAAAAATACTAGCTATTTCTTCTATTTACGAGACTGAACCTGTTGGATTTACTGAACAAGGTAAATTTTTGAATATTGTTGTTAAGGTTGAAACGGAATTATTCGCGGAACAGCTGTTAGATAAGTGTTTAAACATAGAAGTTGAATTGGGGAGAATTAGGAAAATTAGATGGGGACCAAGAACGATAGACCTTGACATTTTGTTATATAATAACGAAAATATTGAAACAGAGAAACTAGTTGTTCCTCATCCTCGTATGCTTGAAAGAGCATTTGTATTAGTACCTTTATTAGAAGTAGATCCGACTATTACGTTACCAAGTGCAACAACCCCGTTGCATCATATTCTAGACGAAATACCTGATAAAGAAGGAGTTCGGTTATGGAGATAGATAAATGGGGAAGACGCATTCGCGCTTTTCGAAAATTAAAAGGATATACTCAGGAAAATCTAGCTAAAGAATTGGGGATATCAGTTTCTATATTAGGAGAAATAGAGAGAGGTAGTCGTTTGCCTACTGAGGATTTTTTAGAAAAGGTGGCAAATCTGCTTGGAATAGAAGTGGAGGATCTAACTCCTCCAGAAAAATAGAAATAAAAAATACGAAAGGAGGATTAACCGACGCTTAAAATTGGAAATATCCAGATGGATAATCCTGTCGTTTTAGCTCCAATGGCAGGAGTTTGTAACTCTGCTTTCCGGCTAACAGTAAAGGAATTCGGTGCAGGATTAGTTTGTGCGGAAATGATTAGTGATAAAGGGATCGTTAATAAAAACGAAAAAACAATGAATATGTTATATATAGATGATAGAGAATATCCGTTAAGTCTACAAATATTTGGCGGGGAGAAAGAAACACTAGTAGAAGCAGCAAAGTTTGTTGATAAGAATTCAAATGCGGATATTATTGATATTAATATGGGATGTCCTGTTAATAAAATTATTAAATGTGAAGCAGGAGCAAGATGGCTTCTTGACCCAAATAAGATTTATGAAATGGTTTCAGCGGTTGTTGATGCAGTTGAAAAACCAGTAACAGTTAAGATGCGTACAGGTTGGGATGAAGATCATATATTTGCTGTTGAAAATGCACGAGCTGTGGAGCGTGCGGGTGGTTCAGCTGTTTCATTACACGGCCGTACAAGAGTTCAGATGTATGAAGGCACAGCAAATTGGGATATCATACGTGAAGTGAAACAATCAGTAAATATTCCTGTAATCGGAAACGGGGATGTGGAAACTCCTGAAGACGCGAAACGTATGTTAGATGAGACAGGTGTAGATGGTGTAATGATTGGACGAGCAGCACTTGGAGATCCGTGGATGATCTATCGTACCGTAAATTATTTACAAACTGGAGAACTTGCAGAACAACCATCTGTTCGTGAAAAGATTGATGTCTGTATTTTACACTTAGATCGCTTAATATCCCTTAAAAATGAAAATATTGCAGTAAGAGAAATGCGAAAGCATGCGGCATGGTATTTAAAAGGCATGCGAGGAAATGCAAAGGTTCGGAATGGCATAAATGCATGTAATACTCGCGCTGAACTTGTCGAACTACTATCTAATTTTGTGGAAGAAGTAGAGTCGGGTGCAATAAAAGTTGGTTAATTTCTATTGTAAACTACCAGTTAGTACTGGTGGTTTTTTCTTACATAAGTAAAAAACTATTCTTTTAGGATGTCTGAAAATGTGAAATTGTGTACAATAATAAAGTATAATTAAGAAAATATGTAGATAAGCTTTAATAATTAGGATGGAGTGACAATAAATGAGTTTTGAAGAATTAAATGACCAATTACAGGTTAGAAGAGAAAAAATGAATTCTATCCGGGAAAAAGGCATGGATCCATTTGGTAAGCGTTTTGATAGAACTCACAATACACAACTCATTAAAGAGCAGTATGAGGAGTTTACTAAGGAAGAGTTGGATGAAAAAGACGTCCAAGTAACCATCGCAGGTCGGATCATGACCAAAAGAGGAAAAGGAAAAGCTGGTTTTGCCCATGTGCAAGATTTAAATGGTCAAATTCAAATCTATGTTCGGAAAGATAGTGTCGGGGATGAACAATACGAATTATTTGATACAGTTGACCTTGGAGATATTGTTGGCGTAACTGGTACAGTGTTTAAAACAAAAGTTGGAGAACTGTCTGTTAAAGTTAAAGAATTCACATTGTTAACCAAATCACTTCGCCCACTTCCTGATAAATTTCATGGATTAAAAGATATTGAGCAACGCTATCGTCAAAGATATTTGGATTTAATTATGAGTGATGAAAGTAAACGTACATTTATTACTAGAAGCTTGATTATTCAGTCGATGCGTCGTTATCTAGATAATCAGGGGTACTTAGAGGTAGAAACTCCTATGATGCATGCTATTGCTGGTGGAGCCTCAGCAAGACCGTTTATCACCCATCATAATGCATTAGACATACCACTTTATATGCGTATTGCTATTGAGTTGCATTTAAAACGTTTAATTGTTGGTGGATTAGAGAAGGTATACGAGATAGGCCGTGTATTCCGTAATGAAGGTGTATCAACGAGACATAATCCTGAATTTACGATGATAGAATTATATGAAGCCTACGCTGATTACAAAGATATTATGAAATTAACAGAAAACCTTGTTGCCCATATTGCCAAAGAGGTACTTGGAACAACAACTATTCAGTATGGTGAATATGAAGTTAATCTTGAACCGGAGTGGTGTCGACTACATATGGTTGATGCAGTTAAAGAATTTACTGGTGTAGACTTTTGGAATGTGACAACTGTTGAAGAAGCTCGTCAGCTAGCAAATGATCATGGGGTAGAAATTACTGAACATATGCAATATGGCCATATTGTAAATGAATTTTTTGAACAAAAGGTTGAGGAGAAATTAATTCAACCAACATTCATTTTTGGTCACCCAGTAGAAATATCACCTTTAGCTAAGAAAAATGATGAAGATCCGCGCTTTACAGATCGATTCGAACTCTTCATTGTTGGTCGCGAGCATGCAAATGCCTTTACAGAGTTAAATGATCCAATCGACCAACGTGAGCGTTTTGAAGCTCAGTTAAAAGAACGTGAGCAAGGGAACGATGAAGCCCATATGATGGATGATGATTTTATTGAAGCGTTAGAGTATGGTATGCCTCCAACAGGTGGTCTTGGAATCGGGGTAGATCGTCTTGTCATGCTGTTAACAAACTCAGCATCAATTCGTGATGTTCTGTTGTTCCCGCTAATGAAAAACCGCGACTAATATTTATAAGCTTCTACCTGTATTTTCTAGGTAGAAGCTCTTTTTTTTCTTAATGAATATTAGTATTTTAGAATAATATTTTTTGTTATAAAAAAACTATTGCATCATGAATAAAAAGGTGGTATATTATTATTCGTTGCCCCACAAAAAGGACAACGAAGTGTTAAAAAGAAAATAAAAAAAGTTGTTGACAATAGTGATTTTAAATAGTAAAATATAAAAGTCGCTAACAAAACGACATGACGATTGATCTTTGAAAACTGAACAAAACGAAACGTCAATTAATTAACTTTTTATGAGCTATATCAAACATCTTTTTGGAGAGTTTGATCCTGG
>NZ_JBNNWS010000026.1:0-54975 GCF_050281185.1 Heyndrickxia sp. NPDC080065 | reverse complement strand
CAAAATTAAAAGGCATGAGCCCAGTACAATACCGAGCTCATACCCAACAAGCTGCCTAACCGAAAAAACCTGTCTAACTTTATGGGGTCACTTCAATTTCGGTGTTTTTTGTATGATATTTAACCTGTTATTTCTCCATCTATTTTTAGTTTTGTACTTCAAAACAGAACCCGTTAGGAATAGCCCGGTATTTTATTTAATGTGCTTTTACTAATTCTTTTATTTTTAAGACGGAATCAAGTATAAACTCAGCATTGTATTCCTCAAATTCTCTTCTTGCATCCCTTCCAGATAATCCTGTTAAGACAGCTGCAAACCTACACCCCATTTTTCTTGCTGCTAAAAGATCGGCTAATGAATCGCCTACTACTAATATCTGGTCTCCATTTTCAATGGGTAAATTCATATTTAAGCATGAAGTAACGGGTGTCTGTTTACCTTTCGATGCTTGAATATATGTGTAAGGATTCGGTTTTGATAATGGGGCATAGCTCGGTTTCTCCTTTTCCGCCCGTAGAACATCATCTGCTGTAACAATCTTGTTTTGATCAAAATAGTTAATCCAATCTAAATACTCAAAAGGCTTAATCGTTTCAAGCTCAGGTCTCCCAGTCCCAATACCAATAGACATACCCGCATCAGTTAAATCCTGAAAAAGCTGGCCAATATCGCTTGGAGCAGCCAGTGTCTTCTCCTCCGAAAGAAAACCTTTTTTTCCAGTCTGAACAGAAGGCCTTCCTGTTGAGGAAAGGACATATTCATCACCAACATACCATTCTTGGGAAACATGCTCACAAACGGACCATAATGCACTTTTCGCGTTAAAAATCGTTGTTATGACACCAAGCTTTTTTTCCGCGAGGATATTTAAATAATGGAATAAGTTTTTTCCATTTGCCTTGCAGAGATTGAAATCAAGAAAAAATGAATCGAATTGAACCTCTACATCATACTTAGCGAAAACGTCTTTCATCTCGAGTAACGTTTGACGATCAATATCTTTTTGCAGCCAGTTTAGAACTTTTTTATGTTCTTTGCCATTGATTTGAGATAAAAGATGAAGCAATTGACAGCTGAAAGTTAAATAAATCATATCCCAATTGGCATTTAAGCCTCTTGATTTAAAAAACTTAAGAACTTTATCATTTTGAAATACCATTTCCCGTATAGTAGAAATCTCTTGATTACTAAGTTCTGTTGTAAATTTATCAGGACCCAACCCTAAATAATTGTCGCTATGTAAAAGCTCCCACACAGTTAAAGCAGAAGCATCAAAATATCTTTCTTCACTTAATAAAACTCCATCAACATCAAACAAAATGTGTTGTATCATGAATACCCTCCTTTATCTTATTAGTGTAACACAGAAGAATTATTTGAACATACGAAAAAAGCCCATTATAATAATGATTGTTTTGTTTGTCTATCGTTGAAAAACTCCCACTCCGCTGATTTCCTAATTGCATACTTTCGGTTGATCTAGACTTAACTTCACTCTTCAGAAAGTTATAAATTTAGTTAAACGATCAAAAATCACTGCTCAAATCAGCAGTGATTCATATAATCAGCTTCCAACACTGTGTTTCTCCTCATATTTTGCAATTTTTCCTTCCAGCATCATTGTAACTGCAATATCATCTAAACCTTTTAAAAGTGTTTCTTTCTGATAAGCATCAATCGTAAATTTATACTGGTAATTTCCCGAAATAAGCAATTGATTTTCAAGATCTACGGTAAAATATAGTGATTCTAATTCAGCTTCTTGAAGAATGGAATCTACTGCATTTTCACCCAATACAATCGGTAATATCCCATTTTTTAAACAGTTATTATAAAAAATATCTGCAAAGCTTGGTGCAATTATAACCTTAAATCCGTAATCTTGAAGTGCCCAAGGAGCATGTTCCCTTGAGGAGCCGCAGCCAAAATTCAGTCCTGTAACAAGTATCTGGGCACCTTGATACTTTTCTTGATTCAGAGGAAAATCTTGCTGCACTTCCCCATTATCATTAAAACGCCAGTGATAGAAAAGGCATTCACCAAATCCTTTTCTTTCAATTCTTTTTAAAAACTGTTTTGGTATAATTTGATCGGTATCAATATTCGCTCGCCCCAATGGTACGACTAAGCCTTTAAAAGTTTGAAATGGTTGCACAAATGGTCAGCCTCCTACAGAACTACTTTTTCCATTTTTCTTATATCTATAAATCTTCCATTAATAGCAGCTGCTGCAGCCATGATAGGACTAACAAGATGTGTTCTTGCCCCACTGCCTTGACGTCCTTCAAAATTACGATTTGAGGTAGACGCACATCTTTCACCAGTAGGAACGACATCATCATTCATCGCAAGACACATGCTGCATCCTGATTCGCGCCATTCGAAGCCTGCATCAATAAATATTTTATCTAAGCCTTCTGCTTCTGCTTGAGCCTTAACAGTTTGCGACCCTGGAACCACTAATGCTCTTACTTTTTCATGAACATGCTGCCCTTTAATTACTTCAGCCGCAGCACGCAGGTCACTTAATCTTGAATTCGTACAGGAACCTATGAAAACATGTTGAATTTCTATGTCCTTAATTGGGGTACCACCTATTAATCCCATATACTGAAGGGCTTTCTCAATAGATTCCTTCTCACTTTTATTCTCGATCTTGTCAGTTACTGGCAATCGTTCACTAATTGGTAAACACATTGATGGATTTGTTCCCCACGTTACTTGTGGTTCAACTGTTTCAGCATCAATTTCAATAGTATGATCATATTCAGCACCTTCATCAGATGCCAAGCTTAACCAATGCTCTGCCGCTTTTTTAAATTCCTCTCCTTGAGGCGAATACTTTCTTCCTTGTAGATAGGAAATGGTCGTTTCATCAGGGCTAATTAACCCTGCTCTTGCACCCGCTTCTATCGACATATTACAAATCGTCATACGTTCTTCCATAGACATATATCGAATTGCTTCACCTGTATATTCGGCGATATAGCCTGTTCCGACACCGATTCCATATTTCGCGATAATCGCTAATATTAAATCTTTAGCTGATACACCGTAACCGAGACGTCCGTTCACTTTTATTTGTAATGTTTTCGGACGACGCTGCCATAATGTTTGTGTGGCAAGAACATGCTCCACCTCACTAGTCCCAATCCCGAATGCAAGCGCTCCAAAAGCTCCGTGTGTTGATGTATGACTATCTCCGCAAACGATGGTTTTTCCTGGGGTTGTTAATCCAAGCTCTGGACCGATTACATGGACGATTCCTTGATCGGGATGATCAATCCCTGCAAGAGGAATATTAAATTCCTCGCAGTTTTTCTCTAAGGCACTCATTTGCTTTTTGGAAATAGGATCATTTGATATACGCTGTTTCATAGTAGAAATATTATGATCAACCGTCGCAAATGTTAAATCAGGTCTTCTCACTTTTCGATTGTTTACTCTTAAACTCTCAAATGCTTGAGGAGATGTGACTTCATGAACTAAATGTAAATCTATATAAAGCAAATCAGGTTTTCCTTCTTCATGATGGATCAAATGCTGATCCCATATTTTCTCTATAATTGTTTTAGGTTGCATTATTTCCCACCTCGTATTAATTAAATATAGGCATATTGTATTCCTGAAATGGCCTGGTTTTCATTTATTGCTTCAATAACTTTATCAATCATTTCTTTCGTTCCAACCTGTGTTCCATGCTGCAGATTTAAATCTGTAGTATGATAGCCTTCGATCAATACTTTCATAACCGCTTCTTCAACAATATTTGCCTCTTTATCTAGACCAAATGAAAATTTGAGCATCATCGAAGCTGATAAAATCATTCCAAGTGGATTGGCTAGATTTTTACCAGCAATATCTGGTGCTGATCCATGTACTGGTTCATACATTCCTACTGAATCACTTCTCAAACTTGATGATGGAAGCATTCCTAATGAACCTGTAATCATAGAAGCCTCATCACTTAAAATATCTCCAAATAAATTTTCTGTGACAATGACATCAAATTGTTCCGGTCGATAAATTAATTGCATAGAGGCAGAATCAACAAGCATATGCTGGACAGTTACATCTGGATAGTTTTTGGCGATCCGATTAACGACTTCACGCCACATTCTGCTTGATTCAAGAACATTCGCCTTATCGACAGATGTTAATTTTTTCTTTCGTTTTCTCGCCAATTGAAAGGCTTTATCTACTATTCTTTCAATCTCTTGAATCGTGTATGTTAATGTATCTATTGCCAATTCCTTATTTGTACCGCGCCTTTCACTCGGCTTTCCAAAATAAAGGCCGCCAGTTAGTTCCCTAACAATTAATAGATCAACATTTTCAATTACTTCCTTTTTTAAAGTCGATGTGTGAATGAGTGGTTCATATGCACATACAGGACGAAGGTTCGCAAAAAGGCCTAATTCCTTCCTAAGTCCAAGCAACCCTTGCTCTGGTCGGATATGATTGGAAACGGAATCCCATTTCGGTCCACCAACTGCGCCTAAAAGAATGGCATCACTTTCCTTACATAATTTTAAAGTCGATTCCGGAAGAGGAGTGCCGTATTCATCAATTGCTGCACCACCTATCAATCCTTCTTCAAAAGTAAAATGATGGTTAAAGCAATCAGCTATTGCTTGAAGAACACAGACAGCACCACTCATTACTTCAGGGCCAATCCCATCACCAGATAGAACAGCAATTCTTTTATCCATAAACCTTGCCTCCTTTTATTATTTGGCTCTTTTCGCATAGATTGTTGCTTTTCGTATATTGCTCCAATCCTTATATAAAATGGCTTCGTGCTCTTTTCTTCATCCTTTACTCACTAAGTAAGCAGTAAATAATCGTAAAAATCTTAAAGCCGATTTTTACTTTGGTGTTAAAATAAACAAAGTTTAAGAAAAGAACCTATCATTTTGAAATTTGAATTTATAAATAATTAATGGCTTACTAAGGCATTTTCACTTCTAAACCCTTCATGTATAAGGGCACGATTAACAGCATTTAAATATGCTCTAGCTGATGCCTCTAGTACATCTTGTGCCGATCCTCTTCCTCCAAATTCGACGCCATCGTACTTAACTTTTACAAAAGCATCTGCTAATGCATCCCTGCCAGAACCAATGGATTGGAGCTTATAATCTATTAATTCCACTGAACTATCAATGATACGACTTAACGTATTATAAATTGCCTCTACACTACCTGCACCTGTTGCTGCTTCCTCCAAAATTCTTCCATCTGGAGATTTTACAACAACTGTGGCTGTCGGTATATTGTTCGTTCCATATTGAACTTGAACATTTTGAAGCTCATATGTTTTAATATCTGGCTGCTCTGTTTGCTTATCTGCTAAGATGGCAAATAAATCGTCATCGGTTACTTCTTTTTTCCGATCTGTTAAGGCTTTAAATGAATCGAATGCTTCTTTCAGCTTTTCATTAGAAAGTTCAAACCCAAGCTCTGATGCCCTTTGCTTAAAGGCATGACGTCCAGAATGTTTTCCGAGAACAAGACGATTAGAGTGAACTCCAATTAATTCAGGAGTAATTATTTCATAGGTAGATGCTTCTTTTAATACTCCGTCTTGATGAATTCCCGACTCATGTGCAAAAGCATTTGCCCCGACAATTGCTTTATTTCCCGGGACGACCATCCCAGTTAACTTACTAATTAATTGACTCGTATGTTTAATTTCACTAAGATTTAATCCAGTTTTTACTTGATAAAAGTCTTTTCTAATATGCAATGCGACCGCGATTTCTTCTAAACCCACATTCCCTGCTCTTTCACCAATCCCATTGATCGTCCCTTCAACTTGACCAGCGCCATTTTCGATTGCTGCCAATGAATTTGGGGTGGCCATCCCAAGATCGTCATGGCAATGTGCTGATAGGATTACTTTCGATATATTTGGAACATTTTGTTGAACAAAGGCAAAAAGTTCGCCATATTCTTCAGGTGTTGCATAACCAACTGTATCTGGCAAATTAATAACAGTTGCTCCTGCATTAATAACCTCTGTAATGATTTTGACTAAAAACCATTTATCCGACCGACTGGCATCTTCTGCAGACCATTGCACCTGTGGAAATTTTTTCTTGGCATATTTTACAGCGTCTACTGCCAACGATAGAACTTCATCGGGAGTCTTTCTTAATTTATAGGTCATATGGATAGGGGATGTAGCAAGAAAAATATGAATTCGTGGCTCCGCCGAATATTGAAGTGCATCCCAAGCAATATCGATATCCTGTTTATTTGTTCTTGCTAATCCAGTAACAGAACTGTTACGAATTGATTTCGCAATTGATTGAACCGCTTGGAAATCTCCTTTGGAGGAAGCAGGAAAACCTGCTTCCATAATATCCACTCCAAGTCTTTCAAGCTGCTTAGCTATTTCTAGTTTCTCTAATTCATTTAAATTAACACCAATAGACTGTTCACCATCTCGAAGGGTTGTATCAAAAATATTAATTTTTCGCATATGCTGCCACATCCTCTTGTTTTTGCTTCTTTTTCACAAATGGCATGAGCTCTCTTAATTCTTCGCCAACTACTTCAATTTGATGTTTATTTTCACTAGAATTAATTGCATTAAATACAGGACGATTCGCTTGATTTTCTAAAATCCAGCCTTTTGCAAATTGACCAGTTTGAATATCTTTTAGAATTTCACCCATTCGTTTTTTCGTTTCTTCATTAACCACTCGAGGTCCTGAAACAAAGTCACCCCATTGAGCTGTATCTGAGATAGAGTAACGCATATTTTTAAGTCCACCTTCATAGATCAAATCAACGATCAATTTCATTTCATGAAGACATTCAAAATAAGCTACTTCAGGTTGATATCCTGCTTCTGTCAATGTTTCAAATCCCGCTTTAATTAAGGATGTTAATCCACCGCATAGTACGGCCTGCTCCCCAAATAAATCAGTTTCTGTCTCCTCTTTAAATGTAGTTTCCAACACACCTGCTCTTGAACCTCCAATTCCTTTTGAATAAGCTAGAGCAATTTCGCGCGCTTCGCCAGATACATCTTGATAAACACCAATTAGAGCTGGAACACCTGCACCCTCAACATATGTTCTCCTCACTAGATGACCAGGTCCTTTTGGTGCAACAAGAAATACATCAACATTTTCCGGTGGAACAATTTGCGTAAAATGTACGTTGAATCCATGAGCGAATGCTAGTGCCTTTCCTGCAAACAAAGCGGGTTCAATTTCTTCTTTATACACCTGAGTTTGTCTTTCATCTGGTAAAAGAATCATAATTAAATCTGCTTCTTCACTAGCTTCTCTAACAGACTTTACAGAGAAGCCATCCTGCTCTGCCTGTTCCCATGATTTCCCTTTTCTTAGCCCAACGACAACATCAAATCCACTATCACGTAAATTTTGTGCATGTGCATGACCTTGAGAACCATATCCAACAATTGCAATCTTTTTGTTTTTCAAAACTTCCACTTGAATATCAGAATCATAATATACTTTTGCCATTTTTTATCTTCTCCTTTTAATCTCTTATATTTATTTAAATTTTTGTTACTAGCGTTATTTATTACTTCAATAGTGAAAACGAAGCTAATTCTGCGACTGGTTTTTGTGCCCCTCTCAGAAAAGCGGTTAAACCAGTTCGCGCCATTTCTTTGATTCCATATGGTTTTAATAAATCGATGAGAGCTTCTATTTTATTGGTATCACCTGTTACTTGAATCGTGACACTGTCCTTACTCACATCGATGATGGAAGCTCTGAACGGTTCAACAATTCCACTAATTTCATTTCTTGTTTGAGGATTGCTATATACTTTGATCAAAGCCAATTCTCTTGCAACAATAGCTTGATCGGTTATATCCGTTACCTTTAATACATCTATTAACTTATTTAATTGTTTAGTAAGCTGCTCAGCTTGTCGGTCATCTTCAACATTAACCACAATTGTCATTCTAGAAATTTCTTCATTTTCTGTATGTCCAACCGTTATACTGTCAATATTGAATTGCCTTTTTGATAGCACCCCTGTTACCCGATTTAACACACCACTCTGGTTTAAAACGGTTAAGGTTACAATCCGTTTCATGGCTTCACTCCTATCATTTCGTGTGATCCTTTTCCTGGAGCAATCATCGGATTTACATTTTCCTCCTGTTTCACTCGGCAATCGATTACTATTGGCATGGAATCCATTAAATGCTGTGAAAATATCTCCTCAGCTTCTTGTTCATTTGACACTCTGACTCCTTTAATACCGTAGCTTTCAGCTAATTTAACGAAATCTGGTTGAACAGGTATATGGGAATAAGAATATCGCTTATCATAAAAAGTTTGTTGCCATTGTCTTACCATACCTAGCGCTAAATTATTTACAATAACCACCTTAACAGGCAGATTCAATTCTTTAACAACAGCGAGTTCCTGGAATGTCATTTGAAAGCCACCATCACCTACTATTGAAACGACTGGATGTTCAGGTAAGGCTATTTGTGCACCAATGGCTGCTGGAAAACCGAATCCCATCGTTCCAAGCCCACCTGAGGTTACCCAGCGATGAGGCTTCTCAAAGTGATAATATTGAGCAGTCCACATTTGGTGCTGGCCGACATCAGTAGTAATAATCGCTTCACCATTTGTATATTGATGGACTAGTTCAATTAAACGCTGCGGCGACATTTCTTCTTCATCTTTTTTATACCAAAGAGGGAAATTATCCTTATTTTCAGTCAACTTACTATGCCACTGATCAATATTTACAGAAGGAATCTCTTCTTCTAGAAGTTTAGCTAATGCTTCCTTTGCATCTGCCACAATCGGGATGTGTGTCGAAACATTTTTACCAATCTCCGCTGCATCGATATCTATGTGTGCTACCTTTGCATTAGGAGCGAAGTGGGATAAGTTTCCCGTTAATCGATCATCAAAGCGTGCTCCGATATTAATGAGCAGATCCGATTCGTATATTGCCATATTGGCTGTATATGTTCCATGCATACCTGCCATCCCCAAGAAAAGTGGGTGCTTTGCAGGAAAACTTCCTAGTCCTAGTAAAGTATTGGTAACTGGAATTTGGTACTTTTGGGCAAATTCAAGTAATAATTCCGTTGCTTTTGCATGTAAAACACCTGCACCGGCTAATAGAATTGGTTTATTAGCCCGTGAAATAGCTTCTAACAGTTTCTTTATTTGTAATGGATTTGGATTATAGTTTGGTTGATATCCTGGTAACTGGATGTCTACTTCTGTTGATAATTGAATTTTTTGTGAGCAAATATCTTTCGGAATATCAATCAAAACAGGTCCTGGACGTCCGGTTGATGCGATATGAAAAGCTTCCTTTACAATTCTAGGAAGGTCTTTAAGATCCCGCACTTGATAATTATGCTTTGTAATTGGAGTTGTAATGCCGATTACATCGGCTTCCTGAAATGCATCAGATCCAATAACCGTACTTGCTACTTGCCCTGTGAATACAACAAGTGGCAAGGAATCCATCATGGCATCGGTTAAACCGGTAACTAGGTTTGTAGCACCTGGCCCGGATGTTGCAATTACTACTCCAGGTTTCCCTGTTACCCGTGCATAACCCTCAGCAGCATGAATTGCACCTTGTTCATGCCTTGCAAGCACATGCTTAATTTCTTTCCCATAGAGTGCATCATAGATTGGTAATACTGCTCCTCCTGGATATCCGAATAAGACTTCTACACCCTCATTGATGATTAATTGAATTAATGCATCTGCTCCATTTAATTCATCCAGTTGACTATCTTCAATTGCTTTAGCCCGCACTATTTTCCCTCCTAGGTTTGATTATTATTAAGGCTGTTTTCAAAACTTTGTTGCTCTTGACAAGGTGTGTTGATTTCCACTCCAGGATGCTCGCTTTCCGCGGGGCGGACGGTGAGCCTCCTCTTCGCTGCGCTCCTGTGGGGTCTCACCTGTCCCGCTGATCCCGCAGGAGTCTCGCACCTTCCGTTCCAATCAACATGTTTATCAACAGTTTGCGTTTTTCAAAAATTGTTTCAAAAACAACAATCTTTTAGAAAGGCTCTTTTCTTAAACTTTGTTGCTATTTGTAAATAGAGTAAAAATCGGCAGAGATTTTACGCAGTAAATATCTAGTAGGATTTTTACGGTTATTTTCTGCTATCAGAATGAAATATAGGATGTAGAAAAGAGCACGACACTATATTTATTCAGGCTTCACACTATATGCGAAAAGCAACAATCTATACGAAAACAGCCTTTAGAAAAGAACCATTATTAATGTAAAAAAAGCCCAATCATCCTCAAAAATATAGCAGCTTTTAATCTACCAAATATTCAGGGATGAAAAGACTTCTTTTCACGGTACCACCCATCTTTATGACGATCTTACGAACGTCACCTCATGTAGCAGCTAAGTATAAAAAACATTACTTGCTGTTACCTTTTTTGTAACGAGTGTTTAAGTGTACACTCGGCTAATCCTACTTGTTTCCTTTCAGACTAGCACTCAAGGGTGAGTCCTGATAAGGGGTATTATCGGTTTCCAGCAATCCCGACTCTCTTTGAATACCTGGTCTTATCATTTGGTCCCTGTCAACGTTTTTTGCGGTGATATAATTTTTAATACTCCTCCAGTATTTGCTGATGTTACAAGAGCTGCATATCTTGCTAAATAACCAGAAGTTATTTTTGGCTCTGGAGGTATCCAATTATTTTTTCTTCTTTCTAGTTCAGCATCTGTTAGCATCACATTGATCGAACGATTAGTTAAGTCGATCATAATTTGATCTCCGTTTTCTATGAAAGCAATTGGGCCGCCATCTGCGGCTTCTGGAGAAATATGTCCAACACATATCCCTCTAGTAGCTCCTGAGAATCTACCATCGGTAATTAGTGCAACACTTGTAGACAATCCTCTTCCTACAATAGAGGAAGTTGGTGCTAACATCTCTGGCATTCCCGGTCCTCCTTTTGGACCTTCATAGCGAATCACTACTACATGACTTTCATGGACCAATCCACTATCGATACCCTCTTGTGCTTCATCTTGTGATTCGAAGACGATCGCTTCGCCTAAAAATGTTTTAATCGAAGGATCGACTGCTCCTACTTTGATCACTCCACCATCAGGGGCAATGTTTCCTTTTAAAATCGATAATCCCCCAACAGGGCTGTATGCATTCTCTATCGGACGAATAACATCCTTATCATGAATTTCTGCATCCTTTACATTCTCGTATATACTTTTTCCTGTTATTGTTATTCGATCCTTATGAATCGCCCCATCGATTGTACATAGCTCTTTGACGATGGCACTAATTCCTCCTGCCCGATGAACATCTTGCATGGAGTAATCGGATGCCGGGCTTATTTTTGATAAATATGGAACCCGTTTAGCTACTTCATTGATTTGGTCAAGCTCATATTCAATACCAGCTTCATGAGCAATTGCCAAAGTATGTAATACAGTATTGGTTGATCCGCCCATTGCCATATCTAGTGCAAAAGCGTCATCGATCGCTTCTTTTGTAATGATGTCACGGGGTTTAATGTCTTTTTCAATGCAGTTCATTAAATGTTTTACGGCTTCTTTTATGATCCGATGTCTTTCATCTGAAGTAGCAACGATCGTTGCATTCCCCGGCGGGGTAAGTCCTAAAATTTCCATCAGAGAGTTCATCGAATTCGCTGTAAACATTCCCGAGCATGAACCACATGTTGGACAAGCGCTTGTTTCAAGTGCTATTAATTCTGCTTCATCTATTTTTCCAGATTTATATGCTCCAACACCTTCAAAAACCGATGTGAGGGAAAGATTTTTTCCTTCTGCTGATTTTCCTGCTTCCATCGGTCCCCCAGATACAAAGACGGATGGAACATTTGTCCTTGCAGCAGCCATCAACATTCCCGGTGTGATTTTGTCACAGTTAGGAATGTAAAACACCCCATCAAACCAATGCGCATTAATAACCGTTTCGGCACTATCAGCGATCAATTCTCGACTTGGAAGAGAATACCTCATTCCGATATGTCCCATGGCTATTCCGTCATCAACACCGATTGTGTTAAATTCAAACGGAACACCGCCAGCCTCCCAAATCGCTTCCTTAACTACTTCTGCAAACTTATTTAAATGCTTATGTCCTGGAATAATATCTACATAGGAATTACAAACACCGATAAAAGGTTTATTTAAATCCTTTGTCTTTACCCCCGCTGCATACAGTAAACTTCGATGCGGAGCACGGTCAATTCCTTTTTTTATCATGTCACTTCTCATGCCGTCACTCTTCATCTCCTTGATTTCAATTAATGAATCTTTTGAAAAAACATTTAATTGTTGACAATCATACGCCTATAAATTTTGCCGGTCAACCCCTTTTTGGTAAATTTTTTGACTATTTAGATTAGACTGTCAAATTAGAAAACGCTTACATTACTACCGCTATCATGTTCTTTATCGTTCAAAAAATTGTAATAATTTTTTGTATTTGTAAGTTTTTAAAAAGATAAAATGAATTTTTATTAAAACGGGGTTGTGAAATACTAGTTATTAGGATTATAATGTCCGTTATAGATAGACAATTGTTTTTCTGTAGTGGATTACACGATTATTGATAACTTCCAAGAATGGAGTGGTACATTTGGAGAAAATTTCAGTCGGACTATTAGGATTTGGAACAGTTGGTACAGGAGTCATTCATTTATTAACAAATGAACAGAATAAATTTCAACAACAAACAGGTTCTAAAGTTGAAATTCAAAAAATCCTTGTTAAAGATCGTGAAAAAAATAGAAAAATAAATGAATATGATCATCTCTTAACCTTAGATCCTAGTGAAATATTAGAAAATCCTGAGATTGACATTGTTATAGAGGTAATGGGAGGAATCCAGGAAGCAAGACAATACATCCATACTGCTTTAAAAAATAAAAAGCATGTTATTACAGCTAATAAAGACTTAATGGCCATTCATGGAAGTGAACTTTTACAAGCTGCTTCAGATCAAGGCTGTGATCTATACTATGAAGCTAGTGTTGGCGGAGGAATACCGATCCTCCGGAGTCTGACAGATGGGCTAGCGGCTGATAGAATAAAAAAAATCATTGGAATTGTGAATGGAACAACGAATTATATTTTAAGTAAAATGAGTCACCAATCTGTCAATTATGAAAAAGTATTACAAGAAGCACAATCACTTGGCTTTGCTGAAGCGGATCCGACATCAGATGTAGAAGGATTAGATGCAGCAAGAAAAATGGTTATTTTAAGTCATTTAGCTTATTCGATTCCAGTTACATTAGAAGATGTGGTTGTTGAAGGAATTACACGTGTTGCAGAAGAAGATATCTTATATAGTAAAAAACTTGGCTACACGATAAAGCTTGTTGGTATTGCAGAGGTCGAAGATGATGAGATCGATATTCGTGTAGGACCAACCTTATTACCTACCGGTCATCCACTCGCTTCAGTTGATAATGAATATAATGCTATTTATGTTTATGGGCAATCTGTTGGGGAAACGATGTTTTACGGACCAGGTGCCGGTGAGCTTCCAACAGCCATCGCAATAGTATCTGACCTGATTTCCGTAGTAAAAAATATAAAACATGGTACAAGTGGTCACCATATTTTCCTTCCAAACCAAGAAAAGAAGTGTAAATTGGTCGAAGACATTGAAGGGCAGTATTTCATGCGTTTACATGTTAAGGATCAACCTGGTGCATTGTCGAAGATTACGGGATTATTTAATGAGCAAGAGATTAGCTTGCAAAAGATCATCCAGGAGCCATTATTATCAGAGAAGCTAGCAGAAGTAGCAATCATTACCCATACAACAAAGCAGCATCAATTTGAGCAAATCTATCAGTTATTAAAAGACTTAGAGGTTGTTAGAGATGTCAAAAGCTATTATCGAGTAGAAGGGATGAATTAAATGTACTGGCAAGGATTAATCAATCAATATAAAGAGTATTTACCTATAAATGAGCAAACACCTGGCCTAAGCCTAATGGAAGGTAATACTCCATTAATTCCTTTAAATATACTATCTGAAAAAATGCAAGCTGAAATTTATGTAAAATATGAAGGGGCAAACCCTACTGGAAGCTTTAAGGATCGTGGAATGGTTCTTGCCGTTGCAAAGGCCAAGGAAAATGGTAGTCGCGGGGTTATTTGTGCTTCCACTGGAAATACAGCTGCAGCGGCTGCAGCATATAGTACTAGGGCTGGACTTGATTGTGTGATTGTTATTCCAAAGGGGAAAATTGCATTAGGCAAATTAGCTCAAGCTGTCATGTATGGTGCGAAAATTTTCGAGATTGAAGGGAACTTTGATCAAGCTCTGGAAATGGTGATACATACTGCTGAACAATCAGAATTTACACTAGTTAATTCTGTCAATCCCTTTCGTTTGGAAGGGCAAAAAACAGCTGCATTTGAAATTTGTGAACAATTAGGTGTAGCACCCGATATATTAGCAATCCCTGTAGGAAATGCAGGAAATATATCAGCTTACTGGAAAGGGTTTAAAGAATTTCATAATAAAAAAGGCTATTCTCTTCCAGAAATGCGTGGATTTGAAGCAGAAGGCTCTGCTGCAATCGTTAGAAATAAAATCATAGAATCTCCTGAAACGATTGCTACCGCCATCAGAATTGGTAACCCTGCAAGCTGGAAGCTGGCAGTGGCAGCTGCAAACGAATCGAAAGGGAAAATAGATAGTGTTACAGATAATGAGATTTTAGAAAGCTATAAAGAGCTTGCGGCTTTAGAAGGAATATTTGCAGAGCCTGCTTCATGTGCTTCAATTGCAGGGATTAAGAAACAAATTCAAACAGGTGAAATTAAGAAGGGAAGTAAAGTCGTTGCTGTTTTAACAGGAAATGGATTAAAAGATCCAGCTATTGCGATGGACCAATTAAACATTCAACCAGTAACATTAAAAGCAAATAAAGCAGAACTGCTCAACAATCTTAAGCTGGTGACAATATGAAGCACCCGTCTTTTTGTCTTAAAATTCCAGGAAGCACAGCAAATCTTGGACCAGGATTTGATTCAATCGGCCTAGCTATCGATCGATATTTATATGTAAATGTTGAGGAATCAGATAAATGGGACATACAAATTGCATGCGAATCAATGTCACTGCCAGATACAAAAGAAAATCTTATCTACCTTGCAGCTACGCATATTAGTAATTATTTCAAAAAAGAATTGCCTCCATTAAAAATTTCGATGCATAGTGAAATACCACTTGCACGCGGCCTAGGGAGCAGTGCTGCAGCAATCGTTGCAGGAATAGAAATAGCTGACATTATTCTTAAGCTCAAATTAAGCTCGAAAGAAAAAGGACATTTTGCCAGCCGCTTTGAGGGGCATCCAGACAATGCAACTGCCTCATTATATGGTGGGCTGACAATTTCCACTCATTCTGAAGAAACGACAGAAACAATTATTTTTCCCGCACCAAAGATTGAGATTATAGCAATGATTCCAGAGTCTGAATTAAAAACCAAAGAAGCTAGATCAGTCTTGCCTGAAGCATTAGCATTTCGAAAAGCTATTGAAGGCAGCAGCATTAGCAATGTGCTGATAGCAGCTATCCTTCAAAACGACTGGATAATGGCAGGAAAAATGATGGAAAAAGATATATTCCATCAACCATATCGTTCAGAACTCGTGCCGGATTTACCTAAAATAACTGCACTTGGACATGACTTAGGAGTATATGGGACAATTCTTAGCGGCGCAGGACCAACAATCATCTCATTCGTTCCAATAAATAAAGGGAAACAGATAGCACAGCATATTTCCGAAATATTTATAGATTATCATTTTGAAGTTTTACAGCCAGTTTCAAACGGAGTAATGATAGTGCCAAATTATCAAACTAAAATTCAGTTGCTTTAATGAATACTTGATCAAAAAATAAAGGCTAAACCAATAGTTTAGCCTTTTATTTTAAAATATGAGAACTACGATACCTTTTCCTTTACATCCTCGCTTATTTCATTCTCTACTTCAATAAAATGCTTTACAATTCTTTTTGAAGCATTTCCATCAATATAGTCAAAAAATCTCTGTCTAAACTGATTAACGCGCTGCAGGTCAAACTTCTCTTCCTGAATCCATTCTATTAAAGAACTTGTCTCATTAAAAAGTGGACCAGGAATAATAGATTCGTAATCATAGTAGAAATCCCTTTGCTCCACATACTCTTGCAAATCATTTGCAAAAAAAGCAATTGGGCGACAAAGTAAGCTATAATCTACAAATACAGTTGAGTAATCTGTAATTAAAAGATCCGCTAAAACTAATAATTCTTGAATATGAAAATTGTCGTGAATATGATAGGCAAAATCCAAATCCTCTTCACGTAAAATCAGCCCCGACTGCATGTATGGATGCAAATGAATAAGCAGTGCATATTCGGATTCGAGCTTTTCTTTCATATAACTGATATCAATGGGACAAGCAAAAGACTCTTGATCATGACTTTTCCCTCTATATGTTGGTGCATATAAAATTAATTTCTTATCTATTAATTCAGGAAAAGCCTGATAAAATCTATCTTTCAATTTAATTATTTCATCAGTTGCGAAAAAATAATCAGTTCTCGGTATTCCTAATGGATAAATTTGTTCCTTTGGCATGCCAAAGGCTTCAGCATAAAATGGGACAACCTCAGATGAACTCACATATACCCTAGAATAATTTGAATGAATTTTTACATGTTTTAAATATTCTAAACTCGGGCCATAAGATTTACCGATCGTGCTAAGTCCAAATTTTTTTAAGGCACCAGATCCATGCCAAAGCTGAATGACTTCCGTTCCCTTTCTTGGTTTAATCACGTAAATCGGAAAATAGTAATCATCGATGACGAAATATCGTGAAGTCGCCAAATAATAGCAGGCACGAACCATATGAATGAAATAACTAAATTTACCTAAAGCAGAAGCTTTAAATTTTTTAAAGACAAAATGGGACTCATAATTGGGATACTGCTTTTGAAGCTCCCTCCAGATAAAGTACAAATTTCCAGTAAGTTTATCTGATCGATACGAAGCAAATGTTACCTTCTTCTTCTTTACTCTAAACAGCAAACAAAAGCTATAAAAAACAATTTGAATCATAATTTTCACAAAGATTGTAGGTACTAATTTTACTTTATTCATGCCTATACCTACCTTTCATAGAAGCATCCATCCATTTATGCGTCCTCGATCTATAGCTATATTTCTAAAATGTTTTTATACATATAATCTACTTGTTTTTCTAAAACCCTTCCCTGATTTTCCTTAGAGTAAAAAATATTAAGGACCCTTTGTCTTTCATCCTTATATAGGCTTGGATCGTTTATATATTCCTTTAAGTCATTTAACAATTCTGGGAAAGTACGTGCTTTTGGGCCAGGTGTAACATCAAAATAGCCATGATACATTTCATTTGATTTTTCCAAATATTTTTCTAGATCATAACAATAAAAAGCAACCGGCCTATCCAGGAGCAGATAATCAGTATAACAGCTTGAATAATCGGTTAATAGAATATCCGTATATTTAAGCAAGAATTGAGGGTCAATATTATCTTCGCTAATATCAATAATATGCTTAAACTGTTTCGGAATATATCCACTGCTATACATATGCCTTTTAATGACAAATTTATATCCTGTTTCCTCACAGAACTGTTCCATTTTTTGAAAGTCGAAAACGAGATTAATATCGGTATCAATTTTTCCAAAGTTACGGTGTGTAGGCATGTAAGTAATAATTTTATTTTCCTTTATAAAAGATGGGACATCCGCATCTTCTTCAGAATCGATAAAAAAGATATCGTTTCTTACCTGGCCGAGTTCTAAAACATTTTCCTCTTTGACTAGATACGTCTCAGGATAATAGGATGAAACTTTTTCACTTGTGGAGACAACGTAATTTGTCTTGGCTGAATTAGTTTTTACAACAAATTTACCAAAAAATCTTTTAATCAAACTCTTTTCATGCAGAATTTTATACGTAAAAGTATTTTTATTAGCTCCCCACACCTTTTTTAGGCCAACACCATGCCAAGTATTGTAAGAAATTGCTCCACCGAGCAAAACTTTATAAAAGTCATCATTGATAGAGTGGGAATGGATAGCCAGTTTCGCTCTTAATTGATAAACAATTCCTTTAGAGGAATTATGTTTAAAAGCCTGAAACCCCTTTTCTCTTAACTCTGAAACAGTGTTTGGATCTTTAGAAATCCAAACACATGTTAATTCAGGATTTTTCACCATTTCTAAAAAAAGATACTTCGGATTTCCTCTAAATCCTCTTCCATTCTCTGCACCAAATATAACTAGATTCTTATCTTTGGGAATCAGTTTTGATAAATACCAAATGGTAACGACAACTGTTCTTTTCCCAATAAGTTTGCTTTTCTTAATAAGATTTTTATTAACTGAAATTAATATCAAAACCAATAAAATGATTTGAATAATATTGTGAACTTGCATATTATTTATCCCTCTTTAGTTGATCAAAGCAGTTTTTTCAATAATTGTAAAACACCTTAAATAGATATTACTACGTAAAATCTCAGCTGATTTTAACCTGTTGCTATTTCATAACAAGTTGGAAATCCTACTATTAATGTGTCAGGGCATCTTTTCTTAGAAAATCGATTCAAGAGCAGCAACGTTTAAGAAAAGAACCTTGATCAATTACGATGTTTGTTTTGAAAGAATTTTTTCATTTCCCTTTTTCACAAATGTTTTTTGGACCTGCTTTCTAACAATTATGTTTTGCCCGTCAAGACATATCCCTGTGTCAGAAAGTAAATTCTCAACAACTTCGCCGACATGCTCTGGTTGCATAATTGTAGTCGGATCCTCATCTGGAGCCAAAATTTTTCTCAACTCTGTTGCACATCGTCCAGGAGAAATACAATATACTAAAATACCATACTCTGATAATTCCTCTGATAATGTTTGAGACATACTAATAATAGCTGCCTTAGAGGAAGCATAAGCCAACCAGCCTGGACGAGCTGTCATGCCTGCTGTTGAAGCAACATTTAGGATTTTTCCTCCTGTTTTTTTCATAAACTTTACAACTTCTTTTGTAATGTAAAAAATTGAATGAACATTAATTTTATAAGTCGTTTCCCAATCATCAATTGAGGTTTCTAATAAAGATTTTGGATTTGCAAATCCTGCAACATTTAAGAGATAATCAATGCTTCCATATCGATTTCCAACAGCGAAAATAAGATTTTCTACTTCTTCATAATTCGTTAAATCAATTGCATGGCATTCAATTGTTTTCCCTGATTGCATTTGCTCAGCAGTTTCCAATAAACCTTCCTTAGATCTAGAAATAAGAATAAAATTCGTTATGTCTTCTCTATGGCTAAGATTAATAGCAATTGCTCTTCCAATTCCACGACTAGCACCTGTGATTACACATGTTTTTGACATACTTATTCCTCCATTAGGATGTATTCTTTATATAAAACTTCCGCAATCTTTCTATCAACTGGTTTAGTTATTTTTATGTTATAGTCACTTCCCTTAAGGACTTTAATATCTGTCTTGAAAAAATGAAAGAATAAGCTTGCGTCCTCAGTAAATTCCATGCTTTCTTCTCGTGCACATTCATGCGCATATAATAATTTATTTCTATTAAATTTTTGTGGCAATTGAATATTAATTAATTGATCACGGACTAAATTGTTTTCGATAAAATCCTTCCCTTCTAGGACAGTAAAAGGAATGTCCAGTCCATAGATTGCGCTTTCATTTCCTGCATTTATTAGATTAATAAATTCTTCCTTTGTAACAAATGGTCTCACTGCCTCATGAACAATAACTTGATCAAATCTTGCAGATTTTAGGGCTAAATAAACAGATTCCTGCCTTGTTGCTCCACCTTCAATGCAGTGAATAGGAGTGGAGAATCCATAATTCCTAATAATTTCCTCTGTTTTATGAATAAACTCCTTAGGTGAAGGGATTATTATTTCCTTTATGGATTCTATTAAATCAATTTTTTCTAAAATATGAACAAGTATTGGTTTCCCACCTAGCAATAAAAACTGCTTAGGAATGTTCACTTGCATTCTTTTCCCTATTCCACCAGACAATAAAACAAAGCTAAACTCTCCCATTTGGAACCTCCATTTTAACCATTTTCAAAAAATTTCTATTTTCATAAATATAAAAATATTATACTATTTTTGCTAAAAATTGAAAGATAAATTTTTATTGCAATATTGTGACCAAATAATAAAATCAAAAAAATCCTCCCATTTTATAGGGAGGACGAATATGTAAGATGTTCTATGAAATTGATTTGTTTATCGCACTATCCCAATCAGCAAAGTAATATAGTGCATGTCTCATTAACTGTGGATGTGATTTTTTTATGCTTTTTTTGTTTAAAGCACTTCCACTCATATGCAATTTTTGAATCTCATTAAGAACTTGCTCTGCACTCATATCTACTTCCATGATCAAACCTCCCTTCATGTCCAATTATTTACATAATTACCTATAAGAATGAATCTATACACTCAAAATGGTGTCAGGCACCTTAAATGGACATTTTCCACCTCGGATGGACACTTTTGTATATAAAAAAATCCATGTTGGTGTATGCAACATGAATTTTTTTACCTTCCTCAAAATGTTGCTTTAAATCTCAATCACCAACCTTAATGCTAATAAACTTTTGTTCCATCATTTCTTCCATTGCATATTTCACTCCTTCTCTCCCTACACCACTATCTTTCCATCCCCCATAAGGCATATTATCAATTCGATATGTTGGAATATCATTAACAATCACGCCACCTGTTTCAAGTCTCTCTGCTACATAGAATGCACGTTCAAGGCTTGGGGTGATCACTCCTGAATTCAAACCATAACGCGAATCATTGGCTTCTTTAATCGCCTCATCTATAGTGTCAAATGGGAAAACGCAAACTATAGGCCCAAATACTTCGAAACGAGATACTTTGGAATCGCGGTTTACATTTGTTAATACGGTTGGAGTCAATACATTTCCTTCAATCTTACCACCACACTCAATTTTAGCACCTTCCTGAACTGCCTCATCTAACCAGCTTTTTAAACGTTCCAACGACTTTTTTGAAATGACTGCTGTAATATTCGTATTTTCATCGAAAGGTGATCCGGTAACGAGCTGCTTTGTACGGGTTACAAATCGTTCTAAAAACTGTTGATAAATTGATTGATGGACATAAATTCGTTGAATTGAAATACAAATCTGTCCATTATACGAAAAAGCCCCTAGAACTGTCCGTTCAATCACTTTATCAATGTCGACACCTTCATCAATAATAAATGGTGAATTAGACCCAAGCTCAAGAGTTAGCTTTCGGAAACCAGCTTGCTGCTGAATAATATGGCCGACCTCAACACTCCCTGTAAAAGTCACTTTTTTTACATGAGGATGTGTTGTTAACACTTCACTTAACACATCTCCTTTTCCGGGAATAATGTTCAATACTCCATCCGGGAGACCCGCTTCTTTAAAGATTTCTGCTAGAATGAGCGAACTTAATGGAGTCTGTTCAGCTGGTTTCAATACAATCGAATTTCCTGCAGCAATTGCAGGACCCACTTTATGCGCGACCAAATTAAAAGGAAAATTAAACGGTGTAATGGCTGTTACTACCCCAATAGGCGTACGGGTCGTAAATCCAAAACGTTTTTCACCGCCTTCTGCTGCATCCATCGGAATTTGTTCTCCATAATTACTTTTTGCGGCCTCTGCTGCAAAACGATAGGTTTGTATGGTACGACTTATTTCTTCTCTTGCATTCCTAATCGATTTAGCCGACTCTAAAACCATGATTTTTACACATTCTTCACTGCGCTCTTCCATAATCGTAGCTACTTTTGCCAAAATCTTTGCGCGAGCATGTGCAGGATAGGATCTAAATTTTTGAAAAGCAGCATTTGCCTCGACAACAGCTTCAACAGCATCTTCTGGTTCAGCCTGTCCGATTTGTGCGATCTCATCTTCTGTATGCGGATTAAATAATGCCTCATAAGTCTTTGCTTCTCTCCATTTACCGCCTATCCACAATTGCCATTTTTTCTTCATTCCTAATTCCTCCTATATATTTACAAAGGTAGCTAAATTCTTTCTTACAGCTTACAAATATAGTCTCCAAGAGTTTTTGATAACTTTACATTCTCTGAGTAATCGACATCAACATCAATAAGGACGATTTCTTTGCTGGAAATCGCTTCTTCTAAAGCCGGTAATAATTCATCCGAATGGGTTACCTTAATTCCTTTAGCTCCAAAGCTTTTGGCAAACTCTAAAAAGTCTGGATCCTTAAATTCAATATCATTGGAGCGATTAAATTTATTCAATTGCTTCCATTCGATTAAGCCAAATTTCGAATCATTGAAAATAACAATTACAATGGCAAGTCCTAATCTTTCAGCTGTTGCTAATTCTGTACCATTCATAAGAAAACCGCCATCACCTGTAACAGCAATAACAGGTTTATCTGGATAGACTAGTTTTGCCGCTATAGCACCTGGAACAGCAATTCCCATTGACGCCCATCCATTCGAAATAATTGTATGATTCGGCTTTTCAGGTTGGTACAAACGTGCAATCCACAATTTATGTGCGCCAACATCAGAAATAATGATGGCTTCACCTTTCTCCGCTTTTTTCAAATCGCCAATAATACGCTGAGGAATGATCGGGCTTCCTGAAACTTCATCTGACATATGAAGATTTTCATCAAGTTGAGCTTTTAAACGTTTTACTCCTGGCCAAAGCTCTTTTTCTTTTACAAGAGAAGTTAAAGCTTCGACAGCCTCTTTTACGTTTCCGACTAGCTCACAAGCAAGCGGATAGTAAGCGTCAACCTCAGCTGGAAGACTATCAATATGTATAATCGGATTCATCGCTTCGTCATTCCAGTATTTTGGCAAATATTCAACAAAGTCATATCCAACAGTAATAATCACATCTGCCTGATCAAAACCACATAGTACATAATCTTTTGCTTGCATTCCGACCGTATACAATGTTAAGGGATGGTCGGAAGGCAAAACCCCTTTTGCCATAAAAGTATTTACAACCGGAATGTTTTTCGCTTCAGCAAATTGCCTTAATGCAGTTACAGCCCCATCACGTATAACTCCATTTCCAGCTAAAATAATCGGCTTTTTAGCACGATTAATTGCATTAGCTGCCTTTTGGATTTCATCTACAGAAGAACAAGATACAGGCATTGGTGTTACAGGAAGGGGTTCACCATCTGTATCCATCATGGCAATATCTTCTGGAAGCTCAATATGAACAGCACCTGGTTTCTCTAGAAGAGCTGTTTTAAATGCTTTCCGAATAATTTCAGGAATCGTATGTGGCACCCGAATTTGTTGGTTCCATTTCGTAATTTCTTCAAAAACACCAATAATATCTACATATTGGTGTGATTCTTTATGGATTCTTTCAAGCCCGGCTTGACCTGTAATCGCGACAACAGGTGAACGATCCAAGTAAGCATCACCAATACCAGTTAATAAATTGGTTGCACCTGGTCCCAATGTGGCTAAACAAACCCCAGGTCTCCCTGTCAATCGACCATATACATCTGCCATAAATGCAGCCGCTTGTTCATGATGGACGAGGATAAATTTAATTTTTGAACCTATTAGAGAATCAACAAGATCAGTATTTTCCTCACCTGGAATACCAAATATATACTCTACCCCCTCATTTTCTAGACACCGCACAAACAAATCCGAAGCCTTCAAGTTTTTTCCCTCCTTTAATTTATGTCTTTTAAATCTATCCAATATATGCACATAGTTTTCCTTGAAACAAACAAAATATGTAATTAACACGAGCGCATTACCTGCTCGTATATATTTTTCCAAATTCGAGAAAATTAAAATTAATGGAATTTAAGCATTATAGGAGGAATTTTGATGAGGATCGCAGATTTATTAATTATCATTGGATTTGCATTAATTGCACTAGTAATAATAGCGCTTCTAATTTTTCTGATATATTTGTTATTGTTTGATCGAAATCAAAAGAGACATTCCATATTAAGGAACTACCCTGCGCTCGGTAGAATTCGTTACTTTTTTGAAAAAATAGGTCCGGAAATGCGCCAATACTGGTTTAACAGTGATAAAGAAGGCAAACCTTTTTCACGGGATGATTATGAACATATTGTTAAAAGTGCGAAATATAAGAGAGATGTTGTTGGCTTTGGTTCAAAACGTGATTTTGACGAAGAAGGTTTTTTTGTTCGAAATGATATGTTTCCAAAATTAACGGAAGAGTTAAAAATGGATGAAGAAACCAGAGTATCAACAAAAAGATATATTTTGTTGAAGGACCCACTTTTTTCACAAAGAGAGGAAAAGTGGGAAGATGAAGAATCCTCAGCTTACTTATTACATGACGATGATGCAGTAGTCATTGGCCCAAATACGAAATATCCATTCGTTCTGAAAGGTCTTATCGGAATGTCCGCGATGAGTTATGGTGCATTGGGAAAAAACGCTATTACAGCCTTATCTAAAGGATTAGGGATGGCTAAGGGAACGTGGATGAATACGGGAGAAGGCGGACTATCTCCCTATCATTTAGAAGGTGGGGTTGATATCATTATGCAAATTGGCCCAGCCATGTTCGGGGTCCGTAATAAAAATGGAGAAATGGATTGGGACGAGTTAAAGAGAAAAAGTGAAATCCCTCAAATAAAAGCATTCGAAATAAAACTTGCTCAAGGTGCCAAAACACGCGGTGGTCATATTGATGGTGAAAAAGTAAATCCGGAAATTGCTGAAATCCGTAAAGTTGAAGCGTATAAATCCGTTGATAGTCCAAATCGTTTTGAACAGTTTGGTGATGTGCCGTCAATGTGCGATTTTATTGAAAAAATCCGCAATGTTACTGGAAAACCTGTTGGGATGAAGATCGTTGTAGGTGGTAACGATAGTGTTGAGGAATTGGCAAAATATATGAAGGAAACAGGCAAAGGTCCAGACTTTATTACGGTCGATGGTGGTGAAGGCGGTACAGGTGCTTCCTATCAAGAACTGATTGATAGTGTAGGCTTGCCTATTAAATCAGCCCTTCCTATTCTTGTTTCAACCCTTCAAAAATATGGGGTACGCGATCGAGTGAAAATAATCGCTTCAGGTAAACTATTCACACCTGATAGAATTGCTATCGCTTTGGCTATGGGAGCAGATCTTGTTAATATTGCTCGTGGATTTATGATTACTGTCGGATGTATTCAAACCTTAAAATGTCAATCCAATGCATGTCCTGTAGGTGTTGCAACTACCGATCCAGAATTACAAAAAGCTCTTGTCATCGATGAAAAGAAATATCGAGTAGTAAATTTTCTTGTTACACTTCGAAAAGGACTATTTCGAATTTCGGCTGCCGCAGGTTTGGATTCACCTGTCCATTTTAGTCCAAAACATATTATGTATAAAGATGATAAAGGTGTTGTGTTTTCTCTAGAAAGCATCCTTTCTGATATTCAACAGCAAATAGGAGCGAGTTAACAAATAAGACTTAAAAAAAGTGGCTGCCAATCATAATAGCAGCCACTTTTTTTAAATTACTTTTATTATCCATCATTTTATTTTTGAGGTAAGGACTTTTTTAGACGATTGATAATTGAATTGTATACATCAAGGATCATATTAATAGGACGATCAATAAATCTAGAAAACTTAATTATGGATACTGCTGTCAAAATTGCTACAATAATACTTCCTACAATATCAAATGGATAATGGTGCCCTACCCAAATACGCGAAAATCCCGTTAGAAATGCACAGATGATCATAGCTGTTCCTATTTTGCGATGACGAAGCCACAGAGCAAATGCAATGGCAAATGCTCCGGTTCCATGATCACTAGGAAAAGACGCATCTGCTACATGAGGTAGTAACACATGTATATGGTGTGCGACAAACGGCCGCGGCTCAAAGTAAACCAATGTAATGAGAAAATTAATAAATAAAGCGATAATCCCAGTTCCCCCTGCATAAAGAACGGATCGTTTATAATTGGTATTACCAAAGAACCACATTGCTATTAATACTAGTGCAAATAACTCAAGTGCATAATTAGTAAAGAAAATCATTATCTTATCCAAGAATTGATTATGTCCTGAAAAATTATGAATCATCTTAAATATTTCGTAATTCAATATACACTCCTGCTTTCTATTATTCTTACTACATCCTTTAAAAATAAAAGACGTCTCTATACGACAAAAAGTTCATTTAATAAATTCTTTTTTTATCTAGATATGAACTCCGATTATTTTCCGTTGATCAATATTTGGGATTAAGAGGCAGTACTACTGTAACTTCTGTCCATTTTCCATATACGCTTTCTAAATAAATATTACCTTTATACATTTCAACTAACCTCTTTGCTATGGAAAGACCTAAACCGTTTCCACCAAACTTCCTGCTCCTAGCCTTGTCTACACGATAAAAACGGTTTAGAACAAATGGAAGGTCCTCTTCAGGAATTCCGACTCCGTAATCTTTTACTGCAATATCTAAGTTTTCATTCATTTTGGAAACATGAATCTCTATAAGCTTTTTCTCTTTCGAATATTTCATTGAATTATCAAGCAAAATAATTAGAATTTCCTCTAAATGCCTTTTGGAAATTCGAACAGTTGTCGTTTCATCTACCATCGAAGAAAGATTAATAGTAAAATCATTTCTAAAGATCTTAAAATTTTCAATAATATCATGTAATACTGGCCCTAACTTAATCTCTTCGACGATCATTTTCTCTTGTCCGTTTCTCTCTGCTTTTGATAATTCCAAAAGTTCTGAGACAAGACGTATTAAACGGTTTGTTTCATTAAGGCTTAATTGGAGCGATCTTTCAAGGACTTTTGGGTCTTCCTTTCCCCACCGATTAATAAGCGATAAATGGCCATGTATGACTGATAAAGGGGTCTTTAATTCATGTGAAGCATCTGCAACAAATTGTTGTTGTTGATGGAATGACTTCTCTAAACTATTCATTAAGTCATTAAACATAATTCCTAACTCTGTCATTTCATCATGATTCGGTGGGATCGGCACCCTTTCGGTTAATCCATGCTCCTTAATTTTTTTCATCGTTAATATTATCGCTTTTATAGGCTTCAATAATATAAATGAAATTAAACGTCCTGCAAATAAACTAATGACAATGGAGCCAATTCCTGCAATGATCATAGTAATGAAAAATAAATGGATTAAACTATCGAAGTTTTCCATATTACGGACAATCTCTATCGTTCCATTAAATCCATTAACATTAATTGGTTTCCGATAAATGAGTAAACGTTCTCCCTCAGGTGTACCCTCACTCAGATCTTCTTTATTGACATGCTTTGGTGGAACTAAGCTTTGAGGTACCTCGTCTGAAATTGTAAATAAAGGCTTATTATTTTTTTGAACGATACGTATCATTTGATATTTTTCATTCAGTGTGTCTAAATAACTCTCATTTTGAGCGATGTTTTTCTGGGGATTTGTCTCTTTAATATAGGCAAAAACTTCATCCATATTTTTTTGTATCCTTTGTTTTTCTTGGTTTACCCCCCAATTCTGGATAATGAAATATTGAAGTAAATTATAAGATAAAAAAAAGGTAAGTATTAATACAGCCGCAGAAATGGTTAATTTCCATTTAATATTTATTTTTCTAGGGTTGAAACTAAATCTTTCTGTTGTCTTCACTCTCTCATCACGTATCCCATACCTCTCATCGTCTGTATATACTTTTCTTTATTCATTGGATCAATTTTATTTCTTAAATGACGGACATATACATCAACGACATTCGTTTCAATCTCAGTATCATATCCCCATATATGTTCTAGTAATAATTCCCTTGTCATCACTCGATTAATATTTTTCATAAACATATACAGTAAATCAAATTCTTTTTTTGTAAGCTCTATTAACTGATCTTCTTTTTGCAACATTCTAGACTCAATATTCAATACTAAGTCTTTAAAAAATATATTTAATGTTTGCGGATCATTACGTCGTTCTTCTCGTCTCAAAATGACTCTAATTCTTGCTAATAATTCCTCGATTGCAAAAGGCTTTGACAGATAGTCGTCTGCTCCACTATCTAATCCTAATACTTTATCCATCACACTATCTCTTGCGGTTATCATAATAATAGGTGTATCCTTTACACTTTTTAATCTTCTACATACCTCTATCCCATTTAAGCTTGGAAGCATTAAATCCAATAGAATGACATCCCAATTTTCTTCAAGGGCAAGTTTAAGACCTTCTCTACCATCATAGGCTGTCGAAACCTCATAGCCTTCATGCTTTAATTCCAGTTCGATAAATTCTGATAACCCTTCTTCATCTTCAATGACTAAAATTCCCAAACCTGCCACTCCTTTAAAAAATCTATTCTAATGTATATTAAAGCTTATAAAAAAATCTGCTATTAGAATATGCCAAAACCAATAATTAATATAGTATCACAATTTTTGAAGATACTAAGTCCTACCAACGAATCAAGTAGTTCTTAAAAAATTTTAATATTATCTTTTCAATTTCTTTTCATTAATCTTCCTCCTATTTTTTTTTTTAATCTTTTACAAAAATATCTTATCTATCAGCTATTAAGTAACTATAAATACAACTTGAAAATAAGTTAATCTTTCCATTAAAAAAATTTCATTTTTGATAGGAATAAGGATATAAATCTGCTTCCTTTGAATAATTCAAATATTTTTTCAAGATAAAGAAGGAATCTGATTAAATAATCAAGAAATCTTAGAGTATTTTAAACTTCTATGGAGGAATGAACATGGCAAAAACTTTTGAACAGTACTTAAAGGAAAATAGAGATCAGCACTTAAAAGAGTTAGCAAACTTACTTTCAATACCCAGTATTAGTGCTCTCTCTGAGCATAAGGAAGATACGCAAGCAGCTGCCAATTGGTTAGCAGATGCTTTAAAAAATATTGGAATGGAAAATGTAGAAATCTTCCCTACGAAAGGACATCCTGTTGTCTATGCGGATTGGCTGAAAGCGGAAGGAAAGCCAACTGTTTTAATTTATGGACACTATGATGTACAACCTGTAGATCCAATCGAATTATGGGAATCCCCTCCGTTTGAACCATCCATCCGGGATGGAAAAATTTACGCACGTGGTTCTAGTGATGACAAAGGGCAAACCTTTATGCACATAAAAGCATTAGAGGCACTCCTTCAAACCACTAGTACACTTCCACTGAATTTCAAATTTTGCATTGAAGGTGAAGAGGAAATAGGAAGTCCAAACCTAGAAGCTTTTGTTGAAGAAAAGAAGGATTTATTAGCTGCGGATGTTATTGTTATTTCTGATACGACAATGATTGATCAAGGAAAACCAACGATATGCTACGGAGTTAGAGGGCTATGCGGTATTCAAATAGATGTTAAAGGAGCAAGCAGTGATCTTCACTCCGGATTATATGGTGGTGGTGTACAAAATTCCATTCATGCACTAGTTGAAATCGTCAACTCTTTTCACAATGAAAGTGGTGAAATTACTGTTGAAGGATTCTATGATCAAGTTATCCCTTTAAAAGATGAAGAAAGAGAAGCATTTATTAAATTAGGAATAGATGAAGAAAAAGTTCGTCAAGAATTAGGTGTCAATCATTTATATGGTGAACAAGGGTATACTTATTTTGAAAGAATTACCGTAAGACCAACACTAGAAGTAAATGGTATCTATGGAGGTTTCCAAGGAGAAGGCTTAAAAACAGTTATTCCATCAGAAGCGCATGCTAAAATCACATGTCGTCTTGTGCCAGACCAAGATCCCGAGGAAATTGTCGAACTTCTTAAACGTCATATAGAAAAAAATATTCCTAAAGGTGTAGAGGTTAATATTTCAGTTTTTGATAAAGGTGCTCCCTATGTAACACCTATTGATCATCCTGTCATAAAAGCTGCGGCTAGGGCATATGAAGCGGTTTACAATGTCCCTGTATCCTATACACGAATGGGCGGCTCCTTACCTATTATTTCAAACTTAGATCAAACCCTTAAAGCCCCTATTGTTTTAATGGGATTTGGGTTACCGACCGAGAATTTCCATGCACCGAATGAACATTTTCATCTAGAAAATTTTGATAAAGGGTTGCTTACACTTTGCCATTATTGGTACGAGTTAGAAAAATTATAAAGAAAGAATATGTTATTTGGGATCCTTTATTTGATCTACCCATTATGACTGTGAAAAAAGTTAATAATAAATGATGAGAATAATAAAAACGGTCCTAGAGTATTTACTCTAGGACCAATCATTCATTTTAATCAGAGTGCGATTTCTTAGCCTCTTTTACGAAACAAGCTGATTAATGCTAATAAAATTGCTACTGCTGCTAGTGAAATTGGCAGCCAGCTAGTTGAACTAGTAGCAGTACTACTATCATTAGATTCTTCTTTTGTTGTGTCAGTTTTGGATGTTTCGTTATGACCATGAGGTGCAGCTGTATCCCCTTTTACAACCTTCGTCACAGAAGCCGGTTCCTCTGCACTAGGAGGGCCAACCCACTCTACAACAGAACCATCATCATAGGTCTGTAAAGCTTTCCAACTGAATTCCCCAGGTTTACTCGGATTTGCCCCAATAAAAGAAAACTCCATAAATTCATTTGGTCCAATTCCTTTATCCTTCGCGATCCAAGTTACTGAAGTAATCACATCATTTTTATCTTTTTCAATTTGGTAATCCCAATTGGTAATAGGTAAAACAGAGACAAGATTGATTCCTTCTGGAACCTCCAATTTCACTTTTGTTGTATGGGCATTCTTCTCAACAGGTACTCGAACTGTATATTTTTCATATGCATTTGTCGAACTTACGTCCGGACGCACTGTTACATGTGCTTCAGCTATAGGAGCTATTATGAACAGGAATATTCCTGCCAAAAATGGAATAATCCATTTTGTCTTTTTCATCATTTAACTAAACCTCCAAAATTATAAAATTAATAAATATAAAGAACTAAATCAACCGTTTCCGCCTCCAGCAACAAATATGTCATCTGTCCATTCCTTCTGCTTGCCACCTGGATATTTAGCAATAATTTCAATACGCCAGGTTCCGATCATAGAGAACGGTAAATTCACTTGATATTCACTAGAATCCTTTGTTCCTGCACTAGATGCACTATATTTCATTCCATGATCCGGCATAGTAAGATTGACGGTTACTTCTTCAGGTAGTTTACCATCTACATCTGGAATTTGCACGATCATTCTTTGTTCTCCCACCTGCAATTTACTAATATTGACTTCCGCTTTTGCCTGACCATCAGTCAATGTACTATTGTATGATTTGGAGGCGATTGGATAAGCAGTCTGACTCATCCACACACCCATTAAAATAACAACCAATCCTGCAATCCATTCGACCCGGATGATCTTTATAGTGGTGAAATTCTGCTGTCTTTTCCATTTTAATGTTTGGAATAACGCCAGACTTAGCATGAGAATAGTGAAAATAATTTTAATGAGTAACAATGTACTCCATCCTGACCAATCGGTAACAACCGCAATCCAACCGGACTGCAGAAAGACCATGATAATACCGGATATGACAACCAATCCTGAAGCAACCATCATCTTATTTACAAAAAATGGTCTAAATTCCTTCCATGAAACACCTTCTTCTTGTTTCTTCTGCCAAATAACGAGCAGAATAACATAACAAAGCGCCCCAAGCCATAAAGCGATTGACAGTTGATGAATGATTCGAGGAATTAGAGCAATAATCGGATTTTCTAGCCCCCAAACATGCCCACCAAAGGCTGGAACAATAACAAGCGCCAACCACATGAACAAGTACCAGCCTCGCATCATCCCTGGAATGAAAAGCATAATTAGGAAAAACAATTGTGCTAACACCATAAGTATAAAAGGAAACTGAAGTAATAAATCCCATCTTCCATTAAAAATTGTTTGTATCAATCCTGATGGAAGTGCAGCTGCATATGTTATTAGTTCAGCAATCGTCGCTAGTACAAGAACAAATGCTCCAATTCCTCTACCTCTCTTAAATAGCGAACCGAGACTAGGAAAATGTTTCTTCTCAGCTAACCAACTAAACCAGAATAGACCAGCACCTAATAAGAGCAATCCTTCAGCAATAGTACGTGAGGCAATAAGTGGCCCTTTATTTTCACCTGCTCCTGTAACTGATTTGACTCCGCCTTTTGTTGCCTTACTGACAGCAAAATGATACGCACCACTCACTGGGTGACCGTCCAAGGAGACAACACTCCATTGAACTGTATAAGTTCCTTGCTTCAGCTTTGGAAGCGAAAATTCAAGAAGCGATGTTCTCTTTGCCCCATCTCCATCCGGTTTCCCTGTGAAGACCGGTTTAGCATTCCAATCATATATAGTAACAATAGCTAAATCCTGCTCTATTGGCTCATTAAAGCGAAGTTTTAGAGTGGGAGGTGATTCTTCTGTAACAATCTTTTCTGCTGGAGTTGTCTCTAGTAAAGTGGAATGCGCTTCAACAGGTGGTGCCTGCAAAAAAAATATAAAAAATCCAATACATAATGCAGCAAAGGTAATTATTCGAGGCATTTGTTTATTTTGTTTTTTTGCATTGACTATATTATAAATAATTATCCCCTCCTTAATTACACAAAAGCTTTACATAGAAATTTAATTTGCTAGAATCTAGAGTCTCTTTCACCATCAAAGATAAATAGAATCAGTAAAATCATCTACTTTTTCAAAAGGTAAGAAAGTATAAAATTTACTAAGGATATTAGACATGAAAAGTGTCTGCTGTGTCTAGCTCCAGCGCCTATCGGCGTACGGATTTCTCCGTCTTCTCCCTACGATAAGTCAACATCGACTCGTCTCCCTCGTCGTGTTTCCTTTATCTAAGTCGAAGACTACAAAATCCGTACGCCGATAATCAAGGCGCTTCCGCTTTTCTAATCTCTATCGACTTTTTCGGCATCATATGCAAATCTCTCGCCGTTGTATGTGCATACATTTCATAGGCACCAGCATGGTCAAATGATACATTTGCTGTATATGTACCATCTTTATTATTCTTTGCTTCAACCATCGTACTTTTGTTTCTATTCCCTTTTTCCCAATACTCAAACGATACTTCATTAGCATCTTTTACTTTTTCATCACCGTATGTAACGATTGCTTTTAGCTCTACTAATTCTTTAATCTTAGCTGTTTTTGGAACGAGAAATTTAACTTCAAGCATTTTGAATTCTTTAGATTCATTCTTATCATTACTACAGGCAGAAAGGAAAACACCCAATATGATCAACAAAAATAGCAAAATCTTTTTCATCTTACCCCACCGAACTTACACATAAAATTAAAACAAATAGTAACAATTACAAAATCTAGAATACCTATTAATGTATCATTTTTCAATGGACGTTGTGTGAATAATTACATTTAAAAATTATTTAAACCACTTTAAAGCGAACCCGAGACGATATCTCCTTTGAACATCGTAGCTACTCGTTTTGACCTTCTTGCAATAGCTTCAGCGGAACATGATGCTTCAACTAATACGATAGTTGCTTCGTCTCCCATTTGCGGCCATACTGGTTTTCCTTCAGAATTAAGCGGTGTTTTGCCATCAGTAATAAAGTGTAGCGTTTGAGCTAATGACCTTTCATCTCTCCATCCTGAAACTTCTGCTAAACGGCCGGCCCGTTCCAATATATCTCCATTTCCAAATGGTGACCAAACATCAAAAATATTATCACATCCGACGGCAACCGAAACGCCTTTTCTGTGTAATAAACCAACAGGAGGAAACTTTCTCCCAAGAGGAGCACTCGTAATAATGGTGATACCTGCATCAGCTAATACTTCAGCCATAGCTTCTGCTTGTACTTCAGAGATATCTCCAAGTCCAAATGCATGGCTAATAGCAACCTTCCCTTGTAGACCTGCTTCTTTTGTTAACTTTGCCAATCTTTTCATTGTGAAAATTCCTAGATGATCCGGGTCATGCAAATGCAAGTCTATTCCCGCATTTCCTTCAACAGCAAGTTCAACCATTTCTTGTAAAGAGGCTTCAATATCTCCATCCACGGTGGCAGGGTCGACACCACCAACAAAGCTTACTCCTTGGCGAAGGGCTTCTCTTACTAAATCTTTTGCCTTCGTACGCAATAAACCGTGTTGGGGGAATGCAACAATTTCATAAGACAACTTTCCTTCAAACGTTTGCAATACTTTCTGTACTTCTTCTAAATTCTTTAATCCTACCTCAGGATATAGGTCAACATGTGTACGGACATGAGTAACCCCTGATTTTAAATATATATCAAGTAACTTTTCTGCACGTTCTTGTGTAGTTGTTTCTAAGTTTGGCAGAACTTCCTTCTCTATTTCTAATCTTTCAAAAATACTATTAACAGGTGTTACTGCACGCCATCTATCACCAAGTAATGTTTTATCCAAATGACAATGTTTTTCAACAAAAGAAGGAAGAACCAACAATTGTTTCACATCTTTTTTCGGTAAATCATCTGTAATGATTTCAGTTGACGATATTATCTTTGCAATCTTCCCATCCTTAATCAATAAATGGAAACATTCAGTCTTTGTACCCGTGATGACGCCGTTATCGACTTGGTATCCAGTCTCTAAACGTGCATTCGTTAACCAAAAATTAGAACTCATTAGTATCTACCCTTTCTCATTCATTAATTAAAGTGATCCAAAAACGACATTTCCTTTAAATATAACAGCCTTTCTTTCTGCTCTTCTTGCAATAGCTTCAGCGGAGCAGCTTGCATCAACAAGAACAAGATCGGCATCGTCACCAATATTCGGCCAAACACGTTCACCATTTTTATTTAATGGAGTTATGCCTCCTGTAATAAATCCTAAGGTTTGTCCCAATGAACGTTCATCACTTAAACTAAAACGTTCCGCTAACGTCCCTGCTTTTTCCAAACTATCTCCTTTTCCAAATGGAGACCAATGATCTGTAATACTATCATCACCTAGGGATACTTCTACTCCTTTTTCATGCAAGAGTGGAAGCGGTATCGTCCTGCCAATAGGCACAGATGATGTAATCGAAATCCCTTGATGAGCAAGTAACTCTGCGACTTCACTCGCCTCTTTAGGTGAGATATCAGCAAATGCCAACGCATGGCTTATCGTCACTCTTCCTTGCCATCCAGCTTCCTCCGTTAAAGAGGCCAAACGCTTAAACGTAAAAATACCAAGATGACCTGGGTCATGTATATGAAGGTCTATATTTGCATCTGCTTCTACAGCCAGTTCCATCACCGTTTGCAATGATTTCTCAATATTTTCGTCTATTGATGCAGGGTCGACACCACCTACTAATGAAGCTCCACTGCGCAATGCCTCTCTAACAAGCGAAACAGAATGACTACGCAATAAACCGTGTTGTGGGAAAGCGACAATTTCGACACAAGCTTTTTCTTTATAAGCTTCTATAGCTCGTAAAATTGCTTCTAGGTTTTTCAACCCGATTACAGGGTCAACATTACAATGCGTACGAATGTGGGTCGAACCTGAAGATAAGAGCAAGTCTAGTAATTTTTTCGCTCTTTCTTCGGCAACTGGCAGTAAGCGTGGAAGTAATTCCTCCTCTTCTTCTAACCTTGTTATTAGCCCTTTAGTTGGAATTGTTGGCGCTTTCCAAGGACCTCCATAATATGTTTTATCAATATGAATGTGCATATCTCTAAATGATGGAAGCATCAGATAATTATTCGTATCCCGTATAGGTAAACTGGTTTCTAAAGGTTTATCTGCTACAACCATTTCATTTATTTTTCCATCTTCAATCTTTACATGAAAATGTTCTGTTTTTGTTCCTGTAACTTTACCATTTTCATAATAATACCCTGTTTCTAAACTGACATTCGTTAGCCAGTATGCTGTATCTATCACTTCTTCCACATCTCCTTTTCCCGTCTATACAAATATGCTAACATAGGGATTACTATATGAAAAATATAAAAAAAATAAGTTTTACTTAAGTTTTTCATATAATAAAAGGAGAGTTTTAACGATGGACATTAGACAGCTACGATATTTTATTGCGATTGTAGAGGAAAGAAAAATTTCCGCTGCTGCTGAAAGACTACATATCTCCCAACCTCCGTTAAGCCAACATTTAAAAACAATGGAAGAAGAATTAGGCTCAAAATTAGTAGAGAGAAGTGGAAAATATTTCGAAGTAACAGAAGCAGGAAAAGCTTTATATAAATATGCCTTACGTATGACACAGTTAATGGAAGAGGCCAAAATGGAAGTCAAGGAAGTTGGAAATGGGGTTAACGGAAGACTGACGATAGGCATCAATACGTTTTCGGTTGTTGAATTACCCGAATTACTTCATAAATTTCAAAAACAATACCCTAAGGTTACTTATAAAATTCAACAAAATGAATCCTCACATCTTTGTAAATTAGTGAGAGATCGGGTAGTAGAACTTGCGATTATCCGCTTGCCACTCGAATTGGATAATCTTTCAGTCCTTCATCTACATACAGAACCATTTTACTTTATTACATCAAAAAAACAGAAACTGTCCGACAATGAAGTCACACTTGCTGAAATTCATAACTATCCACTCATTTTACCTAGTACGGAAGGATTGGGTGTGCATTATTTAATTAATGAAGCATTTTCTCGATACCAATTACATCCCAACATTGTTGGTGAGTGTTCTGACATTACTCTTTTGATGGATTTAATCTCATCTGATTTTGGTGCATCCATAGTTCCTGAAACTATACTTAAGCGTCATAAAGGATATCCTATACACACCTACAAAATTTCTAGCACCACTTTGTCTTCATCAGTGGGATTAATTTGGCTGAAAAACCATTACTTATCTAAGACCGCTCAAAACTTCGTCGATTTATTAAAACATGAAAGATTTTAGTGATTTTATAAAAAAAAATCACATAACTTCGACAAAAAAGACTTGTCCAGTAGTAGGACAAGTCTTCTATTTTAAAAATTTTCATTTTACAATAATGACTGGGAAATAGCGGGACTAACTATGCCTGATAAGCCATCTTTAATAAATCCCTGCTTTACTCAGTCATTATGTTTCTAATTAGTGTGTAGCTCTATCAACATGAGCAAGATGTTTCCGTCCAAAAGCAACGACCAGCATAGCTAAAAGAACGAATATTGCTCCAGAAATAAAAGGTATGTGTGGAGTAAAGCTTTCAGCAAGTTTATTTGCTAGCCATGGACCTATTGCCCCGCCAATGAAACGAACAAAGCTATACGCCGCAGATGCTGTAGCTCGCTCAACAGGGGCAACCTGCATAACTGCAGTCGTGATTAATGTATTATTGGTCCCTAAAAATAATCCAGCAATAATTACACAAATAATAACAACAGTACTTGAATCCGTCCAGATTCCCATAGCTAATAGTGTTAATGCAAAAAGAATCAGCATTGCACACATAGATTTAATGGTTCCAAATCTTGCTTGTATCTTTGGAGCAACAAAGACAGATGTAATCGCAAGACAAAGCCCCCATCCGAGGAACACATAGCCTAAGCCATGTTCATCCAATCCCATAACAAATGGTGCGTATGCCATTAATGTAAAAAATCCGATATTATAAAGAAAAGCTGTTAGACCAAGCCTGAATAGCCCTGGAAACTTCAGTGCTTTAATCGGATCTAATACAGAACTTTTCGTCTTAGGCTTTGCCACTTTAGGCATTTTAATTAATAGTGCCAAAAATGCTATAATCATCAGCACACTTACACCATAAAAAGGGCCACGCCATGAAATCGAACCTAATTCTCCCCCAAGCAATGGACCAACAGAAATCCCTAGTCCAATCGCCGCTTCATATAAAATAATCGCTTTCGCTGTACCACCTACTGATAAACCAACGATCGCAGATAATGCTGTAGCAATAAATAAGGAGTTACCAAGACCCCATCCGCCACGAAAACTAACTACACCCCAAATCCCATTGGATGAACCTGCTAAAGCTGAAAAAATAATAATAAAAATAATGCCTGTTAACAATGTCCATTTAACACCGATACGGCTGGACACTACGCCGGTTATCAACATCGCCACACCTGTAATCAGATTATAGCTTGAGAATAATAATGATACCTGACTTGGGGTTGCATGTAATTTTTCTGCAATCGCAGGTAAAATTGGATCAACAAGACCTAATCCCATAAAAGAAATAATCGTCGCAAAAAAGATTACCCAAATGACAAGTGGCTGCTTTTCCGGCTGACTATAAGTTTTTAGTGCTTCTTCAGTCATACATTCAAAACCCCTTTAGTATTGTTTTCAATCCAAAGTTTCCTCAGGTTAAAGGAAATAAAAAATGAAAAAAGCAATGGAATAATCACGTTCGTTTAACCATTACTTATTTTCATACATTCGGATTTCATTTAATTTACTTATAAAGTATATAACTATCTAACGTTGACGTCAACGTTATTTTTTGATGAATATAAGTTAAAATTAATTGAAACTGTTTCAAGTTTTACAGATATAAAAGAAGATGTTGTATAATAGATTTAGCTCCTTCTTCAAAAAACTTTATTAGGAGAGTAGTCATGGATGAACTTAAAATTGATGATGTAGCGAAACAGAGCGGACTAACTAAACGTACAATTCGCTATTATGAACAAATTGGAATTCTACCTTCCCCTCCACGTAGTGAGGGAGGCACTAGATTATATACACAGAATCACGTGGAATTCTTAAAAAAAATAACCAATGCAAAAGAGGTTATGGGATTTTCCCTACAAGAGCTGCATGAATTTATCAGACTCAGCGATATATTAGAGCTTCAAAAAATAGATTATCGTAAAGTTAAAGGAACGAGTCTACAAAAGGAGAAGCTTGAGAAAGTTTTTTACACCGTAGAGGAACAACTAAAACTAATTGATCAAAAAAAGAAAAAGATTTTGAAAGTTGAAGCAGATCTGGTTTTATTAAGGGATCGCGCGAAAAACGCCTTGATTAGATTTGAGAATGAAAATAAAGAATAGGAAAAGGGAAGTAAAGTACTCATGATGAATACTTTACTTCCCTTTTTTTATATCTTCAATTATTAGAACTTGAATAATAGTAAGTTACTTTTTTAATACTGTATTACAGCTTGATTGACAATTATTCTTTAAGGAACAATGTGCACAAGCACCCTGTTTGCTTTTTTTAAAAAATTTAAAGAGGGTAAAGGTGGCATATCCAAATATTAATGCACCAATAATTATACTTGCAGTCATGAAAAATCACTCCTCTTTAACTATTTTAGTAATAATTTTTACAATCCAAAAATTAACCTTCCACCTTGATAAATGATAAATGATAATACATATGCAATGACAAGTGAATAGACGATTCCAAATAAAGTCCATTTCCATGATCCTGCTTCATTTCGAATGGCTGCAACTGTCGCTACACATGGGATATATAGAAGTACGAAAACTAAATAGCTATAGGCAGCTAATGGCGTAAAGGAATCCGTCAATATTCCTTGCAACGAAGCATCATTTGGCGTATGGTAAATGATATTCATCGTAGATACGACTACCTCTTTCGCCAAAAATCCTGGTATTAATGCCGCACCTGCTTGCCACATATCAAAACCGAGAGGAGCTGTTAAAGTAGCTATTGCCTTTCCAATCATCGCCAAAAAGCTATCGTCCATGTCTACTCCCATTCCACCTGGACCTATATAGGATAATAACCATATGACAACAGAACCTCCAAAAATAAAGGTTCCAGCTTTCTTAACGAAGCCTTTTCCTTTATCCCATGTACTGCGCCACAATGTGCGAGCCTGTGGAATCCGATATGGCGGGAGCTCAATAACGAATACGGATGATTCGTTTTTCAGAAGTGTTTTAGAAAAAATTAATGCTAAAACTAGAGCAACAACCACGCCTAATACATATAATGAAAACACAATAAGTGCTTGATACTTTTCAAAAAATGCGCCAACAAATAAAGCATAGATTGATAGACGTGCAGAACAAGACATAAGTGGCGTTAATAATATTGTTAACAATCGTTCCTTTGGTTGTTCAATCGTTCTTGCCGCCATGACTCCAGGGACATTACAGCCAAAGCCAATAATCATAGGAATAAAGGCTTTTCCGTTTAATCCAACTCTTTCCATCATTCTATCCATCACTAGTGCAGCTCTAGCCATATAACCAGAGTCTTCTAAAAAGGAAATAAATAAGAATAAAATAAATATTTGCGGTACAAATACTAAAACACCGCCAACACCTGCAACAATCCCATCCAATACGAGATCTTGAATAAAGGAGCTAGCATGGACGGCCTGCAATCCTGTTTGGATCCAATCGCTTAACGGACCTGAAAAAAATGCATCTAATCCATCTGATAAAGGCGTTCCTAACCAATCGAAGGTGATCTCAAACATAAGAAACATAAATGCTAAAAATATAGGAATACCTAACCAACGATTCGTAACGATTTTATCAATTTTTTCTGTCCAATTTTGTTTTGGTTGATGATTTTTACGAATACTTTCTTCAATAACTTGATCAATCCATTGTTTTCTTGAATCAAAGATTAACCTTGTAATCGTGGAGTAGGATGTTGTTTCTTTTACTTCCTGCTCAATTTCACTTATTATATTTGTCAACTTTTCATTTTTGAAATAAGCATGGGCATCTGGATTACCTTCCAAAAGCTGAAGGGCCAGCCATCGAGAAGGAAGATCAATATTTTCTTCCTCTAACAATCGAATAATTTTCATGATTCCTTTTTCAACCGCTTTTCCATAATAAACATATGGAATCTTGGATGAAGAGTTATCTACAGTTTTCAATAGCCCAGTAAGATCATTACACCCTTTTCCATTACGTGCAGTGATTGGAACAACAGGTGTTCCAAGCTTTTTGGCGAGTACTTGTTCATCAATTTCAAAACCTCTTCGCTTAGCTACGTCCACCATATTTAATCCAATAATTACGGGTTTGCCAAACTCGAGAATTTGAATCGTTAGCTGCAAATTTCTTTCTAATTGTGAAGCATCAACAATATTAATGATATTTGTGAAAGTTTCATTTAAGAAAAATTGAGTCACTACCGATTCATCTTTAGATAATGGAAATAGAGAATATATCCCAGGTAAATCAATGAGATCACCGTGTACCCCTTTTAATTTCCCTACCTTTTTTTCGACGGTTACACCGCTCCAATTTCCTACATATTCATATGAACCTGTTAAATGATTGAATAATGATGTTTTCCCTGTATTGGGATTACCTACTAAAGCTGTTTGCATTGTTCATCTTCTACCTTTATCTGTGCGGCATCACAACGACGAATACCAACTAATTGCCCCTGGCATTCTAGCATACAAGGTCCACCAAATGGCATACGATGCTTTAATTTAACCGGACAACCTTCAAAAACCCCGATATGAAGTAATCGATGCTTGACTGTTTCATCTAAATTCGAAACGTCTACGATATAACCAGTCTCTCCGTCTATTAACTCTAATAACGTCATGATGCAAACCCCACTCTATTTTTATTATCACTAGTTAAAACTGATTTCTTAGGATTGTTTCTTCTTACACGGAAACCAATCCAATTACTATTCGATTTAACGGCAGCTTTACTGAAAACAATGCTTTTTCAATAAATAAGATTTTCGATATAAAGCACCTAAATTTAGAAAAGAGCCTTAATTGATAATGATAAACTTTCTCATTTACAGTTTTCATTTTATCACGTTATTTTTTAGAAGTCTCGATATTTTTCAATTCTTTATTTATTTTTTTCTTGTTAATTAATGGATACTTATATTTTACTAATATCATTATTTTTTGCCCTATACGGAAAAAAGAGGATTCACCATTTTAGAGTGATCCTCTCCCTGTTATTTAAACTAATTTAGATAATCCCATGTGCAAGCATGGCTTCTGCTACGGTTAAAAATCCTGCAATGTTCGCTCCGACGACCAGATTATTTGGATGACCAAATTCTTCTGAACATTTAACGCTTTTTTGATATATGTTTTTCATTATTTCCTTTAACTTCTCATCCACCTCTTCAAATGTCCACGAAAGTCTCATGCTGTTTTGTGACATTTCAAGAGCTGAAACAGCTACCCCTCCAGCATTAACCGCTTTTCCAGGTCCAAAAAGAACTTTTTGCTGAAGAAATAACTCTATTGCTTCCAATGTGGATGGCATGTTGGCACCTTCCCCAATTGCTTTTACTCCATTTTCGATTAGTAACTTAGCTGAATTGATATCTATTTCATTTTGTGTCGCACAAGGTAACGCAATATCACAAGGGATGGCCCAAATATTTGAGCAGCCCTCAACATATTTTGCATGAGGATGGACATTAATATATTCTTTTATTCTTTTTCTCTCTACTTCTTTTAGTCTCTTAACAGTTGAAAGATTGATTCCAAGTGGATCATATATATACCCATTTGAATCACTGCATGCAACAACAGTTGCACCTAATTGTGCAGCTTTTTCAATGGCATATATAGAAACATTTCCTGAACCTGAAACAACTACAGTACTGCCTTTAAAAGTCAAACCACTATTGTTAAGCATTTCCTCAACAAAATAAACCGTTCCATACCCAGTAGCTTCTTTCCTTGTTAAACTTCCCCCGTATGCAAGACCTTTTCCAGTAATAACTCCCGCTTGATAACCACCGCGAATTCGCTTATATTGTCCAAATAAATATCCTATTTCTCTTGCACTAACGCCTATATCACCTGCTGGAACATCTACGTCTGGACCAATATAATTACAAAGTTCCGTCATAAAGCTCTGGCAAAACCTCATTATTTCCCCATCAGATTTACCTTTTGGGTCAAAATCTGAGCCTCCTTTTCCACCACCTATCGGCAAACCAGTAAGAGCATTTTTAAAAATCTGTTCAAATCCAAGAAATTTGATAATACTAGCATTAACCGTTGGGTGAAATCTCAAGCCACCCTTGTAAGGACCAATACTACTATTAAACTGGACGCGAAATCCACGATTCACTCTTACTTTTCCATTATCATCCACCCAAGGAACACGAAAAATGATTAGTCTTTCCGGTTCTGTGATTCTTTCTAGAATTCCATTTTCCATATATTTTGGATGCTTCATAAAAACGGGTAAAAGAGAATCCAAAATCTCTTTTACCGCTTGTAGAAATTCATTTTCATTGGGATTTCGTTGTTTGATTGTTTCATATATATCATTCACATATTTTTCAGCAGCATGCTGCTGTATATGTATAATTTCACTCTCACTAGTTTTCATCTCCCTGACCCCTTTTATCATCATTTATAAATTTTATTTAATTTTCCTTCATTTCCAAATAATAAACCAATATAAAAAATAGATAAAAACGATACCGAAATGAGAACAATTGATATTATTATTATTTTTGGCCATTATTAAGATGACCAAAGTTTCACATTGTGTACAAATTCACAATTAAATTTTTTCTTATGATTAGACTATAATTTAAATATATATGTAAAAAAATCATTCAATATATTGAGGAGTGACCTCTTTATGAAAACGGTTGTTGTTATTGGAGGAGGTATTACTGGACTTTCTACTATGTACTACCTCCAAAAAAAATTAAAAACTTCTAAAGAAGCAGTTAGATTAATTTTAATTGAAGAAAATGATGTACTTGGAGGAAAAATTCATTCAGTCCGTAATGATGAGTTTATTATGGAGACAGGTGCAGATTCAATTGTTGCTCGTAAACAAGGTGTTTCAGCTTTATTGGATGAGTTAAATTTGCATCATGAAGTAGTGAACAATGCAACTGGAAAATCTTACATTTACCAAAATCATCAATTAAAGCCCATTCCAGACGATACAGTTTTTGGCATCCCAATGAGTAAGGAAGCCTTATTTAGTAGTGAATTAATTTCTGAGGACGGAAAAAAAGAAGCATTAAAGGATTTTACTACTAAAAATACGGATTTTACAAAGGATAGTTCCATCGGATTATTCCTTGAAAGCTTCCTAGGTAAGGAAATAGTCGAAAACCAAATTGCACCTGTACTTTCTGGTGTGTATTCCGGTAAATTAAATGAACTTACCTTAGCAACTACCCTTCCTTATTTATTAGATTATAAAAATCAATACGGCAGTATTATAAAAGGGTTAGAAGAAAATAAGGAAAAATTCCAGTCGAAGGATAATAAAAAATTCGTCTCATTTAAGCATGGTTTATCAACTTTGATTAATCGTTTGGAAAATGAGCTAAAAGATATTGAAATATTTAAAGGTAGCAAAGTAACCAAAATTGATCACAATGATAATCGATATAAAATTACACTCGAAAACCATCAGGATATAAACGCTGACTATATAGTTTTGAGTACTCCACATCAAGTGACACAAAGTCTTTTGCAAGACGAGAACTTGGACCCATATTTCAATCAACTTATCAACTCATCGATTATAAGTGTCTATATTGGTTTTGACATACCTGATGAGAAACTCCCTGCTGATGGGACAGGCTTTATTGTTCCAGAAAACAGTGATTTAGTATGTAATGCATGTACATGGACAAGTAGAAAGTGGACACACACCTCGAAAAATCGACACTTATTATTTAGACTTTTTTATAAAAATACAGATCCTGAAAAGTTTAATCATCTTAACAGCTTAAATGAAAAGGATTTAATTCAAGTCGCATTAAAGGATCTTGAAAAGAGTCTAGGAATTAGCGGGGAACCCGTTTGTACTGAAATAACAAAATGGGCTGATAATATGCCGAAATACCATTTAAAGCACCGGGAAACCATTGAATCATTAACTAAAAAAATGAACGATTCATACCCTAATATCACCCTTGCAGGCTGCTCATACTACGGCGTAGGCATTGCCGACTGCATCACAAACGGTAAAAACACCGCAGAAACTATTTTCGAAAAAATAAAATAAGGTGTCAGGCACCATTCGTGGACAAACAGGATATTTTTCCACCCCACATGGACACTATCTGATATATTCACAAAATTTGTTACAGGTGTCCACCTCGGATGGAAAAAAACATCAAATGTCCACGGAGGGTGTCAGGCACCATTTATGCATTTTTTGCATAAACAGAGCCGTTAAAGTCATTTTAACGGCTCTTTATACATAATCGATGAAAGTATGATCCAGATTTTTTGACAATGATGTCCTCGATGTTTTGATGATAGGCGATTAAAAAACAGGTAGCGGGACCTGAAGTTTTTATTAAATTCAAATCACTTTTTATATCCTTAGCTTCCAATTGAGGCTGTAATTTATTTAATTTATATAAAATTCCCTTCGAACCTATTGGAACAATATGTGTTATATTTTCTTGCTGGCACATCCATGCAAATAAAGAAAGGGGAGCCACAAGTTTACTTTGCTCAATTACTTCATTCCCTACTAAAGGACTCCCTATTATTGCAAAATGGGTTGAAGATCCTATAGGCTGCTCCTTCTCTTCTTTGTTAATCATTTTTCCCAAAACAGTTATACCTATAGCCGACTGCATTAATTGAAAATTACTTTCTGTACTTCCGATAACAGGTAAGGCCTTCATCCCAAGTTCAGCAACGCCTTTTTGTACTCCTGCTTTCATTTCTCCCCATGACTCTTCTGGACAAAAGTTATTAATAACTACACTAAATGGCTCTCCCCCTGCCGCCATGCACTCCATAACTGCCACTCGAAAAGAAAAATAAGCTACAATATCATATGGAACTTTTACTACATCATCGGTTCTCATTCCTATTGCACCGCTATTGTCTGTAGTAATAATGATATTTTCCGTTTCATTTAGAGGAATGATTAGAGCATCTCTCATCATTTATCCCTCTTTTCATTACCGGTGATAACCTCTGCTGAAAAACTTTTACGAACAAAAGGGCAACAATTACATTAAACGCCGATCCTATCATTAGTGAAGGAACAATCGCGATGAAAAATGACCAACTTACAAGCAAGATAAATGGCAACGGACTGATAATTGCATTCCCTATCCAAAAAACAATGGATGCAAGAATCTTTTTACCGGAATGATATAAAAATCCATAAACTAACACACAAATTGCCATTTCAAGTGCAATTAGAATATGGAATGGACCGAGGGGGAAGCCCGTTAACAACGCTGATATCAGATGACCGAGTCCTGCAACAACTCCTCCCATTCCGACACTAAATAGACTCGCTATGACCAAAGCAGGGAAGACGTCCAACCCAACACTACCAACAATAGCTGGAATTTTGATAGATGATCCAATCACTGTTAATGCAAACCCTAGTGCGAACCAAACGATTTTTCTACTAGACATATCATCATCACCTTAACAATTATTTTAACGTTCTCGAAATCCCATACCAGATGAAATCTACTTTTTCAGATCTGGAAACAATGTCTTGATAAACCCAGCCTGTAAGATCACGCCATAATCGATCTTTCTTTTCAATTGGAACGACCCCTTTTGAAATATCCGTTCCAATTACTATGAATTTCCTCTCATCAGAACTGTGCTCCCATGCTAAACCATCAGAAATCATTTTCTGTACCTGATCTCTAATATAGGAAATATCCAAGTTTGTTTCTAACATATTTTTCAAAAAGATTTCTAAACCTTCTAATATGTAAAAAGACACTTTTTTATTTTGGAATAATTGATCTACATTATCATTTTTATACGAAGAAACCCATGTAAAATCATTTCGTTCCTTCATTCCATAATGATTCCTTACCCACTTGGATTTTCCGTTAAAGTAACCTCCTGTAACGAAGTGCATCGAACCTCACCTCTCCCTTTTTTCTCTGTCCATTTTAGTTCAAAGGCAGTGCCATGGGGAATATTCCAATCCCAAAATCCTGCTTCTTTCGGTGCAAATTTACTTAATAAATAACGAATCACACCACCGTGAGAAATGATTAATGCTTTATTTAAATCTTTTTTTATAAGGTAATCTAACAGTTTTCTCCAACCATTATCAATTCTTTCAGTAAATTGGTTGAATCCCTCTCCACCTGGAGGGTGAACAGAAAAAAAATCCGTCAGCCATTCTTGATATCGTTCCTCTTCCTTTAATTCGTCAAATGTTTTCCCTTCCCACTCTCCAAAATTCATTTCACGAAAGGACGACCATTTTTCAAAAGGCTGATTTGGAAAAAGGATTTCAGACGTTTCAAAACAGCGCTTTAGATCACTGCAAACATATAGATCAAAGTTATTCATTAATGAACGACACATTCCTAATTGTTCTCGCCCTTTCAAACTTAAGGAAACATCACTCCACCCAATATAAGCATGTTTTTCATTTTCCTTCGTTAACCCGTGACGTAATAATGTAATAGCCAAACTATCATCCATAAAATCCACTCCGCTCCTTCAACTGATGCCCCGAGAACATCCCCTGTTATTCCACCGAACCATTTGATGATTTTCTGCTTAAAAAATAGTCCTAGCGTAATCGTGATCAACATCAATACGATCACGAACCATATAGCTTGAGGAAACAGATATGTCACCAACCCTAAGAAAAACAACAGGTATAGAGGATAGATGATTAATGCACCTTTATGAACCGATTTTTGAAAAAAATAGCCTAGTCCCTCTTTTCTTGCAGCTGGAACCATTAATAGAAGATAACCCATTAAACTTTTACTTAGAAATGGAATAATCAAAATGAGAATAAAACTAACAGACGTCAACATATTCACTATTTCATAGATAAATAAAAATCGACCGCTTAGCAATATAAAAAGGGATATTACACCAAACGCTCCTGTTCGTGGATCTTTCATAATTTCCAAGCGTTTTTCCCTATCTTGATACGAAAAAAACGCATCACTTGCATCCATCCACCCATCCAGATGTAATCCACCTGTTACAACAATAGTTAATAACCATATGATAAAAGCAATCGCAAGATGTGAAAAAGGAGTAAAGTTTAGCAGCAAATATAATGATCCTGCAAAAATTCCTCCTTGGAATAAACCTAAAATCGGAAATGTTTTAACAGCATAGGTGATATGCTTTTTATCCATCGGCAGTTCATAAGGAATCGGAATAATCGTAAAAAATTGAAAGTTGATGAGCAAGCCTTTGAAAATTTCTCTTATTTTTGTCATCCTCATCCCCGCGTTTTCACAATTTCTTTGACTTTCTCCCAGTCTAAATAGCATTTCACATGGTTTGCCAGCAAATCATATTTTTGCTCCTTTTGGCTTTGGAGATTTACGACAGATTGTTCAGGGAGATTTTTAGATTTGCGAACGGAATTTAACCAAACGTTACGCCACTCATCATTATGAAACAACGAATGTATATATGTTCCGATCATCTTTCCTGATGATTGATAATAGCCATCTTTTGAGCCATCATCAAGTATCACAAATGGATCATCATGAGTGGAGGTATGACCTAAATGAATTTCGTAGCCCTGAATATTAAGCTCATATGATAAACCTGCTTTTGGATGAATTTTTCCGTTCACTCGAATGGTTCGTTTGTTTTCATGAAAGGCTGTCTCCGCAGGAACGAAGCCAAACCCTTTTTCGGAAAAATTGATCGAACCAGTATCAGTTCCTGCTTCATCAATAATTGTCTCACACATCATTTGATATCCCCCGCAAATACCTACAAGATGCTTTTCCTTCTCTACATGCTTATGAATGAGATCATATAATCCACTTTTCTTTAAAAATTGAAGATCATGAATGGTACTTTTAGTTCCAGGAATAATAATGGCGTCAGGGCTTCCGAGTTGTTGCGCGTTCTCTATCCAGCGAATAGTAACATCATCCTCGTACATAAATGGTTCAAGATCTGTATAATTAGAAATATACGGAAGCTTGATCACAGCAATATCTACTGCTCCATCCTTCACAAGCGAAAAACGATCTTGAAGAGATAAGGAATCCTCCCCTTCAATCATATGCTTTTCTAAATATGGAAGCACGCCCAGTACAGGAATATTCGTTCTTTCCTCAATCCAAGTAACCCCATCCTTAAACAAATCAATATCGCCGCGAAACTTGTTTATGATAATTCCTTTCACCCTATTCCGCTCGGCTTTTGTTAGAAGTTCTAGCGTCCCAATTATACTTGCAAAAACACCACCTCGGTCAATATCTGCTACTAAAATTACAGGAACATCAGCAATTTCAGCTACTTTCATATTTACGAGCTCATAATCCTTCAAATTAATTTCGACCGGGCTGCCTGCCCCCTCCATTACGATGACGTCGAAATCTTGTGATAATTGTTGTAATGCCATATTAACGGAGTCGATTCCTTTTTCATAAAAAGATTGACGGTAGCTGATTCCTGATATGATCTTTTCTCTTTTACCAAAAAGAACAACCTCTGATTGCTGATTTGATGTCGGCTTCAATAAAATAGGATTCATCCACATAGTTGCTTCTGTCTTTGCCGCTTCGGCTTGTATACCTTGAGCACGTCCGATTTCTTTTCCATCAACGGTAATATAAGAATTATTGGACATATTTTGCGACTTAAACGGTACAACCTTGATTCCCTCATTAGCAAATAAGCGGCAAAAAGCTGTAACAACAAGACTTTTACCAACATCAGAAGAAGTACCTACTACCATTACCCCCTGAACCTTATGAGTCATTTATTGACCTCCTTTCATTAATAGAGGAATACCTGATTCAATTAAATAGGCAGCTGACGATTGATTGATTAAGCTTTGATGAAGACGCCCCAGTAATTTTGCATAAGTATAAACAACCATCCCTTTATGCAATTCCTCATTTAATACTTCATTAGATACGATAATGAGCACGCTGCATTGTTTTCGTATTGCGTCAACCCCACTAAGAATGGAATCATATACTTTTTGTTGAAAATCAACTTGTTCCCAGCTACTTTCATCTTGAAATAATTCATTATTTAATAATGTCGTTAAGCAATCAAGTAAAACAACATCACTTTGTTTAAATTCAGAACTGATTCCTTCTATATTAACGGAACACTCCCAATTTTCCCACTTCTGTTCACTGCTTTTTCTTGTTATTTTATGATGCTCTATTCTTGAAGCCATTTCAGGATCTGATGCCTGTCCACAAGCCAAATAATTCAATCGACCATTTATTTGTTTCGCATATTTCATTGCTAATTTTTCCGCAAAGCTGCTCTTTCCACTCCTTACACCGCCACTGATAAAAATCATTTCCGATTTTTCCATTCAACAAGAGCCTCCATTAGCCTGTTATTCTCTTCTGCTCGCTTAATAGCAAACCTCAGCCACCGCCCATCCAGTCCAGGAAAATTCATCGTATGTCTCGGGACAATCCCTTTTTTTAATAAAAAGTGAAATAATGGTGCAGCTTCTGAAAGAGAAGGATCCTTTAGTAAATAGAAGTTCACTTTAGAATCGGACATTTGAAAAGCATATTCTTTATAGAAAACTTCTAATCGACGGCGTTCCGCTTCAATATGCTGTTTCGTTTGCAGAATATAGGAATCTTGAAATATGCATTCAATTCCAGCTTTCATTGCTATCGCATTTACACTCCAGTGAGGCTTTAGCACAGAAAGCTCTTTAATAACCTTAGGATGGGCAGCCCCATAGCCAAGACGTAATCCAGCAATCGCAAACATTTTCGTTAAAGATCGTAAAACAATAAGATTCGGATACTCCAATAATAGAGAAATATAAGTACTGTTATTAGGAGAAAAATCATAAAATGCTTCATCAATAATGATGTAGCAATTCTTTCTTTTCCCCTCTTCCAAAAGCTCAATTACCGATTGTTTGTCATATATCACACCTGTTGGATTATTAGGAGTACAAAGAAAAATGGCATCGAACTGTTTCACTTTATACAGCAGGTCACTTATTTCAAGAGTCCAATCCTCTTCTTTCAATATGTGATGCTCCACAATACATTTTTGTGCAAGACATGCTTGTTCATATTCACTAAATGCAGGCTGAATAATTAACACTCTTTTTTCTTTGAGAAATTGAGCAACAAGCGTTATAATTTCTGCTCCGCCATTTCCTATTAATATACAATTCTCTGCAATGCCCTCTTTTGTTGAAAGTTCTTTTTTAAGCTGGCTTGCCAGCGGATCTGGATAATCCTCAATATATTGATACCATTCCATCCATTTTTCTTTTATTACAGAAGGAGCTCCGAAAGGATTCACATTTACACTGAAATCTAATAGATGGTCCGGTTGATTGATTTTGGCTGCACCATATACATACTTCGGGTTAGCGCCATGTGATGGCAATGTCAATCGCAATTCCTCCTATCCATATAAAAAGTAAAAAAAACAAGACAGACATATTCATAATATAAATCGTTTTCTTAATGTGAACGGCTTCTAATGTTTCAAACGGCTCTCCCATCTTTGCACGATTGGATGCAATTCCTTTATAATAATTCAAGCCGCCTAATTGCACGCCCAAAATAATGGCAACAGCTGCTTCACACCAGCCACTATTTGGACTTGGATGTTTTCTTGCATCTCTAAAAAGCAGTTTCCATGCCGATTTCCAATTCCTATAAGCAGGTTTTGTAATAAAAAGCATAAAGAATCCTGTTAACCTGCTGGGAATCCAATTGACGATATCATCTAAACGGGCTGAAGCCCAGCCAAATTGTTCATATTGTGGATTTCGATAGCCAACCATTGAATCGCAAGTATTAATCGCACGATAAACCATAGCTAGTGGTGCTCCGCCGATAATTGCCCAAAATAATGGAGCAGTGATCCCATCACTCGTATTTTCGGCGATCGTTTCGACTGTTCCTCTCACAATCTCTGATTCATCTAATTGTTCTGTATCTCTTCCAACTATGTACGATAATTTTTCTCTTGCTAAAGGAATATCTTTATTTACAAGCGGTTGATAAACATCCAAACCAGCATCCTTTAAACCTTTTTGTGCTATCGTTGTCGCGATAATTAATGCTTCACCAATCACCCCTGCGATAGGATGTAAATGATACAGCAAAATGATAATCGAAACAGTGATTACGCTTGTTAATACTAAAACCAAGCCAAGCATCATAACCCCTTTGAAACGACGATGGTTACCTTTATTCCATTTTTTATTTAAAAACGCAATAAAGGATCCTATCCATTTTACAGGATGTGGCCACTTTGGCGGATCCCCTATAAATAAATCAATAATCAGAGCGAATGTAATCGCTAAAAGGTGATAGATAATCATTTGACTGTCCTTCCGCGAGAATTTTCGATAGCTTCTTTTGTACAACGGTAAATAGCTGGTCCAATTGCTTTTCCAAGTGGAGCAACCGATCCCGCATATTGCAGCTTTACCCCCGTTTGAGTAGCAGCAATGAGTATACTATCAGTGGAAGTGCCGGTTGCATTCGTCTCTGTTAAAGGATCTACTATCTTCAAATCCTGTAACACCTTTACCTTGGCTTCTGTAGAGGTTGCAATTGCTTGTATAAAGGCTTCATCTGATAATTCGCCATTAATAAAGATCCATGTATTAATGGTACCGGGCAAAAATTCAGAGGAGTGAACATCTCCCCTTGATACATCCACCGCATTCCCAATCCCGGCAGTTACAACGGTAAACATAGAAAATTCGTCTTCATCTATGTATTCCCAAACGGCATCCTCCATCTTCACTGCCGTCATCATACCAACTGTATTATCCAGCTGAAATCCTTTTGAAGTTAGATATTCAGCCATTTCCTCATGATGATCCACACAATTATAATCTTTAGACACATGACGGTTAACAAAAGTATAAAACCAGCCAACACCAGGATTTATAACTGCAGAGGACATTGTTTTTAATGGAATAGGAGATTCAAGTACAATATAATCTTCTTTCCTTTTTAAACATGATTGATCAATCTTAACCTCCCCTTTCCCTGTTGTTTGTTCGGGGATTAATGCTAATTGGGGCTTAGGAATGGCTGGGTGGTAATGTTTCTTTACCATTGTCTTATATACCTGCTGTATATGTTCTTCTTTTATCACTTCGTTAGGGGTACCTACCATTTCCATCTTGCCGTTATTCAAAAGAAGTAAGCGATCACAATAAAGAGAGGTTAAATTTATATCATGGAAAACAGAAATGACTGTTAATTGATTCTTTTTTGTCATTTGTTTGATTAAATCAAGAAGTTCTTTTTGATAAAACAAATCTAAATGATTGGTTGGTTCATCTAACAGGAGTATTTTTGGCTGCTGAGCCAAAGCCTGTGCTAGAAATACCCTTTGTTGTTCACCACCGGAAAGCTCATGGAGAGACTGATTTCTAAAATCATACACCCCCGTTTGTATCATGACATCTTTTACAATTGTTTCGTCTTCCTTACTTAAAGATTGAAACCAACCATTTTGATGTGCATAACGGCCAAGCTGTACCGTTTCCTCAACCGTATACGAAAATGCTTCACCTGCTAACTGTGGTAAAACAGATATAACCTTAGCTAGTTCTTTCGTGGTATATGATGAAATATCTTTTTCCTTTATATAAATCGAACCAGCCATTACAGGTAAAATACCACTAATCATTTTTAATAAGGTGGTTTTCCCGCTGCCATTGGGTCCTAGTATTCCAAAGAATTCACCTTTATGAACTCGGAATGTGACATCCTTTAAAATGCTTTGTCCATTGTACCCACCCGTTATACCTTGTATCTCTAACATGTCTTAACCTCTTTTTCCTATTTTTCTTTTCATAAGAATCCATGCAAAGACGGGAGCTCCTATTAGTGCAGTAATGACGCCAATCGGGAGTTCTGATGGTTGAATTATTGTCCGTGATATTAAATCCGCAATGATTAAAAATCCAGCTCCAAAAAGGATTGAAAGCGGCAATAACTCTTTATGATTCGGCCCCCAAACGATTCGTATCAAATGGGGAATAACTAAACCTACGAAGCCAATGGCACCAGAAACAGAAACTGCAGCACCAGTTAGTATCGATCCGGCAATCAAAACAAGCAATTTTCGTTTCTCTACATTAACCCCAAGATGTTGAGCTCTCTCCTCACCAAGTGACATTGCATTTAACTCTTTAGTATTCATTAATAGCAACAAAGACCCGATAATAAAGAAAGGTACGATAATGAAAATATAACTCCAACCCCGCATGGAGACACTCCCGAGCAGCCAACCAATAATTTGCCTTAATTCATCCCCAGTTAAGGCAATAATTAATGAAATGAAAGAACTAAAAAAAGAGCTAAATATAATTCCCGTTAGAATAATGGTCTCTACTTTCATTGAGCGTTCTATTTTTCGAGCAAATAATAATACACAGAAAATCGTGATAAACGCGCCTAGAATACTCATTAAAGGCAAGGTTAACATTCCAATTACAGGTAAAGAAATATGAAAGAAGAGAGTGATAACCGCACCAACAGAAGCCCCAGACGAAACACCTAAAGTATATGGGTCTGCTAAAGGGTTTCTGAGTAAACCTTGAAAGGCTGCTCCGGCAATCGCAAGAGATGCACCTACCAATCCTGCTAAAATAACCCTAGGAAGACGGATATCCAGAACTATATTTGTATTCATTGGATCAACCGTCTCACTTAAAGGAAAATGAAAAATTGCTGAACCAATGATTTGTATAATCTCTTTAATTGGAACATAAACACTTCCAACCGCGATGCCTATAATGGCCGAAAAGAGTAGAAAGATCGCTCCCAGGAAATAGGAATAATATTTATGATTCCCTCTTAATGCTTGAATAGATAATAGCTTATGCAGTATTGACATCTCCTTTCTGAATGTGAGAGGTTAGATGTGGGATTAATAAAAATAAACGAATTTTAATAAGTAAGTATCCGCCGGTAGAACCGGCGGTTTTAATTTCGCCCTATAAGGGCACTTTACCAACAAAGCCCCTAAAGGGACCCCGAAATTGACCGC
>NZ_JBNNWS010000025.1:0-56299 GCF_050281185.1 Heyndrickxia sp. NPDC080065 | reverse complement strand
GCCATCTTCTATTATAACGATTGGAGTTTTTTTCTTATACAACTCTACAAGTTTTGTTTGCACACAGGCAGAGCCTGTGGTTTAAAATGACTAATAAAACCCTCTCAAAATGATGATTTTTGAGAGGGTTCTTTAATTAGGCTCTTTTCTAATACTTTGTTGCTATTTGGTAACGAAAAAGATATTGACTGGACATTATCTAAAAAAATTTTTCATGGCCTCAATTTTTATTTTATGACTACAATCGTCACAGCAATACTTCCCGTTCCGATTTTTCTTGAATTTATTATATTTTTCAGTTCCTTCATAAACTCGAAAAACTTGTTTACAACATAAACAAATAACCTCATAAAATATCACGCACATCCCACTCCTTGGATGATAAGTTACTTACGAGTAGACCGATCAAAGATCGTGATAATTTCTTTAATGTAATCTTTTACGTTAAGTTCCGGATTTCTCATCAACTCAAGGCTGAATCCGTCGATGGCATGCCTGATTGTTAACGCCATCACCCTTGAGGATAGTGGAGAAAACTCCCGAAAAACTCCCTCTTGCATGCCCAAACCAAGAATATTTTCTATAGGAAGAAAAATAGATTCATCGTGGTCTGCGGCAAACCGAAGTTTTCCATCATCTGTTCTTACATTCGAAACAATTTCTATAACAGCAAATACATGCTTTCGATTTGTATCCACAAATTTCAGATTGGCTTCAATATATGTTTGAAGCATTCCTTTTGGGGATGTTTGTGCTTCAATTTGTGGACAAACAAAGGACTGACAAGCTATATAGTAATCGATTACAACTTGCTCGAGAAGTTCCTCTTTGTTTGAAAAGTGATAAGAAATAACCCCCTTACTTATTTTTGCACGTTTAGCGATTTGTCCTAAAGAGGATTGTGCAAAACCCACTTCAGCAATTGTCTCAATCGCACATTCCACAATTTGAGCTCTACGGGCTTTTTCAATAAATGACATCTCTTTTTGGTTGTTTGGATTATTTTTAGTGCTCATGATTATATTTTAGTACAATTGGTCAAAAAATAGAAACAAAAAAACTTGATTTTTAAATATTAGGCATAAAAATTTTATTTTTTAGCAACGACTATATTTATCTTGTCTTGAAGGCTTGTTCAGCTAAATGCTGCTTTAGTAAAAAATTCCCGGCATATTATAGAAAACTCCTGTGAATTGTTATTGAAGTAGATGGAAAAATATTAATAGAATGGAGGTGAATATGGTGAAGAATCTTATTACTTTAATTATTTCATCTAGTCTATTGTTCATTTTAACAATCCCAGCATTAGCTGAACAATTAGAATATCCAGCTAACCAAGGTAAGTCATTTACTAGTGAAGATAAGTTTTATAAGCAATTGAAAAAAGAATATAGAGAATTCGAAGATGCTACTTACAGTATTAGACGAAAAATATCTTATAAAGAAACACCTGATGCCCTTATGACTTTTGAAGAGAAAACAGGAAGATATTTTGGTCAACCAAAACAGAAACTTGCTCCAAATATACATCCAGAGCGACAAGTATATTTCTTAGCTTCTTTTATTCAGAGCAGAGATAAAGAGTATTTGAAATTTGAAATTATTGACGCAGAAACCAAACAATCACTTGCAAGGGGAAATTCTTCTCACAGTTATATTAATCCTTATAAATAACCCTTTTAAATAACGCTGCCAATAATAATATTCGTAGCGTTATTTAAACTAATTTTCCATCCCCATAATAACATCTTTAATTTTTATATATCCTTTAGTGTAAGTCAGTGAGTCCCTTATTTCCTCCCACATGTAGTGGTATTGTTTTAGGTCTTCCGTTTCACAGATGAAAGAATCCGTATAATCTTATCAGGCAGCGCTTCTGCATCAAAGAAACGTACCTTCACGTGCTGATCGTATTTTTTTATAATCTGATGTAATGAATCCGCGTGATTTCTCCTTTCCTCCCGAGGCAATGCAAGCCAGGAAGGATAAAACTCCAACAAAACAATAATTGTGTTCTGCATATCTTTATCACCTTTCCCTGTTTTAAAGCTATTTTAGCGAAGAACGAATAACAGTGCATTAACATAGGTTAATCATTTTCCGAATGGAGTAAACGGCTAAGGGAAACAGGGGAAATGCCTAAATAGGAAGCGATGTGGTACTGTGGAACTCGCTTTTCCAAACCTGGATATTTTACCAGAAATGCTTCATATCTTTCTTTTGCAGTAAGATAGAGCAATTTGCGCTCTCTTTCTTCCTTCTGAATATACAGCCTTTCTACACTCTTACGTACAAACCGTTCCCAAGGATGGCTTATATCCATAAGCTCAAGTAGTGTATCGTATGAAGTTTCAATAACCACGGAATCCTCTATAGCTTCGATTGAAAAGGTGGAAGGTACTCCCATTACCATAGCACCGTAAGAGGTAGCAAAGTCGTTTTCCAACGTAAAAGCCACATTATATTCCCTACCGTCGGTAAGCAAATATAACAGGCGAAATAACCTCTACCAGAAAACCCCGGAAAGAAGTAGATCAAGACGGAAACCACAACAAGATCTACCAGAAAACTGCGAAAAAAAGTAGATCAAGAGGGAAAACACAACATGATCTACCAGAAAACCGGAGAAAGAAGTAGATCAAGACGGAAATCGCAACATGATCTACCAGAAAACCCCGGAAAGAAGTAGATCAAGAGGGAAAACACAACATGATCTACCAGAAAAACGCGGTAAGATGTAGATCAAAAGGGAAAACACAACATGATCTACCAGAAAACCGCGGAAAGAAGTATATCTAGAGGGAAAACGCAACAAGATCTACCAGTAAAACGTGGAATGAAGTAGATCAAGGTGGGAAGCCCTTAAATTAGAGTCATTTAATAAAAATAACTACGTCAATGTCCCCTTAGAGTATTAGATAAACGAATTAATACCATTAAAATTGGAATAATAATTAATAAAGACTATAGGACTGAAATGTTATATGGATAAGTTTGAAAATCTACAAAAAGTAAATAAGCTTGAACGACAAGCGCATCAATTAGATTTTGAAGGTTGGCTCAACAACGAACTATTTACTTGGAATTGGTGGGTTCTTGCAACATTTTTTATTATTCCCTGGATCCTATACATTAAATTTGCCGTTCGCTCTAAGATGATCGAAACTGTACTGTTTGGAGCGTTAATAGTAATTACAACTGTCCTTTTAGATGAAATTGGAGTAGAGTTGGAATTCTGGAGATATCCAACGCAATTTTTGCCATATACACCAAGAGCGATCGCATTTGATATGTCAATGGTGCCAGTTGCTTATATGTTTTTGTACCAGTATTTTAATACTTGGAAGTCATTTAGTATAGCATTGCTTGTTATGGGTATTTTGTTTGCTTTTATCGGTGAACCTTTTTCCGTTTGGGCAGAGCTTGTGAAATATATGAAATGGAAATATATCTATTCATTTGTTTATTATATAATAGCTGGTCTTTCCATTAGATGGATAATAATAAAGTTAAAAAATATCACACAGAATGCAAAATGATGATGTTAATTTTCAAATATGACAAAAAGTGAGTTAATCCTTTTTGGATCAACACACCCCTCAATTCAAGATGGAAAATATTCCATAGGTTCTGTACAATGGATGTACCCATTTTTCTTGTAATAATTAATGCTATCATCACTTGGCCATACAATGATAAATTCATATTTATTTTCATTAGCCCACTCATTTATTGTGGTAAGGAGCTTACTCCCAATCCCCTTATTTCTATATTCTTTTATAGTGTAAACATTTGTCATATAAGCAAATGGATAGGTTATTCTGCCAGGGCGCGGCACTTTTTGTATTAATTCAATGTATATATGTGATACAATTTTTCCGTTTTCCTCTGCAACCCAAATGAACCATTGATCACTATTAAGTGCATTCTCTAAAAAAGATTGGCACTCTTTTTCAAAATCATGGATTGGAGTTTGTTCAATTTTTTTAGTTTCATCATGTTCAATTGTAAAATCCCATCTCATTCTTATTAATTGCTTAATGTCTTTTGCTTCAGCAAGTCTTATATTCAACTTTTTCCTCTCCTTAATTTTTTCTATAAACTCCCCGTTGAACATTAAGTTCAAAGTTTTATAACCTCTTTCAAAAGTGGTATTGCTTGTTCATACTCATTTTTATATTGTGCAAAACTTCCTTCTTCAACTATGTTGAAACCTACTTTTAAATAAAGCCCTATTGCTTTATAACTCCATGTCTGCGTATGTAAAAATATAGCCTTGTCTCCTTCAAGCTGTAATAATCTATTTATGCACTCTGAAACCAATGCCTTTCCAAGACCTAAACATTGATACTCTTTTTTCACTGCGAACAAATGTATTGCAGCGTCTCGTTTAGCACCCGTTATATCCCACCAACATGTTATTGTACCAACTTCATTTCCCTCTCGATCTTGAACGAAAAGTAATCTCTTTTTTAATTCATCCAAAAAAGGAATATATGTTTTTTGAAAATAACTAAGTGCATCCTCTGTATTTGAAAACTCACCAACAGATGCTTCAATTTCTGCCCACTTTTGTTCTTTACCCTCAGTAAACCAAACAAAAGAAAATCCTTCTGGCAATAAAAAATCAGGGGGTGGGTTACCAGCAGGTCTCTTCATAATCACATTAAAATAAGGAATGGATTTATCCAGCAAAAAAGCTTCACCTCTCAAAGCAATGCTATTTATTCTATAATTCGAGGTTATATCTACTCAATCCTTTTTCTTTAATCAATTAATCTTATCTATTCCCGCTTATTTCTGAAACACCCCCATTCCTAAAATAACTCATTTATATTTCTCTTTATTAAGTTCTTCTTTTAGATGAAAACACTTCTCTAAATCGATATCATATACATTTGCTAATCCTATAACATAATACAGAACATCATAAAGTTCCTCTTCGATTGTTCCTTTAATCGTACCTTGTTGTTCCAATCTTTTGTCTTTTCTTATGACTTCAGCAAGTTCTCCAACTTCTTCAATTAACTTTTGAAAATAAGCATTTTTCAGTTCAGGCTTATAGTCCTTGTTCTTAATATATTTTTGTAACTCTTTGACAGTAATGTTCTTTTCCATTCTTTCACCATCTTCTAAATCTAGTTTTAAAAAACTTCTCTATTAATTCACAAATATCCTTTTAAAACTCCACGTTACAATAAGGATAATGGACAGTTGACACAAAATGTGCACTATGAAATGTAATAACTTTGAAATAAAAAAATCCCTCCATATGAAGAGATTAATTGTTTTTATCTTTTTCAAGCAACTCAATAATTTTATCAAGTTTTTTTTCAATATCTTTGGATTGCTGAGGTGCTTTTTTATTTGAAATGGTTTTAATAACTACTACAATTGCCCATATTACAGCAATTAAGAAAATAAACATTAACAATTGAAAAATGAAATCACCATAGTTGACCATTTATAGTAAACTCCCTTTTTTGAATAATTATAACAGATATTAACCGATATATATGTTTTTTTCTTATTACAGCGAAGACGATGAAGTAAGAGTTTTTGTATGTATTGGGCTTGAAAAGTTAATTCACAGTTCGTAGAAATTGTTCAGTACTATTCAACAATAAATCACTGGATCTTTATGATGGTCCTCTTCTATTTAATTGGTCCGCTCTTCTAATAAAATGGGCCCTATCCGCTAATCATTGGTCCCAATATCAAATTCCATAAATATACAGGAATAGTTCTTATAAATATTTAAAAAAATATATGAGAATATATTAATCGGAGTGAGTCTTCCATGAAGCATTTAAAACCTATGGTTATTAAATTTATCGCTACATTCATTATGCTTTTTGTTATTCTAAATTTATTTTTTGGAATGTCTTTTGCAAAAGTAGTATTTATTTCACTTTCTCTAACCATTATTTCCTATTCATTTGGAGATGTAGAAATTCTACCAAGAACAAATAATACAATTGCTTCACTTGCAGATTTTGGCCTTTCCCTCGTAACAATATGGTTTTTATCTGCTGCGGTAACCTATTTTAATCGCTCACCTTTATTTATTAGTTCACTCATTTCTGCAGCAGCAATTACCATCTTTGAGTATTTTTTTCACAAGTATATGTTGTCCTTTTTCCAAAAACAGACTGACCGAGTACTGCCGAGACCAAGGCCTCTTCCAGCTAATTTTCAAACAGAAACATCTGAAGAAATTAGGCCTAAAATCGAAAAAAATCATGAAAACAAATAGGTTTAGGAAACTATTTCCTAAACCTGATTTTTTGGTGATTTAATTTTTAACTACCCATTTAATTGAAAGGTACCTATCTTCTGTCGGAATATTAAGTAATCTAGTCATTTTCGGAATAGATCAATTTTATGACTACTTTTCCTTTTTTATCAACGAAACCTACTTTTCCATTCTTCTTCACATAAACAAGTCCTTCTTTGAAATCCCCTACTTGATCATACTTAGGAGAGATGACTATTTGCCCCTTATCATTAATAAATCCATATTTACCTTTATAGTAAATAGAGGCTAAATAATCGTTAGTCTTATAAAAGAAGCCGATATCTTCATATTTTGGTTTGACTAATACTGATCCCGATGAAGTGGCTATTCCATATTTAGAACCTTGCATGATTCTAATTAGACCTTTATGATCAAAAGGATCGATTCGGTCATATTTAGGTTGAAGGATGACTTTTCCTTTGCTGTTTATGGCACCTTCTTTGTTATTTTCTTTAAAAATAACAAAATCACCCGTAAACTCACCATCGCCATAGGTTGCAAATCTTAAAAAGTCATAGGTTGGCTTTACAATAACCTCGCCTTTATCATTAACAAAACCATATTTATTATTTTGCTTAATAATTGCTAAACCGTATTTGTTAAAATAACTTATGGAATCATAATTAAAATCAAGAATCACTTTGCCTTTATTGTTAATGAGACCGCACTTCCCATCTTTCATAACCACTGCCGCATTGTGCCAAAATTCATAAGATCCGCTGTCATCATTTTCGGGAGCTTCCTCATACTGTGGTTTAACAATCATTTTTCCATTTGTATCGATATACCCTATCTTCTCATCTACTACAACTGGAGCAATACCATTTCTAAATACATTGACGGAATCATAGATTGGCTTAGCGATAACGTTTCCCTCCGCACTAATGAACCCATATTTATCTTTTATTTTTGTTTGGGCAAAACCATTAAAAAACGATGATATCTGATCATATTTAGGGTTGGCTATGATCTTCCCATTTTTGTCAATAACCCCGGATTTTCCATCTTTTTTTATTTTAAATAGCCCATTTCCAAAATAGCCTATGGAATCATACACTGGTGTTACGATAACTTTCCCTTGCTTATTGATTAAACCGATCTTTTTATTTTTGGAAAAAGTAAACACTCCGTTATAGTTTGCGGTGATTTTATCATTTGTTGGCTTCCTTACAATCTTTCCATTTTTGTCGATGATTCCATACTTTCCATTGCATTTATATACTGCTACACCATTTTGAAACCTTTCAATACTTTCATACTTAGGCTTAACTATCGTTTTCCCTTTTGCATTGATAAATCCATATTTTTTATTCTTTTCAACTACTATCTGATTTTCAAAAAAGATTGAATCATATTGTATTGGGACAATGACTTTTCCCTTTTTATTAATGAACCCGTATTTACTTTTCTTTTTTACGAGTAATAAATCGGTTTTTCCATATTGATCAATCTCATCATATAGTGGTTTAATGGCTACATTTCCTTTTTTATCGAGCATTCCGTATTTACCATTTTGCTTAAATAAAACTAGACCATTGTTAAATTCATAACTTACAATTTTCTTAGTACTCGTGGCAAATGTGGTAGATTGGGATGTGCCTATTATCAAACCAAATAGAATAACACCAATAAACAAAAATTTTAATATATTTTTCATACGTTCCTTCCCCTCCTATTTACCGAAATAATAGCATTTTATTTTTGCTAAAATCAACAAATATTTTCCGAATTTACAGATAATTTTTTTCTATTTTTTTCTAAACAGTGCTTACAAATTATGAATGAATCTGTAGTTTATTCAGGTATATGTTGTTGGTTTTGTTTCGGTTCATCTTACTTCGTAAAAACCCTAGTATTATTTTATGAAATATAAGATAAAGGTTATGAGGTACATCATTAGCATTTTTATTGCAATATCTAAAATAATCATCTCAGAAAAAGCATTCCTGCTTTTCACAGAAACGCCTCCTTTATAACCACAAATTTATTGCCGCGCATCTAAAAGTAATTTTATCTCTTTTATTTGTTCGATGTGTCGTTGCTCATGCAAATATATTTGTTCAATCCATTGATCAAGTGGTAATTCACCTAAAGCAGGGTGCTTTACGGATTTTTCCGCCAATACGGATTTATCTTCTATGGTGCTAAGAAAAGTCATCAGTTTTTTTCTTGATTCGTTTAACAAATCAATTATTTGCTGAACCTCAAATGGTTTTACATCTGGTTCAACGATTTTGGGAGCTTTAATCTTTTTCGTCCTATCCAATAATATAAGGTCAACTTTTTTACGTTCATTTTGAGTACTTTCAATCTCTTTTAATCCCCATGCAATAGCCTTTATAGATGACTCCTCCACTAAAACTAAGTGATGACAAACTTGTGCTATAGTCCACGAATTTATATCAAGCTTACTATTAAACTGATCATCACTTAATAAAGCAATCTCCTTTATTAGGTCATTTCTCGTTTTATACAGATTGTCATTAATTAAATTATTCATGAGATTTCTCCCTTCACCAGAAAGTGCATACTTGGATTCCTATTTAGTATATAGACTCTTCGATGAAAGTATTCTCCAGAGCTTTTATTACAAATTTAAGTTTAGTAGCCTATTGATTTTCTTCACTTAAAATTAATCCGATCTTAAGCCTTCCTTTGTTGATTGCTTAATTACTTAAATTATAATCAATGGGATTAGGATGTAAATAGGTTTGTTGAACTAGACTGCTCTTTATTCCTGCTAATTGTAGAAACGCCCCCAATAGTTCAAGAAGAGGGAACTACAATTCAGCTTATGTTTGTTAGATTTTTTAATAAGAATAAAGATTGATCTTTGCTCCACCTAATTTACTTCTAGCCACTTAGATATTATTTCTCTAAGTTTTTCTTCTTTGGATTTGACGTCATTTTTATCAGTAAATTTCATTATAGCTCTGTCAGCTGATTTCCATTCTAATATGCCACTAGTATCAACAATCAGAGGATTATTGTTCTTTCTGTCTTTTATCTTAGCACCACAATGAAATACGAGTCGAAAAAATCCTTTACCATAAAGATTAAATGTAATTCGGTCTTCACCTTCATAACAGTAACTAGGTGCATTCCATTTAATATGTTCCGTAATTTTATCATTAGTACTTAAAATGATATTTCGAACCTCTTCAATTTCTTCTTTAAGTGGATGTTCGAGGTTGTTCATAAATTCTTCCATCTGTTCAGGAACAGACAACTGCTTACTTTTATCTGATTTTTTATTTGTTGTCATTAAATAGTCACCCCTTAAAAAATTTTCAATGTTCACATCCCCACTTCCTATATATTACCAAATGATAGAGTTTTATTAAACAATCCAAAAAGAAAAAAACTGAAAATCATTATTGATTTCAGCTCTAAACTCCGTTCAATAAGTATATTTTTACAAAAGCAAGAATCATAACAAAGTAGCATCTTAAGCAAAATCATATTTACAAATATTTTTTGAATCCTTTACTTACTGAACCATCATATCCTTCCTTTTCGAAGAACTGATGGGCTCTTTGACGTTTTGAGTTACTTAATAACATGATTCTATGGCAATCTATTGATTTACAATATTCCTCAACATATCGTATAAGTTTTTGTCCTATTCCCTTACTTCGGTGGTTTTCTTGAACTATGATGTTTTCGACTATTCCATAAGGTCTTATTCCATGCAAAGCCTGTAGACATATATTAAGTGTTAGTGTCCCTAATATTTCACCTTCTTCATCATATACAAGCAAAAAATTGTTAGGGTCCTTTCTAATGATCTCAATTTGCTCTTCCTGAACGTTCATTTTCTTACTATTTGGTACTAACATTTTATAAAGTTTATATATTTGAACTGTATCCGTTCCTACAGCTTCACGAATCATTTAAAATAGAACTCCATTCTAATGTTTATTAGGTTGATTTTCATAGCAATTATTTTTTAATAAGATATTCTACAAAGCCCTATGCTTATCCTTTTTTTAAAACTAAACTCCCCAGTTAGTAGAAAAAGAGACTGCCTTAATCGGCAGCCATTTAATAAATAATCTTAGTTCCAAACCTCTTCTAACGTATTTCTGAAAAGCAAATCAAGATTAGGTGTAAAATCCGGTATATCGATATTTAGTGATTCTGTATATTTTCTAAGTCGAGAAATTTCCTCGTTTAAAAAATAGTTTATGACCTCAATTTTTGGTTCAAAATCAAGTTCTTCCCCATTTATTTTTCTTATTAATAAGGTTTGAATTTGTTTCTTTAATTCTCCATCTGGTAATATATTCTCTAATAATTTCGGAAATTCTAATGGTGGAAACTCATTATATTTTTCTATCCATCTAGCAGCTAATACTGGTCTAAGTACATAAAAATATTTTTTTATTCTTACTTCATCCCCCTGTAAGTACTCTCGAAAATTATTACTTGCCATATTTAAATAGTGATGTAAGCAGGAGTTTGGAGCAAAGATATCTTCGCTAAGCCTTTTCATCTGCTCAATGGTCGAAAATGCTTGATAATAAACGATACCAGATCGTAACCATTCCATTAATGGGGGATTAGATTTTCTAAATAGCCTTAATGTCTTAGTAAGTTCCCATCCTGATATATCTAACAAATCGTTTATAGGCAATTCAATAACATCCCGTTTCTTCCCAATTCCCATTTGGTCAATTGTTAGATAATCTTCCTTTTTATGAACATATATAAAGCGAACATCATAATCACTATCTTTTGAAGGAAATTCCCAAGCCCTACTTCCTGATTCAACTGCATAAAGAATCATTACATTAAAATCTTCTTCTATTTTTAATAAGGAATTTAAAATGGTTTCTTTCAAAGCTATTACCTCTCTTACTCTATATTGATTAAAATAATTTGTACAAAATGATTTCTATATACTGAATCAAAAAATGAATCAATTATTGATATATTTTATATTTATTTACTTAAAGAAAACTGTTTTCTTAAATCCACTCTTTTCCATGTTCTCGAATGAATTTAATTTCGTTTTGATAATGTTCAAGTTGTCCTTGATTCATCATCTTTTGAAAGGCAATGTCACCTTCACTGGCTTTTCTTATCATATATTTACATAATCCTTCTAATCTCAACAATACCATCTCTAAAAAATCTTCTATCAATCCCTCAATACCGTAAGATTCAAAAAACAATTTAACTCTTTGTTTTATTCGGTCGGCATCCTTTAATGAATCATAATAAACTGCCTCACCTGTTTCAGTATGATAAAGTCTACTTAAAGGAACACAAGTGTATAGAGTATAAGCTATATCCCAAAGTCTTGGACCAGGGGCAGCAACATCAAAATCAATAATACCTACTGGTTTTTCGTGATTAAAAATGATGTTGTATATGGCAAAATCATTGTGACATATAACCTCCATTTTGTTTGGAGCATTATCCATTGGTTTCCACTCATCTGATAATGGAAAGTCACATACAGCATCATGATAATGTCGAAGCATTTTTGCTATATCTTTTAAGACCTCATTTGACCACATATATTCTTTCAAAGGATAATTACCAGCTTCTCCTTCAATAAATGATAATATCTCCCTTCCTTTTTCATCAATACCTAAGAACTTTGGTGCATAACTAAAACCTTTGTTTTCTAAATGATTTAATAGCTTATGAATTTTGGTACTGTCTGGCTTTAATTCTCGTCGCACAGTATCTCCGGAACGATAAACGCTTGAGACATTCCCTCCAGTTAGCATTTCTTCATTTTCGTACTGACTTGTCATTAAAATTCCCCCGATATAGGGACGCTATGATTGTGCCAATAGAGATGTATTTTTACCCATAAATAAAAGCAGATATACAAAGGTATCTGCTTGGTAATGGGTATTTAATTGTCCACACCATGAATCCCTTGAATGATTCCAGATAGACAAATAAACGCATCCTTAACAATCAAGAATCGCCATTGTCTCCCTATCCAATTAACTAATCATTTCAAAATATTCAACATGTGTAATATAGATTCCCCTTTTTTACATCTCTAATTTTAAATTTTACCAAATATTGCTGATTAAACAAAGAGGATTTTTGTATTTGCTGAACTGTTCTATCTATTACAACGATTCAAAAGAATATATCATTCCCTCTGAGATCAATACCACTAAAAATATCTTGTTCAATTAAACCAACATTACATATCTCCCCTGAATCCCTATTAACAAAATAGCAGTTACCAAGGAAAATGTTCGCATCCATTGGGTTTTCAAGCTAGTGAAAGCTACTTTTTACCTAGAGAGAAAATAGCTTTCACTAATTTCAATGAAGATAAAGAATGACCAAATTGCGCTTTTGCTACTTTAATATTCTCCTTTAATCACAAAGTACGAGCCCCGAATTGTTCCAGCTAGTTTAGACTTCTGCCTAGCAAACTTAAACTTCCCTTCTAACTCCTTCGGTACCTCCATACCCTCAGAAAGCTTAAAACCAACGGCCCGCTTCTTTGGGTCATCAACTGTATACATAACGTTCACCGAAAGACCATCCTCATAAAAGACGTAGGCAATTTTGATATTTTCCACTTGAAAACGCGACGTTTCTAAAGGTTTAGCCGCAAACTCAATATGACGTTCTTCTTTCAAAATTCGGTTCACATAATCAAGGGTCTCGCTGGACTCGCTAGCTGGTACAACCGTAAATTCATGCTTGTATTTATTCATAAAGTAACGGGCTTCATTAGCACGCAAACCAGCAAGCGTTTCTGCTACAGGTGAAGACTCTAAACCAACTGTAGACACATTTTTAAAATCAACGATATATGACATTTCATTCCCTCCTAAAAGTTTTGTGAGCATTACTTCTTAGAACCTACTTCCAGCAAAACTCGCATTCGGAAGCATTCACTGATCTTTTTATTTCCTAACAACAGGAATCCACATTTCACCAAAAACTAAACCGTTTCGCTGCCCCATTTCAACCGTTGTATTCGGCCCACCAACATAGGCAAAATCCTTTGCTTCCGGCAAGACTTGACCAAAGGCAACACCAGCAAGCTTATTATTCAACTCATCAGCCGTCTTCCCTTCCCCTTTAACAACTAAGTATTCACCCTTAGGAAATTGGATAACTCTAGATGCTTCTGGTAATGATTCCTCTGTCATAACGCCAGCATAGTGCATCATCTTATTATTCACCGCTTCGTTCACGGCAAAAATGTAGTCATTTATGGCTATAGCTTTTAAAGTGTCAAGCATTCCATCTTGTTTTACAGCTTCCCAAAAGTCTGCCTTTTCCTTGTTTATGCCTGCATAATCTGTGTAATCGCTCTTAAGCTCCGTTCCAATACCTAAAACGGTAAAGCTGTCTTTTTCTTCTAGGGTATAATTTGTCATATTCAAAACCTTCCTCTTTTTTAAATTTATCAAATGACTTTTCTTCTTCACTTGATGGTTATATAATAACCTTAAATCATGTCAAATAATGATACTGTTTAGGAGTCCCAATGAAAAAAGTTGAACGGATTAATATCATTATGCGGTATATCAACAACCGCTCCCACTTTACCATTTCTGAAATCATGCGAGAATTTAACATCTCTCGTTCGACAGCTATTAGAGATATCAGAGAAATTGAAGCCATAGGGATGCCACTTGTCGCTGAAGTTGGAAGGGATGGGGGTTATTTTGTCATGCACAACTCTGTCCTGCCCGAAGTTCGCTTTACCGATAATGAGGTCAAAGCTCTTTTTATTGCCTTTATGGCCACAAGAAATCAACAACTTCCCTATCTAAAGAGTCGTCATTCTTTAGCTGAAAAATTACTAGGACTCATCTCAGAAAACCAGCAAGATGACCTTGTTCTTTTAAATCAAATCTTGCTTTTTGAAGGAACCAACCCGTATAATCCTGACCTACTTGATCTGTCAGATCTCCCTCATCCCATGTTAGAAAAACTCATCCAAATCCTTCTTTTGGATCGCTATTTATTGATTACCATCAAAGAAGAGGGGGTAATAAAGTCTTATCCAATTTATCTCTTGCATCTATATCAAGAAAAAAGCGTTTGGCTTATTGAAGGCTTTGACTTAAAGGAAGAAAAGAAGCAAATTTTTCCTGTCGATCATCTCACCGATGTCGAACCCTACCCGACGAAAAAAAGATTAAGTAAGAAAAAGATTTTAGAAAAAATAAGTAAGCAGGAAGAAGTAATCAACCTTGTCCTTGAACTTGGTCCAAAAGCGATTGCCCAGTTCAAAAAATACCATCCTTTAAAAGTTTCAATTTCCTATACGAATCCTTACCAAACCACAGCCATTCTAAAGACTTTTATCAATATTAATAAGCCCGAAGAATTGACAGAAATGACCAATTGGCTACTTTTCCTAGGTGGGGATATCAAGGTCAGGGAGGTACCAGAAGAAGTATTAGAAGGTTTACAAGAGAGATTACGCTTATACTTCCCATAAGCATAAGCTTTTCCTGTTAAAACAAAAAACCGGCTAACTTTAAAGTCCCTCAAAAACGACGAAAACTCAGAAATAATTGGTTTAAATTAACATTCTGTATATACTCTCTTTTTTACTTTTTCCAGATGGTGTAAGTTTAATCTGTTTATTGATATAAACCCCCAAAACACACCTTAGATAAGGGGAATTATACGAATTCTAAATGAGCTAGACTGCCTGTTATATTAATAAATTCTACAAAAAAAGGCGTTAATCCTTCGATTAACGCACCCCGCTTGTTGAAAAAGGAAAAGGAAACTTTAAATAAATTTTTGCACCATTACATAAAAACTTGTATCAGTCTAGTAAATTTTGTAGCTTCTCAAATGTCTTCTTCGTTTTCGCCAAATGCACAGTAACCAACAAATCAGGCGAGTCACTCACCTGAAAAGAAATATGATCGAGAATCAATTCTCCAACTTGAGGATGGTGGAGAATCTTTTTCCCTTCAGGAGCACTCATAACCTCATACCGCGGCCACCATTCTCTAAATTTCTCACTCTTCTTTGATAGTTTTTCAATCATCTCATTCCACCACGGATCATCTATATATTTACCGTAAGAAGCTCGAAATTGAGCCAACCTCCTTTGTGCATGCTCCTCCCACCGATCCAAGAGTTTCATCATATAAGATGATGTAAAAATACGCCAGACAGAGTTACGTTCTAATTCTGACATTTTATTATAATCTCCAAAAACTTTGCATGCAGCTTCGTTCCAAGCAACAAAGTCCCATCTTGAATTTGTCACATAAGCAGGACTTGGATTCTGATAGTCAAGAAAATATTGCAGCGATGGACTTATTTGATATTTGTTTTCTATATTTTCAAGTGGAATGGCTTGTTCAGCTAACAAAAACATATGCCTTTTTTCACTAGAACTTAATTGCAAAACTCTAGCAATATCCTCTAATACCTGAGTTGATACATGAATGTTCCGACCTTGTTCTAACCAAGTGTACCAATCCACGCTTATACCAGCTAATTGTGCCACTTCTTCACGCCGCAACCCTGCTGTACGCCTTCTCGCCCCCGAGGGTAATCCTACCATTTCAGGATTGATCCTTGCTCGCCTTGTTTTTAGAAATTCTCCTAGTTGTTTGTTGCGTGTCATATCCATATATTTCCTAGCATCCTCCGTTTTAGCTTCATGAACTAGTTTATTACATTTCGTTGTTAAGGTAGGAGAGTTAATCCTATGATAGATTATTCTCTAGCTGCTATTTCGTTTCTATTATACATTATAAAAGTCCTTCTCCGTTGAGCTTACCGCATCAGGTAATGAATGATGTTGCTGACTTCTATCACCCAAATTTTAAGATAAAACAGAGGAGGTAAATTCATGAAAAGAATGTTGTGGGCATTTTTTATTATGGCGATTGGGGCTACGTTCCCTTCACCACTTTTCCCTTTATTTCAGGAACAATTTCTCTTAAGTAATCTGGAAATCACCTTGTTGTTTGCCATTTATGCTGTATTTCTATTGCCAACGTTATTAGTGGCGGGACAAATAGGGATTATATACGGATTAAAAAAATTAACCATGATTGGTATTGTTGCCTCTATTATCTCAGCAATCTTGTTTATTACAAGCAATCATTCTTGGCAGCTTTATCTCTCTAGAATATTAGAAGGTATTGGGTTTGGTATTTTTATGGGTACGGCAACAACTTTATTGCTAAAGCAATGTTCTAAAGAAATGACGACTAAAGCGTTAACTTTATCTAGCATGGGTATCATGGTTGGATTTGGTGTTGGACCCACCATAAGTGGATTGATTATTCAATATTTTCATTTCCAGCAGCTTCGGTTCCCGTTTGTAATTCTTACAGTGTTGTTAATAAGCGCAGCTATTTCCTTATGGTCCATTCCCGACAAACATTTACTAGAAAATAAAAAAGAAGCCATACAAATAAAAATAAGTGTCCCTATAAATATTCGTTTTGTTTTCTGGTCGTTTATCGCACTAACAGGATTTATTGTTTTTTCCCTTAACGGAATCGTTTTATCGCTAATTCCCTCATATGTTAAAAGCGTTCTTCACACTTCCAACCTTTCCGTTTCAGGGTTGTTAATTTTACTGCTTCTCGGCGGGGGCGGAATAGCGCAACGAATATCATGGCCCAAGCTACCAGTCATCCGGGTACGAATTGGTATTGTCCTTCTTTTGATTGGGGCGTGGTTTATGATTTTTGCAGGGGAAACGACAAATATTGTATTACTTTGGATGGGAATCCTTATTCAAGCTATCGGTGGCGGGTGGGCATTTCAAGCAAGCCTACAACTAGCTGGGATTACGCCAAAACCTGAAGATCGCTCTAGAGTCATTTCAACTTATTATTCTGCATCTTACTCAGGATTTATATTCCCGATTGTTGGGGTCGGCTTGCTGAATTTGTTTTTCGACTTATATTATTCGCTGATGATTTTAAATATGGTTGCCACAGTTATTGTAATTATGCTTTTCGGTCTTTCATTTAAAAACAGCATATTGAAACTAGACTATTTAAATATGAAGGAAAAAGGAAGGAGAATATCATGAATAAATTAAAATTCAATCGTCATCGGAGATTGCGTAACTCAGTCGGTTTGCGGTCTTTATACTAATGAACTGACTTTTTTATATTTGTTTGTTTAACTAAAGTACCCTTTCGTATTTTTAGGTTAGCCAGATATTTAAACTGTACCCTTTAGAGTAGACATTAAAAAGGTCTGCCCTTTAGGGTACTTTTATGTATAATGAACAAAATGCGAGAACCGGAGAGAAAAATTAAATATCAAAAAAAAACACTTTACTGTGAAAGAACTCATTTCTACTTGATGGAGTTACTGCTAATTTAATGATTATGCACTGTTGGTTTGAAAGACCACCTCAAGCGATTGACCGTAAATATCTGGTTAAAGAGTTTTTATCTTTCCAACCGCACCACTGGAATTGCCAAAGTGAACTAATCTTCCATAAGGAGCAAGACAGTTTAAACTTTTTTCGGTGACCGAACCAGAAACAGAATCTAATATAATATCTACACCCTTTCCTTCTATTCTCTCTATTAATGGTACAATATGTAATTTACAGAAAATAGTTTAAATTTATATGAAAAGTTATAAGAAATTCTTATTCTTTACTGTCTTCTTCAGTTTATTTTGAAACATGGAAAGAGAGTTGTATGGTCTTTACACCTGTGTTCCGTATCTATCAGTGACACTTTTTTTATATGCTTGACTTAGAGTTAACTCTAAGTTGTAAACTAACTTTAATCAAAAGAGAGGGATGATGTTTTTGTATTCCATTAGTAAAGCTGCGGCGATGTCTGGTATTAGTCCGTATACATTAAGGTATTACGAAAAAATTGGGTTACTTCCACCACCAAAAAGACAAAACGGAGGAAGGCGTTTTTATACGGAAACTGATATTCAGTTCTTGACATTCCTGAAAAGTTTAAAAGAAACAGGTATGTCTTTAGAGGATGTTAATGAGTTTGTTAAAGACGGTTGTATTTTGGAAAAAATTAATTCGGGTGTGAAACCATCACAACTTAATCCGTCAATAAATAAACGTATTGAGATTTTAACCAAACACTTAGAGAAAATGGAAATTAAGAAGAAGGAACTAGAAAAAGTGATGTCAGCAGCAAAGGAAAAGCTAGAGTACTATGATTCAATTCTGAAAGAGGAAGTGGAAAACAAATGAAACATTTGCAGATATACCTGATGTTACTCGGCTTTTCCATTTTTACAGGAGCTACCTTTAATCTTGCGAAATATACAGTTGGATATTTTTCTCCATCCTCTGCCGCAGCATGGCGTTTTGGCTTAGCTGCGGTGGCGATGCTAATTATTTTGATTTTTACTGAAGGTATAAAGAAAAGCCAATTGCAGAATAACACTGGCTCATATGTTGTACTTGGGATTGTAGGGATCTTTGGATTTAATGCTTTGTTTTTTGTGGGTTTAAAATATACAGCTCCTGTTAACGGGGCATTAATCATGGGGCTAAATCCTTTATTAACTACAATTTTCGCTCGAATTATATTAGGGAATAACATTACAAAAAATCAAGTAATCGGAATATTATTTTCTTTTGTCGGTGTATTATTAGTGATAACACAAGGTTCTATTGAAACCATTAGAACTCTATCCATTTCAGGTGGCGATTTAATTATCTTTGCAGGTAACGTTTGTTGGGCACTTTATGGTGTACTTGGACGTCGACTTGTAAAAGACGGAACGCCTCTATCAACAACTACTTATACAATGATTGTCGGTGCTGTTTGTTTAACAGTGTTTTCCTTATTTACGTCAAACCCTGTTTTCTTAACGAACATTCCCATTGGAGTTTGGGGTGCAATTGCTTTTATGGCTTTCTTTACAAGTGTGTTGGGTTACCTTTGGTGGAATCAAGGGATGAAGGAGATTGGGGCAAATAAAACATCTTTATTTTTTAATCTTGTTCCCGTTGTTACAATGATTATTTCATTTGCCATCGGAACACCGATAAGGATATTTCAATTTATTGGGGCTGTGTTAGTTATATTAGGCGTTTTAACTGCTTCAGGTTTAATAAGTATTCCTAAGCACAATATAGATCAACAATCAGCAGTATAATAGTATTAAAAACAAACAATTATTCTTTGAAATAGCCGCATTTTTCAATGAAAAAGAGCGCTTTATACTTATCCCCTAAACTACTTCGTTAGTAAAAAAGGGATTTTTTCTTATTGAACTATCAGCACCCCTCTAGATACACAGAATATGATATTAGTGAATCGTTATTAACTGGAAGTTATCAAGAACTCTATGAATAAATGTAATTTATATATGTCCACAAATATTCTGTGAAATGGGTGATTCATCATAAAATCACTCCTATAAAATGATGAAAAAATTTTTGGAGGAGAGAATCAGATGAAGGGAGATCCCTCAATCGAACATTCTAGTATGGAAATTGGAATCTATTCATTAGCGGATTTACGCCCCAATCTACAAACTGGGATCACTATTAGTTCAAAGCAGCGCTTACAAGAAATTATTGAAGCTGCAAAGCTTGCTGATGAAGCAGACTTGGATATTTTTGGTGTTGGAGAGCATCATCGATTAGATTATACAATATCAGCCCCACCTATTGTTTTATCTGCTATTTCACAGGTGACAAAACGAATTAGATTAACCAGTGCTACAACAGTACTAAACACTGTTGATCCTGTCCGTCTATTTGAAGAATTTGCAACACTTGATCTTTTATCAAATGGCCGTGCAGAAATCATTGCAGGGAGAGGAGCATTTTTAGAGTCTTTTCCTTTATTTGGATACGATTTAGCTCACTATGATGAATTGTTTGAAGAGAATATTGAGTTGTTTATGAAGCTCAATGGTCAAGAAAGAATTTCTTGGAGGGGACGCTTTCGTCCTGAATTATTGGATGCCGAAATATCACCAAGACCTATTCAAAAAAATATTCCCCTATGGATTGGAGTAGGAGGAAGTTCAGAAAGTGCCGCACGAGCAGGTAGATTAGGCACTGGTTTAGTACTTGTGATACTTGATGGAAATGCTAACCAATTTAAGCCATTTATTGATAGATATAGGCAATCAGCTATTCAAGCTGGTCACTCACCAGAAGACTTAAAGGTTGGAGTAACAGGGCATGTCTATATATCTGAAACAACTCAGCAAGCAAGGGAAGAGTTTGTTCCTTATCATTTAAGTTATTGGGGGTATAATCCTTTCGATAAAATATGTAAAGACGATATAGCTAAAAAAGCTTTATTTGTAGGAAGTTCGCAGCAAATAATCGAAAACATTTTGCAGCAATATGAGCTATTTGGTCATCAGCGTTTTATTGCTCAAATGGACATAGGTGGAATGCCATTTAAAAAAGTGGCGGATAACATTGAGCGATTAGCAACCGATGTAGCACCCATAGTTCGAAGAGAAACAAAAAATAGTAAAAATTGATAAAAATATTAGATTCAATTATGATGGCTTACAAAGTGGAGCATACTTAAATGCTCTTCTTTCTTTGATTTTGGCTGTTTTCGCATAGATTGTTGCTTTTCGTATATTGCTCCAATCCTTAAATAAATAGGCTTCGTGCTCTTTTCATCATCCCATACTCATTATGAAAGTAGTAAATAACCCTAAAAATCCTACTAGATATTTACTGCGTAAAATCTCTGCCGATTTTTACTTTGTTGCAGAAAGCAACAATGTTTCAGAAAAGAGCCTTGATTTTTAATGTTTTTTTGGAAGGAGAAAAAAATGTAAGCAAATAACTTTTACCTCAATAGGGTGAACTTCGTCATTTACTTTATAATTACCAAGAACTTCAACCACTTACTACACCCCAATCCAAATTAAAAAATATCTCTATTAATCAGATACTTTAATAAATTCGATACATGAATTAATGATACCTTCTTCAGCTAACCTGCCATATGGATTTACTTATTATAAAATATCAGCCAAATATGCCTGTATGGATGTTGGTAAGAGTTGAAAGAATAATCCTTCATATTTAATATCAAGTAGACCAGCAATGAAAAAAATAATGATGATTAAAAACAATATAGTTTTCTTATTTTTATTAACTATCCGCTTCAAAATGTCTCCTCCAGTGTTGTTCAAACTTGACCCTTTAGTTGAAAAAGATTTTTAGGTCAGATTTTCGAAAGTTGTAAATAACTACCTAAAATGACTCTCTGTTTTTCATCACTTCTGCCATTTGATGAGAATTTAAATCTTCTTCCTCACTTAGCTTATCAATAATGTTGTGGTAGTCCTCTTCATTTCGATTTTGACTTAATTTATATGCCGCTTGAACCTCTTGTATTTTAATCTTAAACCCAACAATACCTTTTATTTGTTTTTTAGTTTGTGGAGAGAGATTTTCCCATAAAGCTGCATTCTTACGATGACGTTCGTATTTTTGTAATAATAATATAAGGTCTTCTTCCAACTCTTGTTCACTCATAATACTAGCTGTTCCATATACATGGACAGATTGGTAATTCCATGTTGGTACATTTTCTTGTTTATACCAAGATGATGAAATGTAAGCATGTGGACCTTGATACATAACAAGGACATTTTCATTCTCAACCTCGAATGTTTTCCATTGAGGGTTCGCATAAGCCATATGACCAGTAATATAGTAATCATCACCTTTTTTATTTAACCCCAAAGGCAAATGTGTGGCAATTGGTTTCCCTTGTTCTGTTGTGACAATCGTGCCAAAAGAGTTTTTTTGAACAAAATCCCATATTTCATCAACATTTGTGACCTTAAAATATTTTGGAATATACACAATAACCCACCTTTCTAATAAAGTGATATGAGTGTTTTGGTCATTATAAAGTCCGTTTGTTCTTCATCACCCATATAAAAAGAGTGGGCTCCAGTTTGAACAAACCCCATTTTCTTATAAAACGCGATAGCATTTTCATTTTTTTCCCATACGCCTAGCCAGATTATCTTTTTATTACATTCTATTGCAATTTCCATCGCTTTATTTAGCAGATATTTACCAAGGCCATGTTTTTGAAATTTGCTCTTTATATAAATCCTCTCGATTTCAAGTGATTCATCACCCATTTCTTCAGATTGAGCATCATTGGTATTGACCTTTAAATATCCAGCTACTTCATTATTTAAATAAACAAAAAAGAATTGCGAAGAATTATTGGATAATTCTTTTTCTAATTGTTTTAAGTTATATGCCCTTTCCAAATAGGCATTCATATTTTCCGGTGAATTCTGATGCTTAAATGTCTCATTAAATGTTTCATAACTAATTTCTTGAAGTTTGCGTGAATCTTCAAGGGTACACTTTTTTATATTTATCGTCATTTAAATATGTCGCTCCTTTATATAATCAATAATTTCTCTTGTTTCCCTTTTTTACAAATTCCCAGTCAATTTCTATATTTTTTCTAACTCTTTGAAGAAGATGAAAAATGGTTTCAACATCTCTTTCGGAAAATCCCTCTAATGCAACGCTATTGGAATAATCATTTTCTTTTTTTATAAAAGGATAAACATTTTTCCCTTTCTCTGTTGGAAAGAGTTTTTTTATTTTTTTGTTATGTTTATCTTCTTTCTTTTCAATAAAGCCATTAATTTCAAGTTTTTTTATAGCACGAGCGGCTGTTGTTCGATCTACTTTTATCATCTCAGCTAACTTTTCTTGAATGATTCCTGGGTTTTCACATATTCGCACAAGGTACAAATACTGCCCTTTTGTAAGGTCATATTCTTTAAATTCTATATTACTTATAGAATCTAATGCCCTAGCTATCATTCCAATTTCACGTAGGATTTCCTTCATAATTAACTCCTTAGCACATATTTTTGCTGTAAATGCAATAAAAATGAGTTAGATTAAATTTAACCTAGTATTGTTGTATTTGCAACAAAAAAATAATGATAAAGAGGTCGAATAAAGCTTGTTAAACTAACGCCCACGTTGAAAATCACATTAAAATTTTTTGTATAATCCCCACTAAAGTTGATGGTAAATAAACGAAATAGCAATTGCAATAAATGGGAAAACCAAACTTAATTTAATGCTATTCCAGAAAATTTTATGGAGCTTATTATTCTTGTCTGTGTAATCCGCATATGCTTCTTTAACCATTTTATAAGCTTCTGCTTCATTTTCATGATAGCTTTTCTTTTCGCTTTCATTTATAAGCTCTTCAAGTTTAGGGAATAGCACTTTGTTTAGCCTTCGAGAATCCAAAAATTCCCAAGCCCCTAGATAAAGCACAAATCCCATATTCCATGCTAAGAACAAACTGATTAAAGCACTAATAAAATCTGAAATCAGTTCTCTTCCGAAATTGTTAACCGCACCAATAATTGTCATGATGGCGAAAGCAGTTGCAATTAAAACTATAACCACAGTAATCGGCTTCATTCGATAAGTTTTTTTTATTTCCTCCAAAATTTCCATTTTACTCTTCGTAGTTTCTGAGATATGTTGTTTCATCAAAATCATTCCCTGTATATTTATATACATAATAATTCTCTGCTTGTTATTAAATATCCTTTTACAACTAAGTAGCCCGTTGAAGAAGAAAAATGCATTACTCCCTTATTTAGCTACCCAGTCTACTTTAATTACACTTTTTAACAATCTATTCTCAGTTTAGTAATTTCTTAAGCAGATGGATAATACAGAATTAGTGTTCTTTGCTATAATAAATCACAAATAATTGTACTTAGATTGGACTAGAGGTGAATCAAAATGTATTGGACTCCATTATTTGAAAATGATGTACCAGTAGTACTCTTCTGCTCTTAATGGCGTGAAGGTGACTACATCTCTCCGTTAGGGGCATTCTCGACCTAAACTTAAGACGGAGGGTACAAAAAAATGAAAAACACCTTATTAGGTTCTTTATATTTAATTTTAGCTTCAAGTATTTGGGGCGGTATGTATGTTGTTGTTAAAGTTGTAGTTTCGGTTATACCACCACTAGAACTGGTGTGGTTGCGATATTTAGTGGCTATTGTCGCACTTCTCATAATTGGCTTCATAACAAGGCAAAAATGGCGAATCGAAAGACGTTATTTCTTAATAATCATAGCCATTGGGATCATTGGTAATGCCATTTCAATTGTTGCTCAGGAAACTGGTACTATGCTATCCACAGCACAAATGGGCGCCATTATAACTTCAACAACACCAGCATTTATGGTTATTTTTGGTTGCTTAATCCTTAAGGAACGGTTGACAATAAAAAAGGGAATCTCCGTTTGTTTAGCAACCATTGGAGTACTTCTCATTGTTGGAATTGGTGATGTGAATACGTCCAGTACACTTGGAGGGATCGCACTACTTATTGCAGCTTTAACATGGGCACTTATGTCTGTACTTGTAAAACGTTTGCCAAGTCATTATTCACAAATTGTGGTAACCACCTATTCCATCTTGGTAGCCCTAATCGTGTTAACTCCTTTTGTTTTGCCAAGGTTTCACGAAATTAATATCTCCCAACTGACTCACCCGACCATTTGGGGAGGACTCTTGTATTTGGGTATTGTCTCAACAGCAGGTGGATTTCTACTTTGGAATCGTGGATTACAAATGCTTAACGCTTCGAGTGGAGGAATATTTTTCTTCTTTCAACCCGTGGTTGGAACATTACTTGGATGGCTTATTCTAGGGGAGAACATAGGTGTAACGTTTTTGTTAGGATCAATCCTAATTCTTGCAGGTGTTTTATTAATAATCATCGAGAAAAAATAGTATTTAACAGCCCCTTCAACCGTATCTGAAGGGGTTGTTCCTGTATAGATCATCCATTATGCATAAAAAAATCGCCTTTCTTTAACGTACCCGTATTTAAACATTTCATATCAAATACTAGATTGGAAATGCTATATATTGAGGTAAAAACAATGGTGATAAAATTTCTAGCCTTAATATCTTATTTCAACCGAATATTGGTAAAGAAACATCTTCTCAACCATCCCGACCAGAAATTAAAAATATTAGCACTAAATTTCCTAGAGTTGGAAATTGGATAAACATACCTATAGAAACAAGAGAAATAACATTTCATGTGGAAGCAGTAAATACAGAAACCGCCTACTACAAAGGGAATCTTTGGTATACATACCTAGCTCTCTTCACTATTTATCAATATCAAACAGCTCTTTGGTATACATATTTAGCCTTTTTCTCCATTTATCTATATCAAAACAGCTCTTTGATATACATATTTGGCTTTCTTCTCTATTTATCTATATCAAAACAGCTCTTTGGTATACATATTCAGCTTGCTTCCCCTATTATCTACTATAAACGGGCTTTATTTATGTGAACAGTTATCCACAAGTCTAGAAATTTTATAGTTTCCAAACAAAAAAAAGATGTTGCAGCAGCACCACCTTATATAACTCTTACCCTCTTTAGTTTAAATACATTATTTTACATTCTTTCAGAACTTATATATTTTTAAGTTTCTTTGTATTCATAAATAAGTAAATACGAATTAACGAATTCTTGCCTTGCGGAAGCCATCAAATACACTGATTGCTGCAGATATCATATAGATGAAAATTCCACAACCAACTATCCAGGTTTTAAATTGATTAGCGGTAATAGTAAATAGATCCGTCATAAACGCAATGAAATCTTTGTTTAGTAGATTTGGATTTACTATTATTAAAATGAATGTAATCGTTCCAATTAGCTGGAGGACAGTATTGCATATGGCCATCTTTTTAGTCCATTGACCCTTTATTAATTTATAAAGGGATAATGCTATTTCTAAACCGATTACAATAACAACGATTGGCCAATACTGAAGCAAAACATCTTGATTAAAAGTTGGAGCCACAAATTCGATTCCGTTTCGACCTTCTTTATATACACCAAGAAGATAATTCGCATAAAAATAAAGCGTTGCCCAGATCGCTGTCCACATTAAATTTCCAAATACTTCGAACTTTGAAATCGCTTTTTTCTTAGGGATATATGAGATATTTTTCAAATCATCAGGCGTCCATTTTTTAAGGCTTGCTGTTAATGGCTGCTTATCTTTTCCTTTATCTGTTCTTTCTAAAATAGCAAATACAAGTGTTAGCCAAAAAAATACTTGGATACCAACTTCAAAGAATACTTGAATACCATCTGAAATAATTCTCGATATTCCTTCACCAATATGACTCAAAACGAAATTTAAATCTAATTGTTCTTCACTAAATCCAATGACATATTTGGCAATCATCGTGATTAACGATATGACAGCTGCAATCGGCAAAATCATTTTTAACAGCGTCACATATACATCAAAATATCGTGGACCAATTAAGTACATGGGCCGTTCTCGATAACCACTAGCCAATGTAACTGGGTTCCCTAATTTTTCAAGAACCGCCTTTACATCTTCTTCACTGTAATTCTCAGGCAGCATATCCTCTATAGTTGACCGTAACTCAAGGGCAATATCTCCACGATTTTTCTCAGGCAGCCTTCGAGAAACTTCCTGAATATAAATCTCAATTATATTCATCATCTTCCTCCCCCTTTAATAAGTTATAAAGCTCTTTCGAATTCTTAATCCATTCCTCTTTTAACTGTAAATATATTTCTAAGCCATACTCACTTAAAACATAGTACTTACGGGGTCTACTCTCAGATGTATCCCAACTACTCGACACCAACTCCTGTTTCTCTAATCGACGCAGCAATGGATATAAAGTACTTTGATCAATGGCAATACCTGATCCCTCCAATAACTGAACAAGTGAATATCCATACTGTGGGGATCGCAATTGACTTAAAACCGCTAATGTTAACGTTCCTCTTCTAAGCTCGGTCGTTAATGAACTCAATAAATTACTCATTCACCCACCTCATTTTTTATTACTATATGTCATACAGTATTTGTTTTATACTATGTATCATACACTATTGTTGTGACGAAAATAATTGAAAATGATATAAAATTTAAAATTGATAAAAAATTATTAATAATGCACATAAAAAGTGAACTTTACCTACAATTGTTGAAGCTCACGATCGATTTTTGATTTTTCCCCAAACAAAAACACCCCGAAATTGACCGACTTTGGCCGAATTCGGGGTGTTGAATGGTTTCGGAATTTCCCTGAATTGGATGTTATGTTAACTAAAAAGATTATTTCTTTTTGAATAGCAAGGCTATTATTAATGATGTGTGTATTAAAGAGATTACAAGAAAAATAATAATATAAGTTGAATCTAAAGTTGCTTTAAAACTTATTCCCCAAATTAAAAGAATTGACACAATAAATATATATTGCATTAATAATAACTTGCTTCATTAAAAACCCTCCTATAATAACTAAAGTCTACATTAATACTCCCAAAATTGCCCTTTTAATAAGAGATGTGTATACTTTTGCACCCGTGGGGTTAGGATGGGTTCCATCATTATAAAAATACTCATTATGTCCGGCACTCTCACTATACCAATCAATAAGTGTTACATTAGAGTGATTCGATGCTGTTGTTCGTAGTAAGTCATTCACATTACCTTCCCATGGATCCGGGAAACGGGTGTTAATTAAAAAGACCTTTCTATTCTTTCCAATTGATGAAAGAACAGCCTCCATTTGTTTCTTTGAAAAAGCACCGTTTGTACCAAGCTCAACTATTACAATTTCTCCTAATTTCCCTTGGGCTTTTAAGTTCTCAATCACATCTTCTGAACCATACAATTGACGACCGATTTTTCCATCAATCACAATATGCGGGAAGTGCTCTTGTATATACGGAGCCACATCTACAAGAATTGAATCCCCGATAGCTGTAATACTTGGAATGGCAGTGACAGGCTTTGAGTGATCTTTTGTTTTATCTCTTTGACTCTTTGACTTAGTAACATGATCGTTTTCAATTATTTTATCAAATTTCTTACTTATTTTTGTTTTTTCCTGTTTTTGGGCATATTCTTTTTGTTTCACTTCTTTTGTATGTGTAATCATATACTCAATCTCATTTGTTGTTTTTGAACTAGAAGAGGGATAGAAAAGACCTACTCCAGCCACACATAATAGCAGAATTCCGAATGCTAATCCCCATCTCTGGAACAAAGTTTTATTTCCAAACCAAAAGTCTTTTAAATGTCTAATTTTTAATGCACCGTGGCGGACAGGATTTTCTACAAAATACCAAGAAAGTGCCGAAAGTACAATGATTAAGGCAATCTGAAAAATGAGTAAAGTTGGATTTACTTCTCCAGTATGAATTCTCGGACTAGATAAGATAATTACAGGAAATTGCCATAGGTACATACCATAAGATCGAACACCTATCCAGATCAATGGTCGAAAACTAAGTGCTTTACCTATAAAGCTGACAGGATGAACAATCCCTACAATCAAGCATGCAGTTACAATGGACAATAGAGCCATTCCCCCACGATAAATAAATCCGTTAAATTCATCTATTTGTACAATCGAACAGATCAATACTATAAAACTAGCAGTCCCAATGAGATTGATTCTTCTACGGATTTTCTTCGAAATATTGGGAATCATTTTTCTACTAGGAAATAACATTGCAAGGCTTGCCCCTATTAATAAAGAGAATGCTCTTGTATCTGTGCCATAATATACTCTGCTTGGATCTGTACCAGGTTGATAGAATATCGCCATAGCTATAGCAGACAATAATGCGATTAAAATGGTTATGATTGCAAGTGTTCTACGTTTATGGATAAATCGAAGACCTACGATCAATAATAACGGAAAAATAATGTAAAATTGCTCCTCAACAGCGAGCGACCAAAGATGATTTAATGGTGATGGAGGTGCAAATCGTTCAAAATAGGAAACCTCATGAAAAATAAACCACCAATTACTCACATAGAATAACGATGCAAAAACATTATTACGTAAATTTACTAAGAATGACCGATCAAATAGCGTAATCCATGCAACAACAAAAATGAGCATGACAAAAAAAGCAGGGAGTAATCTTCTAGCTCTTCGCAACCAGAAATCTTTCATATTTATTTTTCCATGCTTATCCCATTCCGCAATAAGAATGTCTGTGATTAGGTAACCTGATAATACAAAGAAGATGGTAACACCTAAAAACCCCCCAGGTGCCCATTGGCTATTTAGATGATAAATAATCACGGCAATGACAGCCAACCCTCTTAAACCATCTATCCCTGCTATATAACGACTATTACTTTTGGTTGGCTTCGGCATGTTGTTTACCTCTGTTGTTAAAGAAATATTCTAAATGCATTAGTGAACTTAAACATATGTTTATGCTTTCTTTCATTCTTCTAAACTCCCATTCTCATTTTTTTAATTTTTGCGATTTATGATCGTAGTAACAAAAGCTATACTAACTTTTCTCTCACCTCCGTTACATTTGTAATTAAAATGTAATAATCTGATAATTTATCATAACATAATTGTAACATTAGTAATAATTTTGTTGCAAGATTGAATAAATATGGAAATAGTAAAAATGATTCTTGTCCAGTCCTTATAGATCATACTACTGCTTGGAGCAGGTGCCCCCTCTTATGAATCCGTTTCCGGGAAAAGCAGCTATCCCATTCAATTACTTTCCGCTCACAATCTTATAGTATGAATGAAATGTAAATAAGTCAGGGGATATTTATTTTAAAAAACTTTAAAATAATAACCCCATTCATTTTTAGAACGGGGTTAAAATAAAATTGTTTAATTTTCGACGTAAAATACTTCAATGCACTAAAAAATATATCCATAAAATCTTTAAATCTAAGAGTTATTACATAATAGTGCAATTTAATGAAAAATCCCAACTCAATAAGATTGTAATTTTTCTTTACTTCGCAAACCCAATATACTTCTTCTGTTCATCAATATTCAATTCAGGGAAATGTTTCTCAACCAGAACCAGTACCTCTTCAATTAATACTTCAAATTCCTTTACACTGTTTTCTGGGTCTCCTATTAGAATATTAGCCATTCGATCATGGAGATTAATAGGTTTAATTCTCATTTGTTCAATATTAAATTGCAACCACTTAAATGCAGGGTGATGCACATACATTTGATTAATGCCGAACAAAGCTCCAAGCAGCTGCTTTTGTACCCCACAGATGACATCATAAAGCATCAGCCAATCTTTTCGTTTTAAAAGAGCTTTTCGGTTATTCCAACGGTTACCAAACCAAAGATTTTCGGAGATCATATGTTTAGAAAGTTCTAAAGGATATTCTCTAACTCTATTTTTCAACTCTATTATTTTTTCTTTTCCATATAAACCTACTCCATCATAAATGGAGGATACAATACATTGTTTATCATAGTCCGTTTCGTATTTGTCCACCACATCGGAGATAAAACGTTCTACTGTTGAGGATAAAAAGTTACTTATTTCCAATTTAATCCCATCTTCTGTTAGATAGGATTCAGACCACTCTTCCTCTTCATAAGGATGATACGCCAAAATGGTTCCACCCACCTTTTTAATAGGGGCCATTCGATCTTCATCTTCTGGCGGTGTTGACCACAAAATATGCAATTCAATATCTGAATTTTCATCCTGCAAGTTTCTTGAAACCGATCCTGCCAGAATAATCGCTTCAATTTTCGGGTTTTGCTTATAAACTTCTGCTATCTCTTTTGATTTCTGTATTAAATTCATTTGGGACCTCCAATAAAATTATTAAGCCTAAATAAAACAAGAGCTGCAACCCGCAACTCTTGTCTTTCCGACTCAATTCTTAATAGGAGAATGTAATGCTTCCCATTCTTCTCTTAAGACACCCATACGAATTGAATCATAATAATTACCTTCATAGAAGCGTACTTTACGAATACGTGCCTCCATTTGCATGCCTAATTTTTCCCCGACACGAATCATACGTTCATTTCCCGACCAAGTGGTTAAACCGACCCTTACCAGGGGTAGTGTGTTAAAAATATGATTAATCCAAAGCTCCAGAGCACGAGTTCCAATTCCTCTGCCCCAATTATGACCTTCATGGATAACAATACCTATTTCCAACCATCTTTTTTGTTCATCTTCATAATAATAGGAGACTATACCACATACGACTTCATTAACTGTAATGACCCAAAAATTCTCCTTACCAACCCATGTTTCCGCACTTTCCATGAATTGGTCAAAAGGCATAGATTTATGAGGAAAGTAAGGTGCATCCCATTTTTTCCACTCTGGTGCATCATCTTTATAGATTAACTCCCATAGTCTTAATAAATCTCCCTCATGAACCGGACGAATAACTAATTCCTTATCTTTATACATTTAAATCCTCTTTTCAAATTTAATTTTTATAAGATTCATAGATTGAAAAGAAGATTAGAACGATCTCTACTTTTCAATCACCTGGCTGAATAGTACGTTTTTCATTTTTATCACACCTTTCCTATTTATGGACTTATTGTAACATTATTCTTGATTATTTTTCATTATTTTTTCTATTCTGATTCGTATAAGTTCAAAAACTTTATTCAGATGCTTATAAAAATCTTTATTGGTTACATTTTACAAATGGAGGAGTAAAGGGTATAATCAACAATCATATTAACAATGTTAATATGATTGTTGATTATATTTATTGTGTGAGGTGCTTATTTTGAAAGGAAGAGATGTTGTTTTAGGGTTACTCATGGAAAAAGAATTATCTGGATATGATATAAAAATTGTTTTTGAAGAAGTATTCACTCATTTTTTTGATGGAAGTTTTGGGATGATTTATCCAACTTTAAAACAGTTAGAAAAAGAAGGGAAAATAAAAAAAGAGGTTGTAATGCAAGAAGGGAAGCCAAATAAAAAAATGTATTTCATAACAGAGGAAGGAAGAGAAGAATTTTATCAATATATGAAGACAGATGTAGAGAAGGATGTTCTACGTTCTGACTTTTTAATGCGTATGTATTTTGGGGATTATAGTGATACCAATACGTTAAAAAAGTGGATTGAAGAAGAAATTGAGAGAAAAGAAGCGTATATTACAGATCTCCGTTTGAAATATGAAAAGTGGAAGGATGGCATCACTTTTGCGGAAGAAATATCATTAGATCTCGGGATCGCGTCTTATACTGCGCAAGTTGAAACATTAAAAAATAAATTAGCACAACTTATAATGCGAGAAAAAAAAGATGAAAAGTAATGTTGCTTGTTAGAAAGGGGGATAGTTATGGAACAATCGAAAGGAATCAAAATTGTTTTCTTAATGTGTTTAGGTATTTTCCTGTGTATGATTGATACGACAATTATGAATATTGCTTTGCCAGCAATACAGGCTGATGTGAACACATCATTGGAGAAAATGTCTTGGATATTGAATGTATATACGATGTCTATTGCAGTATTAGCGATACCACTAGGGAGAATCGCTGATATCTTTGGTAAGGCAAAATTATATATTATGGGATTAATAATATTTGGAGTTGGTTCTGCGTTATGTGCGTTTGCACATACGGGAGATTTTCTTATTTTTTCTCGTTTCATACAAAGTGCAGGAGCAGCCATTTTATTTCCAACCAGTATGGTAATTGGGGTATCCGCAGTTCCAATGGCAAAAAGGCATATTGCGCTCGGTATTTTAGGGGTGACACAAGGGCTATCGGCAGCCATAGGACCTGTAATAGGAGGTGTTATTACACAAAATTTAGGATGGAGATGGGTTTTCTTTGTGAATATACCCTTTTGTATCATTGGTATTATACTATGTTTCATTATGTTAGAAATAAGAAATGAAGAACGAGTAACAGCTAAAATTGACTGGACTGGATTAGTACTTTCCAGTATCGCCATTTTCTTTTCCACACTTGTTCTAGTTAAAGGGAATACCTGGGGATGGCAGAGTAACTTTGCATGGATTTGCTATATCATTAGTGTTGTTTCTTTCATTCTATTTATTTTAGTGGAAAGAAAAGTTAAATCTCCGATGATAAATTTACAGCTATTTAAAGATCGAACTTTTGTTGGAGCTTCTATTGTAGTTATACTAAGTAATTTGTTTTTAATTGGTGTAACTGTCTTACTTCCGACCTTTCTTACAAAGATACAACACCGAACAGAAATCGAAGCAGCTTTTTTAGTGACCCCTATTTCTGCGATGATATTTTTAGTTTCTCCATTTGCTTCACTAGTTATGAAGAAGCTTGGCAAGGTTCCGGTTATATTAGTAGGATTTATGGTTATGAGTTTTGCATATTATTGTTTACAAATGATAGGCGTTCATTCAACTAGTAAAGAAATTATCGTTCCGTGCATGATTTTGGGTGTTGGCTATGGTTTAGTTATTGGGCCAATTACTATATTAACAGCCTCCTCGTTTGAAGGAGAATTGTTAACCGCCTCCCAAAGTGTTGTGTCTATGTTAAGACAGATAGGTATTGTATTAGCAGTGGCTATTTTTGTCTCAGGCTTAACTCATAATTTAGCTGAAAATAAAGAAAATGTATATCTCTATGCGGAAAAAAAAGTGCATGAGCTTCATGTTGATAAAGCGGAGCAAGTTCAAATATTAAAAGGAATAAAGAAAAGAATACAAAATAAAGACTTAGAATCAAATATAGAAAAGAATCAAGGAACTGATCAAATTGGCTTAAGTCAGAAACAAAAAGAAAGCATGATTCGAGAGAAAGTAAATAATGCCCTAAATGAAGTTCCATTAGAATATAGAGAAATGAAACGGTTAGAAATTACGAAGCAAGTAACGGAAGCGGTTGAAGAAAAGATTGAGAACATAAAGAGAGAAGTTGGTGCATTCTCAGATGATATCACTCATTACGCTGAAAAAGAGATGGCAGTAAGTTTTACCGATTTATATAAAGCGAGTGTACCAATTATTTTGCTCTGTAGTTTAGTCGCTTTTATTTTTCGTAATAGACAACTTAAAGTCGATAAGAGTAACAAACTAAATGTATAGAAATATTAACTTCAAAATTTAGTAAAGAAGTTAAGTTATGAACGATTTATAAAGTAGTTTAAATGATTTTATCAAAACTAAATCGTAAAAAATCATAAAAAATAAGGGATGATATATATTATACACGACTAATATGCATCATCCTTTTTACTTGCTTCACAATCGCGCCCGATGTGGAAAAAACTTTTGAAAATAAGCAAAAAACACCTTCCTCTTAATTATCTTGCACATTTACCTTCAGTGGCTCTAAATCTATATATTTCAGGTACCCTCTATGTTGAGGATAGATCACTAAATATTTAGTATCTCCTATTCCGGTTTCAAATATAGCCGAGTCAGAACCCAATGATCGTAGTGCTTCCGATAAGTCATTTCCTTTATCATCGATAATTTTAAAGTTTAAAAAATCCATTGGAATACTTGTTTTATAATCTAATCGTATATTCGATTTACCAATTATCATTGATTTCATCGTAAAGGAATAGTTTTCGTCTTGAGATGTACTATTTTCGAATGTTAGTGTTTTTAACGGAAGCTGCTTAACCGGTATTTCAAAATGCCAATTACCTTTTACTCCCCCCATATTCTCGAAAGTAATCGGAAGGGTAAAATCTTTTGGAAGTTGTTCATAGATAAATTGCATCTCCATTGCACCTTTGTAATAATCTCCAACCTTTTGCAGATGCGAATCTCGCCCGCCACCGCTCCACTTCATTCCGTCCATTTTATATAGATAGTAGTCAAACTCCGAAATTCCTTTTTCCCACAGCGAAAAACCTTGGTCTAAAACCAACCTACATTTTTCTTCAAACTTGGCCAAGGGTTCTCCTTCAGCTTTAAATGTAATTCCAATATAAATTCCATCATAATAAACACTCGTTAGCGTAATAGTAATACCTTTGTCCGAAGCTGTTTGACTTATTTTTGTTACTAAATTTTTCGCTTCTAGCTCTTTTCCCATTTTCATATCAAAGGACTTATAAATTGATCCTATTACTGGAACACTCGCCAAAACTTTTGTCATTGGAGAAAATACAAATCCTGAAACCAATAGTAGAGAAGCTGCTATGGAAGTAATGGAGACTGCTAACTTTGTTTTCTTTTTATTCTTTTTCTTCCGTCTTCCTTTTTCGATACCTTTATCGATTGCTGTAAATAATTCATCCACAGGTACTTCAATATTTTCCGTTTTTACATTAAACCATTCTTTGTTCATAATAGCTCTCTCCCCCCAATATCTTTTTCAATTCAATTTTGGCACGCCTCAGGTAGGATTTTACTGTTCCTTCAGGTTTATCCATCATTGTTGCGATCATATGTATAGGTAAGCCGTGATAATAGAATAAAATGATGGCTGTTCTATCATTTTCATTTAAACTATTTAGTGCATCAGCAAGGTCGATGTTCTGATGAATTTCGATGACTTTGTGGTCCTGCAAATTGGCTAAAGATTCATAATCAATCGTGGTTAACTTCTTATTTCTTTCCAGTATCCGATAAGCGGTTCGAATCAATATTCTAATAATCCAGGTACTAAAATATTCCGGGTTTTTCAATTTGCCAATAGATTCATATGCTTTACAAACTGTATCTTGGACAACGTCCAAAGCGTCTTCTTTATTCCCTACATATAAAAATGCAGTTCTATACAGTTTACTGCTCTCTTGTTTTAGTAATAATTCAAATGCTTGCTCATCACCTTTTATGGCTTTTTTAACAACATTGATATTTTCCATATTATTGATAACTCCTTTCATAATATTAGAGCAGTATTATTCAGAAAAAGTTTAAACGAAATACGAAAGTAAAATCTAGATCTCTAATACAAAAAAGAACTCCGACCTTTTCAAGAATCTGGACGATTGTTGAACAACAAGAGACTTTTTATTCCACTAAATTAGATTTCCTTGTCAAACTAGAACTTTTTATAAGCCTCTACGTATGTAATTTTCTTTTGCTCAAAAAAAATTATTTTGTGATTACGGTTAATAACTTAAAATTATTTTGATTTTATACCATAATCCAAAAATATCCATAAAAATTTTGTTGATAAGGGAATAAAAATCATGTAATCTTTTATTTGCTGTGACAAAAAAATATAATATTTTTCTTCTTATCAAGAGAGATGGAGGGACTGGCCCGATGAGATCTCGGCAGCGGAACTTAGTGATTAAGTTGCTGTGCCAAATCCAGCAAGCAAAGGCTTGATAGATAAGATGAGTGTTTTATAGATATAAGGCCTCTTCTTGTTGTTTCAAGATGAGGCCTTTTTTTCGGGGCAAAATATGGATAAAAGACGTGTCCTATTTTATTTTTTGGAGGTAGAACAATGAATAAAGGGAATCCATGGGCGCTGATCCCATTTGTTGTTTTTTTGATTTTATTTATTGGTTCAGGAGTTATTACAGGTGATTTTTATGCCTTTCCTGTCATTGTAGCCATTGCCATTTCGGGCGCTGTGGCTCTAGCGATGAATCGAAAAGAACCGTTTGCGCGAAAGGTTGATATTTTTTGCCGAGGCGCAGGAAATTTAAATGTCATGCTGATGGTTGTTATTTTTCTCTTAGCTGGGGCCTTTTCAGAGGCAGCAAAAGGCATGGGGGCAGTGGACTCCACTGTTAACTTTGCTTTATCGGTTGTTCCGGAAAACCTGCTTGTCGTAGGCTTGTTCATCATTGCCGGCTTTATCTCCCTGTCAATGGGTACATCGATGGGAACGATTGTTGCACTGGCGCCAATTGGAGTTGGGATAAGCGAGCATACCGATTTTCCCATGGCTTTAGTAATGGCGGCGATTATTGGCGGTTCGATGTTTGGCGATAATTTATCCTTTATTTCAGATACAACTATTACTTCCGTACGTTCACAAGGTGCACAAATGAAGGATAAATTTAAGGTGAATTTTTGGATTGCGTTGCCAGCAGCTATTATAACGGGCATTATTTTAGGGGTTATCACAATGGGTGACACGGCACAAGTAGAGCATTTGAGCTATAGTTGGGTAAAAATTATTCCCTATGTTTTGGTTATTATTTTTGCGTTAGCTGGAATGAATGTTTTCCTTGTTCTGGCATTAGGGATTGTTCTCGCCGGGGCTGTTGGCTTAGCGGATGGCAGCTATCATTTAATGAGCCTTTTGCAAAAGATTGGCGAAGGAATGGCAGGCATGTATGAAATCGCCTTTCTTGCGATATTAATAGCTGGAATGGTGGAGGTTATTAAATTTAATGGCGGAGTTGACTTTCTGCTTCACCTTGCGACACGAAGGATTAAATCGAAAAAGGGTGCTGAATTTGGTATTGCCGGTCTTGTGGGCCTAACTGATTTATCGACGGCCAATAATACGATTGCTATTTTAATTGCCGGCCCGCTTGCAAAAAATATTGCTGATCAGTATGGGATTGAGCCGCGAAAGTCCGCAAGTATATTAGATATTTTCTCCTGTGCGATCCAAGGCCTTCTGCCATACGGGGCCCAATTCCTGGCAGCCGCAAGCGTAGCCGGAATATCGCCAGTGAGCATCCTGCAATACTCTTTCTATCCAATCCTCATAGGAATATGCGGAATCATCGCTATCCTCATCGGATACCCGACAAAAAATAAAGCCTGAACTTCACTACTTTAAAAGTGTAATCACCTGTTATTCTCTATAGGGAAAGCAGTTGTATTTTTTATAGCTCGTAAAGACAAATTTGTTTGAATCCTGGATATTCCTAACTTGGTTAATTTTCTCACAAACTGACTCAATACAGTCTTTTTATTAAAGGCTGTTTTCGTAAAGGTTGTTGCTTTTTTAGTGATATTTTATTAACAATCTAAGTTGATTGTAGCGGAGGACACTTGACTCCTGCGGGAAAAAGAGGGAAGTGGGAGACCCCACAGGCGGTAACGCCGAGGAGGCTCCCATCCCTCCCCGCGGAAAGCAAGTGTCTGGAGCGGAAATCAACGGACTAAGTTTATAGTCTAAAAACAACAATTTATACGAAAAGAGCCTTATTAAAAAAGCCGTTTTCCCATTAAGAAAACGGCTTCTCCATGTTATAAATTCAATCATTTTTCTTTATCAGACTTGTGTTATCTTAAATTAAATGACCCATGCTATAGTTAGCCCTCTAAACTCTGGTTCTGCGTTTTCTCTTTTACTGAATTTAATTTTAATGCAGAACCTAGTATGATTACCATGCCCACTACTCCAATCCAAACAAGGATAGAAATAGGTGTATTCCAGGACAATCCTTTACCGAAGAAGAACAATTCTCGTAGACCTGCTACCATAAATCGCATTGGCAACCAAGAATAAACCCAATCTTGGTAAAATGTAGACATCATTTCAGGAGCCATTGAAAGTAATGGTGCACCAAAGAAAAGTAATATGACAAAGACAGGTATTCCCTTAATTCCTACCAAAGAAAATACAGCTGATATCATTAGGAAAAAGCTAAATGAAGTAATCGAAAGGAACAAGGCTGTATCTGTAAATTTCGGAATATTTAATCCTACCAACCCATCTGCTATCCAAGTTAATCCAAATCCAACTACTAGAGCAACAATCGCACCCATTAATATTTGAATCATCTTTGCTGCAAGGTTCTCTTTTCGGCTAGTAATCGATAATTTGCTAAAAGCGATATAGATAATAGCGGAACTTGCCATAATTGCCATCCATAGTGGCTGGAATAAGGAAACAGGAGCATTACCGTTTGCACTATTCGTTCCAGTTTCATTAACATTTGTTACTTTTTTTGCAATAGGTTCTACTAATTTAGAAGCCTGTTTTGCTGTTAAAGTTACTCCTTGCTTTTCAAATCCATCAAGTAGTTGGGTACGGACATTGTTGTTCATATTGTCAACAACACCATTCAATATCTGACCTGCCATCGTAGAAGCCATCGTATTCATGCCTTGATTTATAAATATTTGAACTTCAGGCGAAGATGGTGTGGGCGTACGGAGCGATGCTTGCTTAGCACTAAAATCTTTTGGAATGACCAATGCTGCATAATACTTTTGGTTATCTAATCCCTTTCGTACTTCCTCTTTGCTTTTTACTGCCACCCATTTCACAGCAGGATCTTCATCCTTTGTTGTATTCAAATTTTTTTGTATCATGTCCACAATCGTGTTCCCCATATTCATTTTTGGCTGATTAGGAATTTTCACTCCTTCATCTTCATTCACAATGGCAACGGGCAAATTTTTAGGTTGGGGTTGAACTGATGGAAAAAGTGTTAGTGAAAAAATAAATATGATTGCTAATGCAATGATGGGTGATAACATTACCAGTTTGTTCTTAAAAATATTCATTTCCTTCCCTCCATGTTTTTAGATATAATAATCAACAACGTGTTGTTTTATTACACTTCAAATTATAATTTTTGATAAAACACTTATCAATGATCAGAAATAATGGATGTGTCGTATATCCGACACTTCTTCTGAATGTGTTGAAAAAAATTTAGGAGGATTACGGCTTGCGAGATATAAATACGGATTTACGAGTCATTCGTACAAAAGAATCCATCCGAGATGCATTGGTAGAATTGATGGAGGAAAAAGGTTTTGAGGCAATTACGGTTAAGGACATCACAACTAGGGCAAAAATCAATCGTGGAACTTTTTATACCCATTATCAAGATAAATATGATTTAATGGCCAAATGTCAGGAAGAAATTATGAATGGAATGGCTGACATTGTAAAAAACAAATTTCCGGATCTGATTACCGATCTAGACACAAATCCTATGACTACAGCACCCTTTACCATTGCAGTTTCAATTTTTGAATATCTAGATCGAAATAGAGGGTTTATGAAAGCTGTATTGGGTCCAAAAGGAGATTTATCGTTCCAAACAAAATTGAAAAAATTTATGTGGAACACACTTTTTGAAAATAACAAAAATCCAATTGCCAAGCAGACAAATTTGTTAGTTCCAGGTGAATACTTAGTATCCTATATTGCTTCGGCACATATAGGTGTTATTCAACAATGGCTGAATGGTGATAGGCAGGAAGCTCCCCAAGAGATGGCTCGTATTTTATCCATGATAACAATAAATGGTCCTTTCTTTGCGGCGGGCCTGAAAAAGTAAATAGAAGGAAAAAGGGACAGTACCTAGCAAAGTTGTACTGTCCCTTTTTTATTCATATGCTTATTAAACCTGCTTCATTAATGGAAGAAGCAAAAGTTGAAATCTATATTGATCTTCAGCTCTAGCCCCTCTGAAAACAGCGTTACGTTAACTCTACTTCAGCGACTCCACTAGCTCGTTCAAACGGTCCCAAGTTTCGGTGATTCCCTGCAGCATTCCCATGTCCATGACGGTCTTAAGGGCCTCTTCGGAAACATATTCAGCGCGGTTTATCAGCTTTGTCTTTCCACCCAAATCGATGAATTCCAATGTCATCTCGGTCGACGGCATGGAGTCATTCAAATTGCCTTCGGCATCCGAAAAGTAATCGGTGTAGGCGATCTTCTCCGGCTCGATAATCTCCTTATAAACCCCTTTCCCCCAGGCTTCCATACCATAAAATTTACCTAGATTCTGATCGACACACTTCATACAGTAGTGCCAAACGCCTCCCGGACGGAAATCGACGGTACAGACCGGAATCTCCCAGCCCCTCGGCCCCCACCAGCGTTTCAGATGCTCCGGATCTTTAAACATCCTGAATATGAGATCGCGTGGGGCATCGAAAACGCGCTCCAGTACCAATATCCGATCATTCTCTACTCTCGATACCATTGCATTGTTTGACATCTTAATTCCTCCTTGTAAATGAAATGATTTTATAATTTTTCCTTGTTCTGCAATTCCTTCAAATAATCATCTAGATTGTCGAATCTTTCTTGCATTACGTGCTGGAAGGACTGTATCCAAGAATCCAGCGCTTGGAAAGGCTCGGGTCGGAGCTTGTAGATGCGGCGGTTAGCTTCGGCCTGCACTTCCACAATCCCGTTTTCGCTTAGCACTTTTAGATGCTTCGAAGTTTGGGGCTGCTTCAATCCCAGTTGGTCGGCGATTTCCCCAACGGTCAGGGGACCGTCACGCAAGAGTTCGACGATATTCATACGATTTGGTTCAGACAAAGCGCTAAGCGTCGTCATGTTCACGTACGAAATCTTCCCTGACATGTTGCTCACCTCGTCAAGTGATGGTCTCCGGTTAAAGCACATTTACATCATCACTATTATTATCGTTCTATTGAATTGATTATACCTAATAAGGAATATTCCTGTAAAGGAATATTAAAATCTAAAGTGATACCGAGTCAGTACCGAATTCACGGAATCCAATTCTTCATAGGTTGAGTGAAAGAATGATCTATTCAAAAAAAGAGCATTAATCCTTCTTGAATTAATGCTCCCTCTAGTTTAATAACCTGATTTACTGATTATATCTTCAATTCTTTATATTAAACTACATAGATATAGTTTTTGTTGCAACTGTTTGTTGAAATGCCTGATCATGCTCAACAATAACCATCGTGGGATTAAATCTTTGTATAAGCTCTTCAATCTGTATGCGTGAATAAATATCAATAAAATTTAACGGTTCATCCCAAATGTATAAATGAGCTTTTTCACATAAACTTTTGGCTATAAGCAGCTTTTTCTTTTGTCCACCAGAATAATGAGATATATCTTTCTCAAATTGAATTCGGTCAAAATCCATCTTACGCAGGATGGATTTAAATAACGTTTCATCAATCTCATGCTCTTCAATAAAGTCCGATAATAGTCCCTTCAAATGAGAAGTATCTTGTTGGACATAGGAAATAATGATACCTGAATCTAAATTCATTGAGCCTGTATGCTGTATTGGATCTCCTAGAATTAGTTTTAGGATACTACTTTTTCCGCTTCCATTCTTTCCATCAAGTACAATTCGGTCACCTTGTTCAACTTTAAAGCTAATTGGCTTATTCACTATTTGGTTATCGTACTGAACAGACACATCAGCCAAAACAATCAATTCATTTGAATGAAACTCCAATGATTCTAATTTTAATGACTCAGTTTTTTCCACATTTTTTAGCAGTTTTGACTTTTCCTTAATAGCTTTTTGTTGCCTTGATTCAAGGTTCTTTGCTCTCTTCATCATCTTTGCCGCTTTATGTCCTACAAAACCCTTGTCTAACTTAGAACCTGAATTCGTTGTCCCATTTTTGGAAGCTTCCACTTGATTAGACCAACCTGATGAACGCTTTGAAGACTGTTTTAATCTCCCTATGTCTTTCTGTAGACGCTGATTTGTTGCCTCTTCGTGTTCCTGCTGCCTATCAAAATTTAACTTCCATGAAGAATAGTTGCCACTTTGAACTTCGATATTTGCTCTATTTATAGATAAGATATGGTCAACGCATCCATCTAAAAAGATTCTGTCATGTGAAATTAAAATAAACCCTTTTTTCTTCCTTAGATAATCAGAGACCATCTTTCGTGCATCAGTGTCTAGATGATTGGTTGGCTCATCAATTAATAAAAATTGACCCTCAGTCAAAAAAAGTGCAGCAAGCAACACCTTTGTTTGTTCTCCATTTGATAATGTTTTAAAAGGTCGATACATGACCTCGGCATCAACATTTAGATAGGATATTTCACGAAGAAATTCCCAATCTTCTGCTTGGGGGCAAATTTCTTCAATGATTTCATGAGTATACTTGTTTTTATCCGAAACTGGATAAGGGAAATAATTAAATTCTACCGAAGAATTGATTTTCCCACTATACTCATAATTTCCTAATAATAAATTAAAGAATGTTGTTTTACCTCGTCCATTTCTACCGATAAATCCAAGTTTCCAATCCGTATCTATTTGAAAGTTCACACCTTCAAAAATATTGTCAAAGCTACCTGGATATGAAAAAGTTAAGTCTTGAACTTGTATCATTGACATGATAATTCCTCCTTTGTATTTCAATACTTTTTACTATTTATACAAAGTCGGTACATCCATCTACTCTCAATTTCTCCGTATAAATTTGATGGATATTAACGACTTATACGGAGTATTACATGCGTAACAATAGTGTCTGAACTGCTCATTTCTCTCCCTCCTTTATTTATTAAAAATTTCAATCTTATCTATGGGAGAATAAAAAATCCTCCCAATTTGTAATTGGAAGGATTAGTCTTTCACTTATATTAAATAAGTTCTTTTTTGCCATTGGAATCATGACAAATAAAGTGTAAACTGATTTATAAAAATGGATAGACTAACCCTATATTTTGTAGTTTGAAGTTATTCATTTCAAATAAAAATATAGATTAGTTAATCATTGTCCATCCATCAGTCCTCTCATTATTGTATTTTTATATTAACAATTTTTTTTATAGAATACAATATCAACATCATCTTCATCTCAAATTACTGCTTGTTGCTCTTTTGATAATTTCCATACAATTGACCACAAGCAGCATCTATATCAATTCCAAATTGACTTCTAATGGTCACATTAATATCTGATGATTTTAATTTTTTGTAAAAATTAACAACATGACCTTCATCAACTTCACCGAACCTTAAAGGAGAACTGACGGTTGGGTTATATCTGATTATATTTACATGATATAAACGTCCTTCTTTATATCGACCTTTTAATAGACTTACTACTTCTTCAGCATGGTCAATAGAATCATTCACACCAGGTAACATAATATAAGCAATATATACTTTTCTTGATGTTATTCGTACATGCTCATCTAATATGTCCAATACATCTAATAATGGATACCTATCATTAATCGGCATCAACTTACTTCGTTGTTCATTAAAAGGAGAATGTAACGAAAACGTCAAATTGACTTGCGGATAATTCAGAGTCATTTTTTTTATACTTGGTATAATACCAATAGTTGAAATAGATAACCTACGAGGGCTTAAAGCAAACAGCGTAGGATCAGTGAGTACATCTAAAGCATCAAAAACTTGTACATTGGCTAACGCTTCTCCCATCCCCATAAAAGAAATACTATCAATTGAATGACCTTTTAAATAAAAGTGGAGGATTTGGTCAGTTATTTCATCTGAAGTCAAGTTTCTTTTTAATCCAATGTCACCTGTTGCACAAAATTTACACCCAAAATTACATCCGCACTGAGAAGATATACAAAATGATTCCCACCCAGCTTTATATTTCATATTTACCGTTTCTATTTTTTCATTTCCTGAAATTTCAAATAAGACTTTAGTGACTTGCTCAGAATGTTGTTCCTTTAAAGGAACAACATTTAAAATAGACTCTCCAAATTCCTTAACTAAAATTTCCCTTAACGATTTTGGAAGTACATTCATTTCGTTGAATTTATTTATTCTTTCTTTAAAAATAGCATTCAATATTTGTTTCATTCTAAAATTAGGGTGATTATGTTCCCTTAAAAATTCTTTTATTCTTCTATACTTATTGCTTTGTTTTAATTGCATCTTTCTCATCCTTCCATAAGACCCTCTAGTTTTATAGGAGTAAATAGAAAGGAGTTGTCTATCCCTTGCGTTAAAAATATATGCAAAAAAAGCACCGATTGAATTATCGGTGCCGAACTTAAAATCAAAATATGCACAAATAAATAAGGACTCTAGGTCATTGCCTTGTAATTTATTTGCCATAGAGGCAAAGCTCCGATAACTGTTTTTGTATGGTTGTATAGCATAAAAAAGGACAGACTACTCCCTTTGTCTGCTAAACCATCACCAATTTTTACATTTTTACCAAACAGAATTCTAAAAACAGTTAACATTGCTTGCACCTCCTTTTGTCAAATTTATTATTGAATAATCTAACATATAAGTGAGTATACGTAAAGTGTAATTCGAGAATTATTGTAAAACTAAACCGCACCGTTCGACCGCAATTACTGACAGATGACTACATCATATTTCAAAGCCAAAATAAAATCTTCCTAATACAGGTAGACGCTATACAACATTTCTTATGAATATCTATTGTTTTAACCTATCTATTTATTAGTTTTTGATAATATGATATTATTTTTTAAAAAAAGAGGTCATCATATGAATTCAACATTCCTACCGACAACTAAAACAAAAGCCATAGTCATCAATGCACTTTTCATAGCCTTAACCCTAGTAGCCACGATGTTCATTAACATAAGGCTCCCAATAATGGGTAACGGGGGGCTAATCCATCTGGGTAACGTGCCTCTTTTTATAGCAGCCTTGGTTTACGGCAAAAAAACAGGAGCTGTAGTAGGTGCCTTCGGAATGGGTCTCTTCGATCTGTTATCTGGCTGGGCAATATGGGCACCATTTACATTTATCATCGTTGGTGCAATGGGCTTCGTAGTCGGACTTATTTCCGAAAAAGTACCCGGCAATAGAATCCTTGTTAACACTCTGGCGGTTGCATTTGCACTGATAATAAAAGTTGTTGGCTACTATTTTGCAGAAGTAATCCTTTATGGTAACTGGATACAGCCATTTGGATCTATTCCAGGAAATATTATGCAGGTCGTATTAGCAGGTATAATTGTAGTACCTCTTGCAGCACGCATAAAGAAACAGATAACAATATAAAAAGTGATAATTGTTTATTATAAAAGTAACCTGTCACACAAAAAAGAGGAGTTTCTTTCTTCAAGATAAATCACTTGGAGAGGAAATTTCTTTTTTTTTATTTGTAGATAAAAGATTTATCTCTTCTTGAACTCCCTCAGTTTGATACAAATATCTCTCGAATGCTACCCTGCCCTTAGGTGATGAACAACGTCACTTGTTTCGTGTAGCTTTGAAATAAAGTTTGATTAAAAACACCTCGCAAACCCGTATTGTACGATAAATAAATAAGAATCCATTTTGAAAGACAAAATGGATTCTTATTTAACAGATTTACGTTTCATTTTTATAAAGGAAAATATTAGACAACCTGGCGCAACTCTTCCTCTTGCAAAATTTGCTGATTCGTGTTTTCTTCTCTACGCTGATATATGTTATTCAGAATGAGCGCTGTAATAACAAGTAGAGTGCCTGCTACATCAAAGATTGTTATTCTATATCCTTGTATCATCATAATGATTAATGTAGTAATTGGAACGAAGTTAATAAATAAAATCCCATTAATGGATGATAGGATTTTCACGCCATAATTCCAACTAAGCAATGCTACAATACCTGGCAATATCATCATAAACAATAAATCATATTTAATAGTAGAAATTGCTCCCATACTTGGGACTGATACATACCCTTGCATTGTTATTACCATCGTTATGATAAATGTTACAAGCGTACCAAATACACATGTCAATGTTGAATAGCGAAGAGTAGACCAATCACTAAATGTTTGACCGCCCATTGTATAGATGACCCATCCTACAACACCAATTAAAATAAATGCGAGCGAAACTAGATTCTGTTTTAGTGTAAGAAAGAAACTTATATCACCTTTTGTAATAACAAAAATAGCTCCAACAAAAGCAATGATCATACTGCTAATCATATACTTCTTCGGATTCACATGTTTATACCCCCATAGAATAGCAATCGAAATCATTGGCATGAGTGCCTCCATAATCGACGCTACCATAACACCGGATTTCCCCATTAACGTCTGGCCTAAGAAAACAAGCAAGTTGTAAACAGTAAACGCCATCGTCCCAAAGAAGACGAGCAGCTTACCTTTCCCTTCTAAACGAAAGGCTTTCCTACCTTCTTTCATCCATAATAAAATGATTAATACAATCGATACAGCCCCATAACGAATTGTTGAAAAATAGAATGGGTTTATATATTCAAGTGCATGATCTGCAACCGGAAACATGGCTCCCCATGACATACTTGCAATTAAACATGCAATTGCACCTACTATCATTTGACTTTTTTTCACTGATTCTTCCTCGTTTCTATATAACCTCTATGAATTTCACAAAGAGAATTATAAAAAAGAAAATACATCACGTAAAATGATTGAAAGTGATATCAAACATCATTTATAATGATGTTTTTGAGGGAGGATGTTCTATGGAACTACGAGACTTACAAATTTTCAAGAGCGTGGCAAATCACGGAAGTATCAGCCATGCCGCAAAGGAATTAAACTATGTCCAATCCAATGTAACAGCACGCATTAAACTATTAGAAAAAGAGCTCAAAACGCCTCTTTTTGATCGCCATAAAAAAGGGATGACATTAAATGCAGAAGGGCGAAAATTGCTTACTTACGTTAATAAAATTTTGCAGGATGTTAAAGAAATGAAAGAAGTATTTTTAGATAGTAATACGCCGGTTGGTACATTAAAAATCGGTACAGTTGAAACTGTAAGTATATTACCAACCATTCTAGCCTCTTACTATAAAGGGTATCCAAATGTCGATTTATCACTGCAAGCTGGTGTAACTGAGGAACTTATTAAAGAAGTAACTGATCGCCAATTAGACGGAGCTTTTATAACTGGACCAATTAATCATCCACTTTTAGAACAATATGATGTTTGTACCGAAAACCTTGTTCTTATTTCACAAAACAACTCCTTTCATATAGAAGAATTTTTAACTACACCAATCCTTGTTTCTAATCAAGGATGCGGATATCGTTCCAAGCTAGAACTCTGGCTCAAAGATGAAGGCTTACTCCCAAAAAGAATCATGGAATTCAACATATTAGAGACCATTTTAAACAGTGTTGCAATTGGTCTTGGAGTTACGCTTGTACCGCAATCGGCTGCTAAACATTTCTCTACTACAGGCAAGATTTATTGTCATCCGATTCCAAAAAAATACGGTATGATTTCAACCGTCTTTATACGACGAAAGGATGCATATATGACAAATTCGATGGAATGTTTTTTAAAAACAATTGATGAGCATAAGTATATATAAGGTCATTTCTGTCGTTATCGCACCTTTAATCCTTCTTGGTTTAATAATCTTTTAACTCATGGTGGAAGTTATTTATTTCCAATGAATGAAACGTATCGGTCGTTTAGAACGTCTAATTATGTATAAATTCTCACTATACAAAGGGAGAGGATTTCCATGAATATAAAAGGGATGTTTAAATTTAGAAACTTGTTTATCATTACATTGTTTGCATCTTTCTTTCTACCTTGGTCAAACCGATTGCAAGGTATTTCAGATATAGCACTTACAGGATTTGAGTATACACTTGCAATGATTTTATTGTTATCTCCGTTATTTGGTCTTGTACTCTCTGTAATTCCAATACTATGTATGATCGTTTTAATTCAAGAACTTAGATCAAAAAACACCTCAAGAATTCGTTTAGTATCGTCAATATTGACAATTATTATATTTTTGATTGCCATGACTTATCACACCATGTCTGGTGTGCATATTGGAAAAACATTAACCAATTCACTTATTTATCAGATGTCTCAGATTCGTTATGGAGTATATATTGCACTATTTTCTTCAATTTTAATTATCTTTGGAAGTAAGAAGAATAAGATTAAGTAAATATTTCTTAAAAGGAAGAAATCAATGTTTCTTCCTTTTGTTATTGCATGTTTAACTTATGTAATGGTAATTGGTGTTAATAAATAGGTGATCCATCCCGCAAAGAATTAGTTAGCGAAATTATTACTCCACTCTTTTTATCCCCCCTTCTCTTGATACTAAAGCTTGAGCAGATTCTAGCGAGAATATTTTCAGTTTTAATCATATTAGCAATTTTTTTCAACAGGAATTAGTCCAGTCTTTCTTGAATATATGTAGGTAAAAAGTGTAAATGGGGAGATAATTATGGCTTTTGTTGCAATCTATACTATTGGTAGGCTAAAACATCCGTGTGAACATCCTGCCTCTCATGATTTTTTTAGAGTAGGATACAAAGTAATGCGACAGGCTGATATATCAGGGCATCTTATCGAAGAGTTTTCACCTATTGGAGTACCATTCCCTGAGGAAGCAATCAAAGGGGAGGGCTGTCCTATTCTTACACTAACGGTATGGAAAAGCCTTCAATCTTTATATCGCTTTACCTATTCAGGTCAACATAAGCAAGCTTTACAAGACAGATCCAAGTGGATTGAACGTCATCAAGAGAAACAACCAACATATGTGGTGTGGTGGACGGAGAAGATAAAGGATGTATCTTGGGATGAGGGTTTGAAGAGATACAAATATTATATTCAGCATGGACCAACTCCATTTGCGTTTGACTTTAAGCACGCATTTGATGAAGTAGGGGAGACGTTCTTATTAAAATAGCAGGGGGCGGTTCTCTTAATTTTCGAAAATCTGATTTTAAAGGGAAGATAAATGAAGAACCTTCCCCTTTATACGAATCTAAAGTGCAATTACATCTCTGTTATTGCTAAATCAATTCACGACTATTTACTTCAGACACAAGTAACAATAACAGAGTTAAAGTCTCTTGATTAATACTATTATTATTTGATGCTGTATATCTAAGAATACTTCTATACATGTTAAGAACTACTATATCTGAAAATCCTTTGATATGCTCAATAGTATCCAACTTCAACTTCCAAATACCCCCTTTCCTACGGGGAAGATTCTTCGAAATTTATTATAATGTAGTGAATCTATTTAATTTTGAAAGTAGAAAGGGAAGACATCTATGAAGTATCTATTTTAAATGAATAGTTGACACAAAATGTGTATTAAGATAGTGAGTGTAAAAAGAAAGTCGTCGGTGTATGTAATCACTTCTTTTGGGACCAACCTTAAAGAAAGATAGGCAAGCTGTTTGATAGAAAAAGCTGTTTGAATCGCAAAAAAACATTGTACTCAAACAGCTCATTTAACCTTAATACGGAGTAGTAGGCATTGAAGTCCCCGGCGGTCTCCACCAAGTTTCAACAGTTCGCCAAGCAGTATTAAAATCATAACCTCTTCCCATTAAATATCCTATAGCAACTGCTTCTCTTAATGCATGCTGATAGCCCAAGTGTTGGGCTTCTCTTAATCCATGTTGAACAACTGGCCTTATCGTCGAAAGAGTTTGTTGTTGAAGATTTGTTTGTGGGTATAAAGCTTGTTGACGAATTTGATAATAATCATCTTGATAAGAAGATTGTTGGTAATTGGTGTTCATACTAGCTTTCACATCCTTTGATTTAAGTAATAGAAAAAGGCTTTAATACTAAATACTTTATGTAGATATGGGAGTTTGCGGAATAGGCTATAAGCATGTTTTGTTAGATAAGAAGCTCTTTATCTTAAAAAATAGGTATTAGACTATTCAATCCTTCCATACAAAAGGCCAGTCAAAACACGAAAAAAAAGTGTTAGATTGGCTTGATTTTTGGGCTATCGTTTTCCGTTACTCAATCATTTTTTTCGTTAAATTAGCCTCAATGATTCCAACTCCCGATAAACTTCCTCTGTAACAAAATCGGGGTTTAGCATTTGAATCCTCTCCGCAGTAATTGGGACACCCTCATAAACTTTTTCAACAACTTCTATAGGCAGTGTTAATTCAAAATAATCTTCCGCGAATTGCACGAAATCTTCTGGTGTCTGATAAATCGCACCTATTAAAAAATTTGAACCATCATCTGCCCCTTTTGGCATTTTAACTTTCCCCTTCTGCCAGCTTGAATCACTATTTTTACGCCATATACAAAAAGTTACATCTTCTTTTCCAATTCCTTCATGTTCAAGTAGAGATAATAATTCGCTCGGAGCGTTATCGTAGATGCCTGGCCATACCTTATGTTTGTTTTGTGCATATGGGCTTAATTGAGATTCATGATCAAAACCCTTTATAATGGAACCTTCAGCAGAAAACAACATGATAAGATGATCCCCTGCCCCATTATCAATTTTTGCCATACAAACTCCTTCATCCCATTCTTGAACAAAGCTATGATAACGAAGCCATTCAGTCTCACAAAGAATTGTATTTAGAGCTGCTTGAACGATCATTAGCGTTTTTAAGCTTTCCGGTTCTGGTAATTGTTCTAACGTATTCATAAATACCCCGCCTTTTATTCTATCCTATATTTAAGGCAACCCTCACGTTGCTACAATTTTCCGGCATTTGAATAAATGCCTACAGTAAATATTCTTATAAAAAGAAAATAATCCTTCTAAATTTGATTCTACAATTTAAAGGATTATTTCCAATGAATTAAGAATATAAGTAATCAAAGTCAGAAAAATTGGAGAGTGGGAACATGATTCATGATATACAGGAATATGTAAAATATTTAGACGGTATTCATAAACGAACAATGCAATATGCGAAAGCAATACCTAATGAACTTTTAGATTGGAAGCCTTCTGAAGATAAATTTTCTATAGGTGATTTATTGCGACATATCGCATCATCACGTTTGATGTTTCTTGGTATATTTGAACATGGTTCGTGGACATACACAGGACATGATACAGGTAAAGGGGCTTCTATTGAGGATATTTCAAATTATTTAGAGTCATGTCAAAAAAAACTAACGGAGGGTCTATTAAAAGTTGGTAACGATGTGTTGACTAAAAAGGTTTTAGGCCTTCATGGTCATGAAGTTAGTGCATGGAGAATACTAATGGCGATTCCAGAACACGAAATCCATCATCGTGGACAAATCTCTGCATATTTACAAATGAACAAAATTGAGCCACCTCAAATTTTCGGATTAAAAATAGAACAGGTTAAAACATTATAATTTTATATACGAGCTTCGGACATCTTCGTATATCCAAAGCGAAAAGAAAACTGGATATATTTTTTGTTCAAATAAATAACCTCCTAAGACATGGAGGTCAATCAAAAACAACTATTTATCTTCCTTATTTATATCGAGCCAGCCCATGAAAAAATCTCTATTTTTTAAATGATAATATGTTTCTGCGAAATGAACAAATTCATTCGTGTTTACTTCCTTAAATTTATAAGTATTAAAATAAGCTGCTAAAAATTTAAACCCATTTTTTAAACCACCATGCTCTTCAAATAATTCCTTAAGCATAATTACAGGCTGACCGTATAAATACGAATAGGTATGGTACTCTGGGAATTGATCTAATGGTAAATTAGATGGACCTGGCTGTGTGATGGCATTTGATAGATTTGTAGCTAGTTCAAAACTTTTTTCGGCTGATTCACCACCAGCTAAATAACAGTATAAAGCAGCCGTAAGTTCGGCAAGACCCTCATCCAACCATCCATCTGTATAAGGGTCCTCACTTACCATTCCATAAAACCATTGGTGAGCTATTTCATGTGCTATAGTGTGATTTAATCCCCTTTGATCATCTGTTATTCCAACAGTTACAATTTCTGGATACTCCATAGAATCGCTATCTTCTTCTAGTAATACATCAAGTTGTGGATAAGGGTATTTTCCAATCTTTTGATTATAATAATGAACAACTTCCTTCACTGTCTGGAAAGATTTTTGTAATACTTGTTTGTGACCCGCTGGAGCAAACACTCTTATTTGGATACCATCTATCGTTTCTTGCTGCATCTCTTGATTTTTTAGGATTCCGACAAACATCTCTTTTACGTTATTTGCTTTTACTTCACCACTAGTGGCGTCTGAATTTTCATTTGGTGCAGTGGAGGTAAAAATATAACCTTTTGGAATCTGATAGCTTAATGTAAAATCAGTATGTGCTGTATGATAAGTTTCGCTATTCGGCATGTACGGATGCTTTAACCATCCATGCGTATAGTATGCTAGCATTGGATACCATTGTGCTAGATGATAGTTTCCATTTTTTGTTTTCGTGAATCTAAAACCATCATCTGGGACTGTAAATTGATATTGGATGGAGACTTGATGGGATTCTCCTTTTACCATCTTGTTTGTCAATTTTATTAAAAGTGTATCTTTATCTAAAGTATAGGATATGTCTGAACCATCAAGTGTTACCTTTTGCATATGAACCGTTCCCGCACTTTTCATTTTTTCCGGTTTATTTTCCTTCGTAAATACATTTGGTATAAAATAAAAAACAAGATTATCCCAGGACTCTTCTCCTTTATTTTTCACCTCTATATTCGCTTTCACACTAAATTTTCCGTTTTTGTCCATTTTCAAATTTAGATCATAAATACCTTGACTAGCATTTTTAATCGTATAATCATTGGTATTTCCTTCTCCAGAAGTATTCCCATCGCTGTTCGAATCAACTTTTTTTCCTTTGGCTATTTTCACCTCATTATCAGTAGTTACTGTTTTATGTGGGGTATTTTTCAATATAAAACCACCAAGTAATAACAGCAAAATGCAGATACCTGAAACTTTAATCCTCCACTTATTATTTTTCATCAGGACTATCTTCCTCTATAAAATGATAATCTTCTATACTATCTTTACACACTAATACCACTTCCTTTAATAAAATATAAGCCTTTTCTTTTCCCATAAATTGATAGAAACTGAGGTATGAAGGGTTCTATTCTATTAAATATACGGTAATACATGGGGCTTTTCCTCCTTGATATGAGGAGCATTTTACTCCTACATTCAAAACAGTGATTATACAATGGCGAGAAAAATAATCTTAAAAAAAGCAGATTACAAAAATTGTAAAGCAGGATTATATTGCCCTTCATCCTTTAGGTGCACATTATCAGCTACAATTTAACAAAATCCAATCTCTTAATTGGTACAAAAAGACGCTTTCTTTTAAAAGAAAAGCGCCTAATTGCTGAATATTTAATCCTTTTTTCAATCTCATCATGATTTTTTAACTAAGAAACCTTTATATATATGAAATCTTTCTCCCTAAATGAAAAGCTGTACTCTGTTCAATGACTATAGGTAACCTATTTGAATTATTTACTGGTTTATTTCTTTTAAATGTGATGATTTTTGTTTAGAATTTGAATGGGAAGCCATCAAGGAAGCAACTATAGCTATTGCAACCCCCAATGCCCCAAACCACGTAATAGAAGCCAGTGATACCTTCTCAACAAAAATACCCCCTATTCCTGCACCTGCAGCCATAGATAATTGCATCATTGACTGATTGATGCCAAGCAATACACCCGATAATTCTGGTTCTATTGTAGCTAAGTGATATTGTTGTGTCGGCCCAGTAGACCATGCCGCAAACGACCATAAAATTAGAATCACCAACACTCCAAAATATGAGTGGGTTACGAGTGACAGCAAAATCAGTGTGATGATGTGTAATGACATTCCGCCAATCAATGTAACGGGTACTCCCCATCGATCGGTGCTAAATCCCCCGAACTTCGATCCAACCAAGCTTGCTATTCCAAATATAAGCAAAACTCCGCTAAGCAACTTGTCGCTTATCCCTGAAACGGTAAGGAGGTATGGTGAAAGATAGGTATAAGCAATGGAATATCCCCCGAGCCAAAAAAAAGTGATAGATAATCCAATTAAAACTTTTCGTTTCTTCAAAAGAGAGAACTGTTGAGATAAAGGTACGGGCTTATCTCCTTCGATTTGTGGAAGAGTAAAGTATATAATAAACATTGCTATTAATCCTAGTAGAGCAATTCCACCAAATACAGATTTCCAACCAAATGCTTCAGCTGACATTCTTCCAAGTGGAACACCAATAATTAGAGATGCAGTAAATCCCATGACTACTGTAGCGATTGCACTACCCTGCTTACCTTCTGAAGCGATCTTGGCTGCAACTGTTAATGCGGTTACAACAACCATACCTGCTCCCAATGCCATAACTACTCGTGCTACAATAAACCATCCATAACCAGGGAGGGTAAACGCCATGATATTTCCTATAACAAACAGACCGAGAGAATAAATCATTAATTTGCGTCTATCTATACTTGCTGTCAACGCCATGAGGATTGGTGTGAAAATAGCATATACTAGTGAAAAGATCGTAATTAACTGGCCCGCAGCAGCTAAGGTTATCCCAAGTGTATGAGCAATATTATCCAAAATACCGGAAATTATGTACTCTGAGGTTCCTACTAAAAAGCTGATAATGGCTAAAATATATATTTTCCAAGTGTTAGACATGAAAGTTCACTCCTTAATTTTTCACATATTCACACATCGTAATATAACGATATATTAGTCGTAAAAATAAACACATCGTAATATGTCGATATGTTAGTTTAAAAAATAAACATATCATAATACGTCGATATGTTGGTGGTAAAAATAAACATCTAGAGATGTTTATTAGTTATGAAAATATGAAAATGAATTCTCTAAAATGATTCATTTCCATTATCATATTTCATTTTTTAAAAAGTCAGCAATTTTACTAATGGCCTCTTCGTCCCTCTTGTAATAAGTATACTTTCCTATTCGTTCTGCCTTAATAAGACCAGCTCTTAAAAGTATGGTTAGATATTGGGAAGCAGTTGATTGCGTCATTTTCAATTTCTCTGTTATTTGACAAACACAAACCCCTGTTGTACTCATATCAATCCCTTCTTGGGGTATAAAATGACGATCAGGCTCCTTCAGCCATGACAAAATTTGCATCCTTGATTCATTTGATAAGGCTTTGAAGATTTCAATTGGTTTCATACGAATTATTATATCGTGATATTTTAATATGTCAATATGTTGGATTTTCTGAGGTAGAAACCAAAATATACAATTCACATGATCATAATACCCTGCTTTCGGAGGGATGGCTCTTTTCTTTAATTCATTTATTGTTTCTTCCCTTAATCCGAGCGTTTTTGCACCACAAGCAAAAGCACCATAAATTTTTGCCATTACTCTTACTTGTCCCACACCATTTCCTGAAGGGAATTCTATAGATAAAATAGGACGACGATTAAAATTATCATTTGCTACAAATTTTTTGGGGTCTACTAAACTTTGTGCAAAGAAAAAAACTGATAAACTTTTGTTAATCAGCTCTTAATCCTATTTTGGATCAACGCCCGTAATGAGCTAGATATTCTGCAAGATTTGGATATAATATTCTTAATATCAAAAAGAGGAAAGCAAATTATTGTATCACCCACCGCTGATGGACAAATATTAAATCTTGAGACTCCCACGGCTAAAGCCGCAAGCCCTACACCTTTCGTTGTGTCGGGTGGGATTCTTAAATGACTTTGCATTCGCAGTCCATTTCTGTTTTGAACAGCCTTCAAGATGAGGGTGTCTCATCACCCCTCATAGGGCAGAACATATAGTTCCCTATGCTGATTGACTGGTACCATCAATCACAGGTGCGTATCTGATATTCATAGC
>NZ_JBNNWS010000024.1:0-57635 GCF_050281185.1 Heyndrickxia sp. NPDC080065 | reverse complement strand
GCTTTCATTCCGAGTTTCGATTAATCAGTTGTAATTGCATTTAGGCAATTCTCCTATTTCGTGCATTGGCACTTATAAGGAAACGTTTCGCACAGTGTAATTCTTCACAAACTTGGTTTAAACAAGATAGTTTATTAGTGGGATGCTGTCTAGTTAGCATTTTAAAACTAAACAAAAAGCATTGTTCCTTTGGATCAATGCCCCTATAGTAAAATTCTTGATATTTATTTTCTATTATCTTATTTTCCTGCAAACATAAATCATTTCGTAGCTTTCGTTAGTGATTGGAGTCTCTTTCCAATCACTAAATAAGTGTGAAATTTCAAAGCCATGAGCAATTAAAATTCTTTCCATCTCTTTTGGGAATACATATCTTAAGCTAATATTTGTTCTTTTTTCTTTTAAAATTTCACCGGCATTATTTTTATATCTTCTAATAGTTGTATAATGTTGAATTTGATTTAGAGAGTCGTAATCACTAATAGTAAATAAATCAACTGTATTTAAAGTTTCATTGTCAGTATAAGATCTCCAAAACTCTTCAGTACTAGGTTGTAACAATTCTTCAACACTAGGAAACCTTGTACCAAAAATGAATATACCTTCAATCTCTAAAGACTTATTTATGGAAGTAAGTAATCCATCCTGCGATTCATTTGTAAGGAAGTGTTGAAAAGAGTTACCAACTGAATATACTAAATTACTCTTGATTTTTAAATCTAATTTAGTACAATCCTGTTCAGTCCAATCTATTTGTAAATTAAGTTCATCTGCCTTCTTTTTGGCATGGTTTAACATTCCCTTATGTATATCTACTCCTACAAGCTTATGTCCTTTTTGCGCTAGAGGAATAGTTACTCTACCAGTACCACAAGCGATATCAATTATAGGACCTTGTTTTTTAGTTGCCCATTTTAGTAAAAATGGTATCTCTGGCATAAATAATTCATTTTCTTTATCGTATAAAATAGGGTCATCATATTCTTGAGAATTATTTAAAATCATTTTCTCCCCTTAAATTAATGCTAAGACATGTCTAATTATAATTTTATCCCATAATTGGAAATTTTCCAATAAAATAACCTACTAAGTTTGTACCATAAGTATGGATTTCTACATTATTACAGGAATGCTGCCACTGTAGTTTCAGAAAAGACATAAGAAATAAGAGCATGGATTTATGCATCCGTTCATTTAATATTTGGTGCTATGCTCAAAAATGTCTATTTTTAATCTCTTTAACACTTCAATAGCTTCTTTTACTGGTAATTTGGGTAACTTAAACTCTTCTATTAATACTGTTCTAATTTCCTCTTCTGATGATAAAGTTAAAACATTTGTTTCACCATTTGAATAACGTATACTGAACTTATTATTTACGATAGAAATACTTCTTTGTTTAGGGATTTGATATAGTTGGCATCTTAAAATAGTCATAAATGTGGCGTTAGGTTTATAAGATTTTTTTATTACTTCATTAAAATCACTAACTTTAGCTACTTTTCGAGAATTAAAGTGCCAAGCTTTTCCGCTTTGTTTCCCATTAACGTGGCGAACATATCTATACCTATTTAGTCGAGGATCTTCTGGTAATATATTAACTTCATCTTTACCAAAAGAGGAGATATTCTCAAAATCATTCTCAAAACGCACCGGTTTGAAAAAGGGAGCAGCAGCACCACAATCAACATAAAAACGTTCTTTATTAATTTTAACTATAATGCCCATGTGCTTTTCTTCAAGCATCACATGATAACAATCAAACCCAATCCCCCTTAATAAAATCAATAGGTTGGAATTCAAGGTGTAACAAGTTCCTCCAAAATTATATTCCTTAAAATTCTTAGTAAACAACTCAAATGAAGGTATTTCGAAATAATTATTATTATGATTTTCACAATATAAAAGCTTACTGATATTCTCAAAGGGAAAAGTATTTAATTGTGCATTACAAATTCTTTCTAAATAATTTAATGATGGCTTCTCTAAAGGTAAATTAAGAATGTCCAGATATTTAGTTATAGTTTCAGTTATATTTGCCAAGCTATTCTACCTCCCCAATACCTTTGTGTAGATTGTTTCTGTTTAACTAATCGTTTGTTCAGCCTTCTGTTTACTGTTATTCTTATATATTTGTTGAAGTTTCTCTTCTTGCGAATCTGTAATTTTATTTGAATTAAGTATTTTTAATACTTCATTCTTAACAATTGATCTTTCAGATTTAATTGTACTAATTCTTTGATATGTATTACTACCAATTATAAGTCCAACAAGTAATAAAGGAATAGATAAGTTTAGGGTAAAATATTTCAACTTCTTTATATAAAATTTGGAAGACGTTACATAATAGCATTCCATATCATTTATCTAACAACAGGATCGGAGCATTTTTTTGTTAAGAAATTCACTTAAACTATCTTGCCACGATTGTGACATAAACATGGCTCTTCATTTATAATAGGAATGTTATTACTTTAATCTTTACTTAAATAAGACAAATACTGTTAAAGCTACTTCTTTAGGTCTTACATCTATAGATAACAGTTTTATTCTCTTAATATTATAGTATAGTTAAATCGTTATAGACGGTGAAGTTATAGTTTCAGACAATCAAGGAAAGCCTGATTTTGAAGCTGTAATGGAACGCTTTAAATCAAAAAAATCATTTCATGAGATAACCTATTGTGTCTTTGATATTCTCTATTATAACTGTGAAAAGATAACTCATAGACCACTCTTAGAGAGAAAAGAAATACTCTCTCAAATCATTCCCGAAGATAAATATCTTTCTGGAATTTCTTTACTTTTTTCTTCAATATGACTTTTTCGTTCTTGGTGACGTTTTTTTGTTTTAAAGTCCTTTTTATAAATCAGATTATCATGTTGTGCTATTTTTTACACTCCTTCCAATTTTCTAACAATTCAATTTTACCTCACTAAATAAGTTACGACAACTCTATAATGTCATAACTTATTTTTCTATTTAAAAACTAAGTTTTTTTATATAACTTTAAAATAAATTTTGATTAGAAATACCAAATAAACATGAAATTTATACAGTAAATTTAAAGAATCCATTTTGAAAAAAATCTATCAAAATGGATTCTACAGTTTTTATTACAGATGTATTTTTATATTTAGCCCCCTTACATAATAAAAAAAATTAAACTAGATGATGAAACATTCGAGATCATAAAGGAACTAATGAATTTGAATGAAGAACATAGAAATGAGTTTGGTAATCCAGAAATAGAACATTTTCTGTTTCCGAGAGAGGATTTAAGACCTATGAGACTTGAATACCCCAATGAAACCCTATTTTCGGCTTGTAAGAGGTTTAAGGTAGATAAACATTAAAGTACATGGATTAAGGCATACACACGCTTCTATGCTGTTTGCGGCAGGTGCTAGAATGAAGGACGTACAAATGAGATTAGGACACTCCCGAATTTCTATTACAATGGACATTTATACCCACGTTACAAAGCAAAGTGAAGAAGATATAAACGACTTGTTGGCAGATTATCTAAATAGAAATACGCATGAAAATAAAGAAAAAGAGCCACAAAAATAATTTATAAATTTTTGCAGTCAAATTGCAGTCAAAAGCTTTTTAAGTCATAAAAACAGCCCATTCCAACAAAGTTGAAACGAGCTGTAAACGTTGATTTATTAACGTTTTGAGAACTGAGGTGCACGACGAGCGCCTTTAAGACCGTATTTTTTACGTTCTTTCATACGAGCGTCACGAGTTAATAGACCTGCACGTTTTAATGTTGAACGGTATTCAGGATCAGCTTGCAATAATGCACGAGCGATACCATGACGGATTGCTCCAGCTTGACCTGTGAAACCACCACCACTAACGTTTACTAAAACATCGTAGTTACCAAGAGTTTCAGTTGCGTTTAATGGTTGTTTAATTACTTCGATTAAAGCTGCAAATGGAATATAGTTTTCTACTTCACGTCCGTTGATTACGATACGACCGTTACCAGGAACTAAACGAACACGTGCAACAGAGCTTTTACGACGTCCTGTTCCGTAATATTGAACTTGTGCCAAATTAATACCCTCCCTTATTGATTATCCGCGAAGTTCGTACACTTCTGGTTTTTGTGCTGTATGTGGATGTTCTGCACCTGCATACACATGTAATTTCTTGAACATTTGGCGACCTAAAGAACCTTTTGGAAGCATTCCTTTAATAGCTAGTTCAAGCATTTTTTCTGGATAGTTTGTACGCATTTCGTTTGCTGTACGAGTTTTTAAACCACCAGCAAATTGTGAATGACGGTAATAGATTTTGTCAGATAATTTCTTACCTGTTAATTCGATTTTTGATGCATTTAAAATAATAACATAATCACCAGTATCAACATGTGGTGTGAAAGTTGGTTTATGTTTACCGCGCAAAATAGATGCTACTTCACTTGATAAACGACCTAAAGTTTTACCTTCAGCATCCACAACGTACCATTTACGTTCTATATTGTTTGCATTAGCCATATACGTAGTACGCATTAGTTACCCTCCTAAAAATAAAAAATTAAATTCTATCGTATTTATTATTATCACGAATAAGTTCCGGGGCTTATTTGTGGGGTTAATAACATACCATATGTAATAATATCTTTTTATAACATCAATGTCAAGATAATGTTACACCTGGTTTAGTTGTTTTGGTGGTGTTAGTAAATTCCAACTCTAGCACCAAGCCCCAATTCCCTATTTATAATACACCTTCCACAAATAAAGCCCTTCAGCCGGGGCAGTTTTCCCAGCATATGCACGATTTTTCTTTTCAAGAATAATAGGAATATCTTGTGGACTTTTTTTCTTCATTCCTACCTCTAAAATCGTTCCCATCAGAATTCGAACCATATTATAAAGGAAACCATTTCCCACAAATGTAAATTCAAGTTCATCATTTTCTTTAGAAAAATGAATCTCTTGTAACGTTCTAACTTTGTCTATGATCTCAGTTTTGGCAGAACAGAAGCTGGTAAAATCATGTGTTCCAATTAAATAGTTACAGGCTTTTTCCATCGCACTGTAATCTAATGAATAAGGAAAATGATATGAATAATGACGTTTAAAAGGGTCTCTAAATAGACTTGTGTGCACCTTATAATGATATTCCTTCTGAGCGACGGAATACCTCGCATGAAAACCTGAATCCGCTATTTTCATATTTTTAATTGATATATCATCAGGAAGAGTACTATTCATCACAATTGGCCAACGCCCAAGTGGAATATTAAGGGGCGAATCAAAATGAATCACTTGCCCAATTGCATGAACACCTGCATCCGTTCTTCCGGATCCTGTTACTTTTATCTCTTCACCCTTATGAATCTTTTTCAGAGCCGCTTCAAGCTCCCCTTGAACCGTACGACCATTTGGTTGAACTTGATAGCCTGAAAATCCTGAACCATCATACGATATTACACACTTATATCGAAACATGAACTTTCCCTCACGCTCTAAAGATAATTAATGCTATAGTTAATAGGAGTAAAAGTAATACCGCCAGAGAATCTGATCTTCTCCAGTTTAACAATCGATATTTTGTACGACCTTCTCCACCACGATAGCCTCTCGCTTCCATAGCTGTTGCCAATTCCTCAGCCCGTTTAAAAGAACTAACAAAAAGTGGAATAAGCAATGGAATAATAGCTTTTATTCGATCTTTTATCGGACCACCTGAAAAATCGACCCCTCTGGCCATTTGTGCTTTCATAATTTTATCTGTTTCATCCATCAGTGTAGGAATAAACCGTAAAGAAATAGACATCATTAAAGCTAATTCATGGACAGGAAATTTCAATTTTTTTAATGGGTTTAATAAGGTCTCCAATCCATCTGTTAGAGATATAGGTGTTGTTGTTAATGTCATAAGAGATGTAACAAAGATTAATAACATAAATCTAAGAGAAATAAAAAGACCCTGTTTTAAACCTTCTTCATATATTTTAATAAATCCCAAGTGAAAAATGAGACTCCCTTGTTTCGTAAAAAATAAATGTAATACTAACGTAAACAGGATCAGCCAAAGAATAGGCTTTAACCCCTTAATAAAAAAATTAAAAGGTATTTTTGAAATAAAAACTAATAGAATTGTAAAAACAGCCAATATGCCGTAAGTTATCGCATTATTCGCCAAAAAGACAATGCATATAAATGCAAATACAAAAATCAGTTTTGAACGTGGATCTAGTCGATGGATAACAGACTCAGCTGGAACATAACGACCAAAAATCATTTTTTCCATCATGGCCGTTCACCTCGACTATATAAATTTTTTACTGCATTTGAGAGCTCCTCAATCGTTAAGCATGTTTTTCCCAGATTTCTGTTTATTTTTTCTTCTAAAAGGTACTGGAAACTTACGACATCTGGAACATTTAACCCTAATGATAATAGTTCCTTAGGTTCTGAAAAAATTTCTTCTGGGGTCCCTTTTCGTTTTATCTCCCCTTGATGCATAATAACAATTTCGTCTGCATAAACAGCCGCATCCTCCATACTATGTGTAACAAGTACAGTTGATAAACCTTTTTCCTTATGAAGACGATAAAACATTTCCATGATTTCTTTACGCCCTCTCGGATCTAGTCCTGCTGTAGGCTCGTCCAAAACTAGCACTTCCGGTTCCATCGCTAATACACCGGCGATTGCCACTCTTCTCATTTGCCCACCAGATAAATCAAATGGCGATTTTGTAAGTACTTCTTCTGATAATCCTACTTGAAGAATCAGTTCCCGTGCTCGTTTCTTAGCTTCTTCTTTACTTACCCCATAATTCAGCGGACCAAAACAAATATCTTTTTCGACTGTTTCTTCAAAAAGTTGATGCTCAGGAAATTGAAAAACGATTCCAACCTTTTGTCGAACTTGGCGAAGGTTTTTTTCCTTTTTTTCAGAGTTGATAACATAATCACCAACATTTATTTTTCCCTTTGTAGGCTGCAATAAAGCATTTAAATGCTGCAGAAGGGTGGATTTCCCGGAACCGGTATGACCGATAATGGCTATAAAGCGGCCTGAAGGAATAGACAAATCAATATTCTTTATCGCTAACCTTTCAAAAGGAGTATTCGCTTGATAACGATATTCTACTTGCTCAAGTGTAATGTCCATAGTGCATCCACCAATTCTTTTTCTGTTAAATACATATTAGGCAAATGAAATCCTTGTTCCTCTAACTGCTTGCCCATTTTTATTGTAAAAGGGATATCTAACCCAAGCTTAACTAGTTCTTCTTCCATTCGAAAGATTTCAATGGGGGTACCTTCTTTAAAAACTTCTCCTTTATTTAAAACAATGATTCGGTCTGCTCTTGATGCTTCTTCCAGATCATGTGTAATTGAAATAACAGTAAGTCCAATTTTCTCCTTTAGCTCTCGAATCGTTTCCAAAACCTCTTTGCGGCCTTTTGGATCTAACATCGATGTAGCCTCATCCAAAATGATTACTTTCGGCTGAAGTGCAATAACACCTGCAATTGCGACTCTTTGTTTCTGTCCCCCAGATAAATGGTGTGGCTCTTGATCAAGAAACTTAAGCATATTTACTCTACTTAAAGCGTCATTTACACGCTCTACCATTACCTTTTGATCAACACCGTTATTTTCTAAACCAAAAGCCACATCATCCTGCACAGTCGTTCCAACAAACTGATTATCAGGGTTTTGAAACACCATACCAATCAGCTTTCTAATATCCCAAACGGTTTCCTCAGATAATAAAATATCTTCAACCATTACTTTTCCCATTTCCGGAAAGTGAAGGCCATTTAACATCTTTGCCAATGTAGATTTACCAGAACCATTGTGGCCTACGATTGCCAGCCATTCCCCATGATTAATAGATAATGATACATCGTTAAGTGCATAAGGCTCTTGACCAGGATAACGATAAAAAACATTTTCTATAGAAATAACCTGTTCTGCCATTTCCATGCCTCCTCTAAGCTAAGCTATTCTGTCTCGTCTCTAAAAATTTATACGAAAAATAAAAAAGCCTGCATCCCTCTCCTGGGGAATTATACACGTTCCCTGGTCACAAAAACTCTATTTACTAGAGATGGAGAGGGATGCAAGGAGCTAGACGCGATAGATCTATAATCTACCCATCGTAACACTCTATTAGCTTCAATACATCACGTTTATTAAAATTTGCACAAAAAGGGCATAGAAGCAGTTAAAAATCACTAACTGTCCTGCCCTTTTTGAAAGAAATATTATACTAATTCAATAATTACTACTGGTGCACCGTCACCACGACGAGGTCCAAGTTTCATGATACGAGTGTATCCACCTTGGCGTTCTTGATAACGTGTAGCGATGTCAGAGAATAACTTTTGAACTGCATCTTGGTTTGTTTCTGCATCAGCAATTTCATGACGAATAAATGCTGCTGCTTGACGACGCGCGTGTAAATCTCCACGTTTACCAAGAGTAATCATTTTTTCAACAACTGAGCGTAACTCTTTCGCACGAGCTTCAGTAGTTTCGATGCGCTCATTGATGATAAGGTCAGTTGCTAAATCACGAAGCAACGCTTTACGTTGGGCACTAGTACGTCCTAGTTTTCTGTATGGCATGAAGTTTCCCTCCCTTGTTGAAATTTATTCATACGAGTTATTTAGCATCAATCGTCTTTTCGTAAGCCTAAGCCAAGTTCTTCTAACTTCGCTTTTACTTCTTCTAAAGACTTGCGACCTAAGTTACGTACTTTCATCATATCTTCTTCTGTTTTGTTTGCTAGTTCCTGAACAGTATTGATACCAGCACGTTTTAGGCAATTATAAGAACGAACGGAGAGATCTAGCTCTTCAATAGTCATTTCAAGAACTTTTTCTTTCTGATCTTCTTCTTTTTCAACCATGATTTCAGCATTTTGTGCTTCATCAGTAAGTCCAACGAAAATATTCAAGTGCTCTGTAAGAATCTTTGCACCTAGAGAAATGGCCTCCTTAGGCCCAATACTTCCATCTGTCCAAACATCAAGAGAAAGCTTGTCATAGTTTGCAACTTGGCCGACACGTGTATTTTCTACTTGATAGTTTACACGTTGAACCGGTGTGTAAATGGAGTCAATTGGGATAACACCAATTGGAAGATCTTCGCGTTTATTTTGTTCAGCAGGTGTATAACCACGACCTGTTACAGCTGACATACGCATGCGGAAGTGAGCATTTTTCCCTAAAGTCGCAATGTAAAGATCCGGATTGAGAATTTCAACATCGCTGTCATGAGTAATGTCAGCAGCTGTTACGACTCCCTCTCCTTGCACATCAATTTCAAGCGTCTTTTCTTCGTCAGAGTATATTTTCAAAGCTAGCTTTTTTATATTAAGAATAATTGATGTTACATCTTCAACGACGCCTTCAATTGTTGAGAACTCATGCATGACACCATCTATTTGTATAGAAGTGACAGCTGCACCTGGAAGTGAGGATAATAGGATACGACGTTTGGTGTTACACAAAGTTGTACCATATCCACGCTCTAGTGGTTCTACGACGAACTTCCCGAAGCTTGTGTCATCGTTGACCTCAACCGTTTCAATTTTTGGTTTTTCGATTTCAATCATTAAAATTTACCCTCCTTCAAAACGTCGAAACCCCGGTAAAGATAGATTTTAATCGACCTAACCGAAATTCCCCATGTTTACATTCCGTTTGTGCACAACAACTGGATTAATCATTTCTGTTTTGAAAATTTTTCACATATCATATCCCATTATTGACATGGATACAAATTCTATACAGAAAAATTAAACACGACGGCGTTTTGGTGGACGGCAACCATTGTGTGGTACCGGTGTAACATCTTTAATTGCTGTTACTTCTAGACCAGCAGCTTGAAGTGCACGAATAGCAGCTTCACGACCTGCACCAGGTCCTTTAACAGTTACTTCAAGAGTTTTCATTCCATGTTCCATGGAAGCTTTAGCTGCAGTTTCTGCTGCCATTTGAGCTGCAAATGGAGTAGATTTACGAGAACCTTTAAATCCAAGAGCACCCGCACTAGACCATGCAACAGCATTACCATGAGAATCTGTAATTGTTACGATTGTATTATTAAATGTAGAACGAATGTGTGCAATACCTGTTTCTATATTCTTTTTCACACGACGTTTACGAGTGTTTGTTTTACGTGCCATATTACTATGAAACCTCCTTTACTAATTATTTCTTTTTACCTGCTACAGTCTTACGAGGACCTTTACGTGTACGAGCATTGTTCTTCGTATTTTGACCACGAACCGGTAAGCCACGGCGATGGCGAAGTCCACGATATGAACCAATTTCCATTAAACGTTTGATGTTTAAAGATACTTCACGGCGAAGGTCACCCTCAACCTTTAATTTGTCAATAATATCACGGATTTTATTTAATTCATCTTCAGTTAAATCACGAACACGAGTATCTTCTGATACACCTGCTTCGGCTAAGATTTTTTGGGCAGTTGGTTTACCAATCCCAAAAACATAAGTTAAAGAGATCACTACACGTTTATCACGTGGAATGTCTACACCTGCAATACGTGCCATAGTATATTGCGCACCTCCTTCAATATTATCCTTGTTTTTGTTTATGTTTAGGGTTTTCACAAATAACCATTACTTTACCATTTCTGCGAATGATTTTGCACTTTTCACAAATTGGTTTTACTGATGGTCTGACTTTCATCTGTTTTACCTCCTTAACAGTACGGAGTGCATTATTATTTGAAACGATACGTAATTCTTCCGCGCGTTAAATCATATGGAGAAAGTTCAACTGTCACTTTGTCCCCAGGTAAAATACGAATGAAATGCATTCTAATTTTCCCAGAAACATGTGCGAGAACAGTATGACCATTCTCTAATTCTACCTTAAACATTGCGTTTGGCAAAGTTTCACTAACAGTACCTTCAACCTCGATAACATCGTCTTTCGCCACCTGTACCCATCTCCCTTCTTCTTACATTTATGGACTATAAGTAATACCACTTTCACAAAAGTTATGGCTGTGTGATTGTTAAAATTTCATATCCAGTGTCTGTAATCGCGACAGTATGCTCAAAATGTGCACACAAACCACCGTCAACCGTCACAACCGTCCAATCATCTTGGAGAGTTTTAACATAACGACTACCCGCGTTTACCATTGGTTCAATACACAATACCATTCCTGGCATTAAGCGAGGGCCTTTGTTAGGCGGTCCATAATGAGGTATTAGTGGGTCTTCATGTAATTCTTGACCAATCCCGTGTCCGGCATACTCGCGAACGATAGAAAAGCCATGATTTTCTACAAACGTTTGAATCGCATGAGAGATGTTCGAAAGACGCTCACCAGGCTTTATTTCATTTAAGCCATGATAGAGAGATTTCTCTGTCACATCTAGCAGCCTTTGTGCCTCTTTATCTATTTTCCCAACAGGATATGTCCATGCAGAGTCACCATGGTAGCCATTATACTCCACACCAATATCTATTGTGATAATATCACCTTCATTAAGCGTTAAATCACCTGGAATTCCGTGAACTAGTTGATCATTGACCGAAGTACAAATACTGCCACGAAACCCATTATACCCTTTAAATGAAGGAATTGCATCAAACTTGCGAATAAAATTTTCAGCAATTACATCCAATTCTTTTGTCGTAATTCCTGATTTTATATACTTTTTTAATTCTTGATGGGTTAAAGCAACAAGCTTACCTGCCGTTTTCATAATATCAATTTCTTGGGCAGTTTTGTAAACGATCATTCACACAAGCTCCCAAGCAGTGTATCAATATCAGTAAAAACTTTATTGATGTCTTGTTGGCCATCAATAGTTTGTAAATAGCCTTTGCTTGCATAAAAATCTAGAAGAGGTTGAGTCTGTTTAATATTCACATCTAGACGATTTTGAACAGTTTCTTCATTATCGTCTGCACGTTGATATAATTCTCCGCCACAGCGGTCACAAACACCAGCTTCTTTTGGTGGATTAAAAACGAGATGATAAGTTGCACCACAATTTTTACAAATGCGTCGGCCAGTAAGCCGTTCCATTAAAATCTCTTTTTCCACTTTGATATTTATACAATAGTCTATTTGTTTATTAAGATCACGAAGGATTGCCTCAAGTGCTTCTGCTTGTGGCACAGTTCTAGGGAATCCATCTAGCAAAAATCCTTTTTGACAATCATCCTTGCTTAAACGTTCACGGACAATTCCAATTGTCACTTCGTCAGGAACAAGTTCACCTTTATCCATAAACGATTTTGCTTTTAAGCCGAGTTCTGTTCCTTCTTTTATTGCAGCACGGAACATATCGCCAGTTGAGATATGAGGGATTTCATACTTATCTACGATTCTTTCGGCTTGTGTTCCTTTACCGGCACCGGGAAGGCCCATTAACACTAAATTCACTAGTACTTCCCCCTCAGACTCTTCATTTTAGTTTTAGGAACAATCACTGTTCCTAAAACTATAACTATTTAATAAAACCTTTATAATGACGTTTCACAAGTTGTGATTCTAATTGTTTCATTGTATCAAGTGCCACACCAACTACGATTAGCAAGCTAGTACCGCCAATTTGAGCCGAATCTGGTAAATTTGCAAATTTTGTAAACAACACAGGAAGTATTGCTACAACAGCCAAGAAAATTGAGCCAACAAACGTTAATCGATAAAGAACATTTGTTAAATACTCTTTTGTACTCTTACCAGGTCGAATTCCTGGAATATAGCCTCCTTGTTTCTTGAGGTTATCAGCCATTTGCTCAGGATTCACTTGTACGAACGCATAGAAATATGAAAAAGCTATAATTAACGCAACATAGATGATCATTCCAACCGGTTTCGTATAATCAAAAACCCATTGAATAGTATCTGTTACACTATTTGAACCAAAGAATGATGCAATAGTTCTTGGTGCAATGATAAACGAAACTGCAAAGATAACCGGAATAACACCAGCTGCATTTACTTTTAAAGGTAAGTGTGTAGACTGGCCACCAACTGGGTTACGCCCTGCAAGGCGTTGTGCATATTGAATTGGTATTTTTCTCAATGCTTGTTGGAAGAAAATTACTGAAACTATTATAGCAAGCACAACTAGCAAAATAAGTAATAAGATAACAATTTTGATAAATAGTTGTTGTCCTGCGTTTTTGAGCTGTTGCTCGAAAATCTGCTGTAAAATACTCGGGATACGTGCAACAATACCAGCTAAGATAATAATGGAAATGCCATTTCCAACACCTTTTGCTGTAATCTGTTCACCTAGCCACATAAGAAATGCAGTACCTGCTGTCAAAACAACTGCGATGATCAAATACGTACCGAAATTAGGATTTGAAATCAATTGGCCTTGAGTCATAGTATTGAAACCATAAGACATACCTACAGCTTCAATAAAACCTAGAACGATAGTAAAGTATCTTGTAAATTGAGCTAATTTACGACGACCAACCTCACCTTGTTTTGACCATTCAGTAAACTTAGGAACAACATCTATTTGTAAAAGTTGAACAATGATTGATGCAGTGATGTAAGGCATAATCCCCATTGCCAAAATGGAAAATTGGTATAATGCCCCACCACCAAATGTATTTAGAATGCTAAAGAAACCAGTTTGGTCATTAGCCTCTAAGGCACGTGCATCAACACCAGGAACAGGTATAAAAGTACCGATCCTAAACACAATTAACATTAACAGGGTGAAAAGAATTTTATTTCTTATTTCACCCACACGCATAAAATTGGAGATTGTCTTTAACATTAGATCACCTCAGTTGATCCGCCAGCAGCTTCGATAGCTTCTTTAGCAGCAGAGGAGAATTTGTGAGCTTTGACAGATAATTTTTTCTCAAGCTTACCATTTGCAAGAATTTTAATTCCTGCTTTCTCTTTGCTAATTACTCCTGTTTCAACTAGAAGTACCGGAGTAATTTCAGTACCATCTTCAAAACGATTTAATGAATCAAGATTCACGATTGCATATTCTTTACGATTAATGTTAGTAAAGCCGCGTTTTGGTAAACGACGGAATAAAGGAGTTTGACCACCTTCAAATCCAGGGCGTACTCCACCGCCAGAACGAGCATTTTGCCCTTTGTGACCTTTACCAGCAGTTTTTCCATTACCAGAACCAATACCACGACCTACACGATTACGCTCTTTACGTGATCCTTCAGCAGGTTTTAATTCATGAAGTTTCATTGTCGGCACCTCCTTGTATTAGTAAATTCGATTACTGTTCTTTTACTGTTACGAGATGAGCAACTTTAGTGATCATGCCACGTATTGCAACATTATCTTCATGCTCAACAGTTTGATTTACTTTGCGCAAACCAAGAGCTTTAACTGTTTCACGTTGATTTTGCGGACGGCCAATCAAGCTGCGAGTGAGGGTAATTGCTAATTTGTTTGCCATTAAAATCCCTCCTTATCCTAACAGTTCTTCTACTGATTTATTACGTAATTTAGCAACATCTTCCGCACGTTTTAATTGCTTAATACCATCGATAGTTGCACGAATCATATTAATTGGTGTATTAGAACCAAGTGATTTAGATGTGATATCAGCTACTCCACCTAATTCTAGGACCGCACGAACTGGACCACCTGCAATTACTCCAGTACCTGGAGAACCTGGCTTCATAAGAATTTGGCCAGCTCCGAATCGACCGATTACTGCATGAGGAATTGTTGTACCAACAATCGCTACTTCTACTAAGTTTTTCTTCGCATCTTCAACTGCTTTGCGGATTGCATCAGGTACCTCTTGAGCTTTACCTGTACCGAAGCCAACATGACCGTTTCTGTCACCTACAACAACTAGTGCAGAGAAACGGAAACGACGTCCACCTTTAACAACCTTCGCAACACGGTTAACAGTAACAACGCGTTCTTCTAATTCAAGTTTGTTAGGATCAATGTGACGCATCTATATGTCCCTCCTTTTTCTATTAAAATTCTAGGCCGTTTTCACGAGCTGCATCAGCAAGTGCTTTAATACGTCCATGGTAGAGGTATCCACCACGATCGAAAACTACAGCTTTAACGCCTTTTTCAACTGCACGCTTAGCGATCAATTCACCGACTTTTTGTGCCGCATCTAAATTGCTATTAGATTCAAGGTTAAGATCTTTATCTAGTGTAGATGCACTAGCTAAAGTTACACCATTCACATCATCGATCAATTGAGCATAAATGTTTTTATTTGAACGATATACGTTTAAGCGAGGACGAGTTGTTGTACCACTTAATTTAGCACGTACACGAGCATGTCTTTTCTTACGTACTTTATTTTTATCTGGCTTAGTGATCACCTGCGGTCACTCCTTTCTTTTAGCCTTAAGCAGCATTATTTACCAGTTTTACCTTCTTTTCTACGTACATATTCGCCTTCATAACGAATTCCTTTTCCTTTATAAGGTTCAGGCGGACGAACACCACGAATATTAGCAGCTAATGCTCCAACGCGTTCTTTGCTTGTACCTTTAACAATAACTTTTGTATTGGAAGGAACTTCGACTTCAAGTCCAGCTTCTGGTTCGAATTCTACTGGATGTGAATATCCTACACTTAGAACAAGTTTATTACCTTGTTTTTGAGCACGATATCCAACCCCGATTAGTTCTAAAGATTTTTCAAATCCTTTAGAAACTCCTTCAACCATGTTTGCAAGTAGAGCGCGAGTTGTTCCGTGTAATGCACGGTGCTCCTTCGCATCTGATGGGCGAGTAATGTTGATTACATTTTCTTCAATATTAATTGTAATGTCAGGGTTAAAGTTGCGAGTAAGCTCACCTTTAGGACCCTTAACAGTAACATTGCTTCCATCTAATGTAACTGTTACACCAGAAGGAATTTCAATAGGTTTTTTACCTACACGTGACATTCTTTTGCACCTCCATTCATGCCTTTATATTACCAAACGTACGCTAATACTTCTCCACCGACTTGTTTGTTACGAGCTTCTTTATCAGTTAAAACACCTTGAGAAGTAGAAACGATTGCGATTCCAAGACCATTAAGGACTTTAGGAACTTCGTTCGCTTTTGCATATACGCGCAAACCTGGTTTACTAATACGTTTAATACCAGTGATTACACGCTCATTGTTTACACCATATTTCAAGAAGATCCGGATGATACCTTGTTTGTTATCTTCGATAAATTCAACGTCACGAATAAAACCTTCACGCTTAAGAATTTCAGCAACTTCTTTTTTGATTTTAGAAGCAGGAACTTCTAATTTTTCGTGACGAACCATGTTCGCATTACGAATGCGAGTAAGCAAATCTGCAATTGGATCTGTCATTACCATAATATTAACCTCCTTCCCAATTTCGGGGTTTACCAGCTAGCTTTTTTAACGCCAGGAATTTGACCCTTATATGCAAGTTCACGGAAACAAATACGGCAAAGTTTGAATTTGCGAATGACTGAATGTGGACGGCCACAACGTTCGCAACGTGTATAAGCTTGCACTTCAAACTTTGGTGTGCGCTTTTGTTTCACGATCATAGATTTTTTAGCCACGTTTTCGCCTCCCTTTTTTAGCGATTACTTTTGGAATGGCATTCCGAGTTGTGTTAATAATTCGCGAGCTTCTTCGTCTGTTTTAGCAGTTGTTACGATAACGATGTCCATTCCACGAACTTTGCTAACTTTATCGTAATCAATTTCAGGGAAGATAAGCTGTTCTTTTACTCCAAGTGTGTAATTTCCACGTCCATCAAAAGCTTTCTTTGAAATACCGCGGAAGTCACGTACACGTGGTAGTGAAACTGAAATTAGTTTGTCTAAGAATTGATACATGCGTTCGCCACGAAGTGTAACTTTCGCACCGATTGGCATACCTTCACGAAGACGGAAGCCAGCAATAGAATTTTTAGCTTTTGTTACTACAGGTTTTTGTCCTGTGATGATAGATAGTTCTTCTACAGCATTATCTAATACTTTAGAGTTTTGAACTGCATCACCAACACCCATGTTAACAACAATTTTTTCAATTTTTGGTACTTGCATTACTGATTTGTAATTGAACTTGCTTAATAAAGCAGGAGTCAATTCTTTTTCATATTTTTCCTTTAGGCGGTTCATGTCGTGTACCTCCCTTCATCTAAAAACTATTTATCTAAAACTTCACCAGATTTTTTTGCTACACGTACTTTTTTACCGTTTACTTCTTTGAAACCAACACGTGTTGGTTCATTTGTTTTAGGATCTACTAACATTACGTTAGATACGTGAATAGCTGCTTCGAAGCTAACGATTCCACCTTGTGGATTAGCTTGGGAAGGCTTAGAATGCTTTTTCACGATATTTACACCTTCAACAATTACACGGTCCTTTTTAGGAAACGCTGCTAAAATCACACCTGTTTTCCCTTTATCTTTACCAGTGATAACCATTACTTTATCGCCTTTTTTAACATGCATCTCAATCGCACCTCCTTGGTTTACGAATCAATTATTATTAAAGAACTTCCGGAGCTAAGGATACGATTTTCATGAAATTGTTGTTACGAAGTTCACGAGCAACTGGTCCGAAGATACGAGTTCCACGAGGGCTCTTATCATCACGGATAATTACACATGCATTCTCATCGAAACTTATATAAGATCCATCCGGACGGCGGACACCACTCTTAGTACGAACAACAACCGCTTTAACAACTTCACCTTTTTTAACAACGCCTCCTGGTGTTGCTTGTTTCACTGTACAAACAATAACATCACCAATATTAGCAGTTTTACGTCCAGATCCACCTAGTACTTTAATTGTTAAAACTTCTTTTGCACCAGAGTTGTCAGCAACTTTTAAACGAGATTCTTGTTGAATCATTATGGTTTACCTCCCTTCGGAAAAACTAATCCGAAAAATTCTATTAGATAATAACAGCCTTCTCAACGACTTCAACAAGACGGAAACGTTTTGTCGCAGATAGTGGGCGTGTTTCCATAATGCGAACGATATCGCCGATTTTTGCTTCATTTTGCTCATCGTGTGCTTTGAATTTCTTAGAGTATTTCACGCGTTTGCCGTAAAGTGAGTGTTTTTTATATGTTTCTACAAGAACTGTAACTGTTTTATCCATTTTATCAGAAACAACACGCCCTGTATAAACTTTACGTTGGTTCCGTTCACTCATTTTCGAAAAACCTCCTCTCTTTATCGATTATTTACGCCGATCTCTCTTTCACGGATCACTGTTTTCATACGAGCAATCGCTTTGCGTACTTCACGAATGCGAGCTGTATTTTCAAGTTGTCCAGTAGCTAATTGGAAACGTAGATTAAATAGTTCTTCTTTAAGAGATTTTACTTTTTGTTCAATTTCAGCAGTGGTAAGGTCACGAATTTCATTAGCTTTCATTTGATTCACCACCAATTTCTTCTCGTTTTACAAACTTACATTTAACCGGAAGTTTATGTGCTGCAAGACGAAGTGCTTCACGAGCAATCTCTTCAGATACTCCTGCAATTTCAAACATAATTTTTCCTGGTTTTACAACTGCTACCCAACCTTCAGGTGCCCCTTTACCGGAACCCATCCGTACTTCTAATGGTTTTGCAGTATATGGCTTATGAGGGAAGATTTTAATCCACACTTTACCGCCACGTTTCATATAACGTGTCATTGCAATACGAGCAGCTTCAATTTGACGGTTAGTGATCCAAGATGCTTCAACAGCTTGTAGACCATATTCACCAAATGCAACTTCAGTGCCGCCTTTAGCGCGTCCACGCATTTTTCCACGATGTTCGCGACGATATTTAACGCGTTTAGGTAATAACATGATTATTTTCCTCCTTCCTCAGATTTTTTCTTCGCAGGAAGAACCTCTCCACGATAAATCCATACTTTTACTCCAAGTTTACCGTATGTTGTATCTGCTTCCGCATGTGCGTAATCGATATCAGCACGAAGTGTATGAAGTGGAACAGTTCCTTCGCTATAATGTTCAGCACGAGCGATATCTGCTCCGCCAAGACGTCCAGAAACTTGTGTTTTAATTCCTTTAGCACCTGCACGCATCGCACGTTGGATCGCTTGCTTTTGTGCACGACGGAATGATACACGATTTTCTAATTGACGAGCAATATTTTCTGCAACTAGCTTAGCATCGATATCAGCTTTTTTAATTTCAACGATATTGATGTGTACACGTTTGCCTGTTAAAGAGTTTAATGCTTTTCGAAGTGCTTCTACTTCAGTACCACCTTTACCGATAACCATTCCTGGTTTTGCAGTACGGATAGTAATATTGATGCGATTCGCAGCACGTTCAATTTCTACACCAGATACAGAAGCATCTACTAGGCGTTTTGCAATGTATTCACGTACTTTCAAATCTTCATGTAAAAGATCTGCATAGTCTTTTTCAGCGTACCATTTAGATTCCCAGTCACGAATGACTCCAATACGCAAACCTATAGGATTTACTTTTTGACCCACGAATTATCCCTCCTTCTTTTCTGATACCACAACTGTAATGTGGCTAGTACGTTTAAGGATTTGGCTTGCACGTCCTTGTGCACGTGGACGGAAACGTTTTAAAGTTGGTCCTTCGTTCACATAAGCCTCAGTTACAACTAAGTTATTGATATCCATATCATAATTGTGTTCTGCATTTGCGATAGCAGATTTTAATACTTTTTCTACAACCGGTGAAGCAGCTTTAGGAGTTAAATTTAAAATTGCCACTGCTTCTCCTACTTGCTTACCTCGTATTAGATCGACAACTAAGCGTACTTTACGAGGAGCAATACGAACTGTTCTTGCAACAGCTTTAGCTTGCATCAGGATGCCCTCCTCTCATTAGCGTCTTGTTTTCTTATCGTCACTAGCGTGACCTTTATAAGTACGAGTTGGTGCAAATTCACCAAGCTTATGACCTACCATGTCTTCAGTTACGTAAACAGGAACGTGTTTACGACCATCATAAACAGCAATCGTATGTCCGATAAATGCTGGGAAGATTGTAGAACGACGAGACCAAGTTTTTACTACTTGTTTTTTTTCAGACTCGTTAAGAACTTCAACCTTTTTCATTAAATGTTCATCAACAAAAGGACCTTTTTTTAAGCTGCGACCCATGGTCGAACCTCCTTTCGTGATTGCTCTACGGCCCTACAATGAACCGTAGTTCAACCCGAGTTATTTTTTGCGGCTACGCACAATAAACTTATCAGATTTGTTATTCTTCTTACGAGTTTTGTAACCAAGAGTTGGTTTACCCCAAGGAGTCATTGGTGACTTACGTCCGATTGGAGCACGTCCTTCACCACCACCGTGTGGATGGTCATTAGGGTTCATAACAGATCCACGAACAGTTGGGCGTTTACCTAACCAACGAGAACGACCTGCTTTACCAATATTGATCAACTCGTGTTGTTCATTACCAACTTGACCAACAGTTGCACGGCAAGTAGCAAGAATCATACGAACTTCACCAGAGTTTAATCGTACTAGGACATATTTACCTTCTTTACCAAGTACTTGTGCTGAAGTACCTGCAGAACGAACTAATTGTCCACCTTTACCAGGTTTTAGCTCGATGTTGTGGATAACAGTACCAACAGGAATATCAGATAATGGAAGTGCATTTCCAACTTTGATATCAGCATCTGGACCAGATACTATTTCCATACCAACTTTAAGATTTTTAGGTGCTATAATATAGCGCTTTTCTCCATCTACATAGTTAATTAAAGCAATGTTAGATGAACGGTTTGGATCATACTCGATTGTAGCAACGCGTCCAGGTATACCATCTTTATCACGTTTGAAATCGATGATACGGTATTGACGCTTATGACCGCCACCTTGATGACGAACTGTTAACTTACCTTGGTTGTTACGACCGCCTTTTCTCTTAAGTGGTGCAAGTAATGATTTTTCCGGTTGATCAGTTGTGATTTCCGCAAAATCAGATACAGTCATACCACGACGTCCGTTGGAGGTAGGTTTGTATTTTTTGATCGCCATTTTATTCCCTCCTCTTCAATATTGTTAGTTTTATGAATTAAACTTCGAAGAATTCGATTTCTTTACTATCGTTAGTTAAAGTAACAATTGCTTTACGGCGCTTGTTAGTGTAACCAGCATGTTTGCCCATGCGTTTGAACTTACCTTTGTAGTTCATTACATTGACTTTAGCTACTTTCACACCAAAGATTTCTTCAACTGCATCTTTAACTTGTGTTTTATTAGCTCTTACGTCAACTTCAAACGTATATTTTTTATCAGCCATTACGTCCGTTGAACGTTCAGTGATGACAGGGCGCTTAATGATATCACGTACATCCATTATCCAAGCACCTCCTCTACTTTTTCAACAGCGGCTTTTGTAATGATCAATTGATCATGTGAAACCACATCTAAAACATTAACTCCATTTGCTTCTACAACAGTAATACCAGGAATATTACGTGCAGATAGAGCAACATTCACATCAGAACCATCTGTAACTACAAGAGCTTTCTTGCCTACAGATAAGTTTTTCAATACTGCAACAAATTCTTTTGTTTTAGGAGCAGCAAAAGAAAGTGATTCTAAAACTAGAATCTTTTCTTCTAATACTTTTGAAGAAAGTGCAGATTTGATTGCTAAACGACGAACCTTCTTAGGTAGTTTATAGCTATAGCTACGTGGAACTGGGCCAAATACAGTACCACCGCCACGCCATTGTGGTGAACGAATAGAACCTTGACGAGCACGGCCAGTACCTTTTTGACGCCATGGTTTACGACCACCGCCACTAACTTCAGAGCGATTTTTTACTTTGCTTGTACCTTGACGTAATGATGCTCTTTGCATAACAATCGCGTCAAACAATACATTATTATTTGGTTCAATACCAAAAACAGAATCTTTAAGCTCGATATCACCAACTTGAGATCCGCTTTGATTATATAAAGCTACTTTCGGCATTCCTGTTTCCTCCTTTCCTTCTGATTAATCTACTTTGCTTTAATCGCTGTTTTGATTATAAGCATTGCTTTTTTAGGACCAGGAACATTACCCTTGATTAGGATAAGATTGCGTTCTGCGTCAACTTTGACAACTTCTAAGTTTTGGATAGTAATTTGTTCTCCACCCATACGTCCTGGTAGTGCTTTTTGTTTGAAAACACGGTTTACAATGGCACCCATTGAACCAGGGCGACGATGGTAACGAGAACCGTGAGACATAGGTCCACGAGATTGTCCATGACGTTTAATAGCACCTTGGAAACCTTTACCCTTAGAAATTCCAGTTACATCTACGATGTCACCTTCTGCAAAAATATCAACTTTGACTTCTTGACCAATTTCATACTCATCTGAGTTTACTGCGTCGAATTCGCGAATGAAGCGCTTAGGAGCAGTATTTGCTTTTGATACATGACCTTTTTCCGGTTTATTAGCTAACTTTTCACGCTTATCTTCAAAGCCAAGTTGAATAGCTTTATAACCATCAGTTTCAACAGTTTTCTTTTGAAGAACAACGTTTGGAGCAGCTTCAACAACTGTTACTGGAATTAGATCTCCATTTTCAGCAAATATTTGCGTCATACCGATTTTTCTTCCTAAGATTCCTTTGGTCATGAGTCACACCTCCTAGTATTAATTAACATTATTATTTATTAAAGTTTAATTTCGATGTCTACACCTGATGGCAAATCTAAACGCATCAATGAATCTACTGTTTGTGGAGTAGGGTTAACGATGTCGATTAGACGCTTATGAGTGCGCATTTCGAATTGTTCACGAGAATCTTTGTATTTGTGCACCGCACGTAGGATTGTATATACAGATTTTTCAGTCGGAAGCGGAATCGGACCAGATACGCTAGCACCAGATCTTTTAGCTGTTTCAACGATTTTTTCTGCAGATTGATCAAGGATTCTGTGATCATAAGCCTTTAAACGAATACGAATTTTTTGTTTTGCCATTATTTTCCCTCCTTTATCGCCTATTTTTAGAATAGACATTCTCCGTGGAAATTTCCCACACACGCGCCATGGCAAAGCGGCCGGGTGTGTCAGCAACCTCCCACATCATCGCAGTCAAAGACCAACATTCTCTATTATACATAAAACATACAAACTATGCAAGATAATAATAGTTATTTGTTTGGATTTTAACACTTTTTCAATTATACATAGATATTAGCGTTAGTTCAAGTATATCTGTAATTGTTGTAAAATATTGATTCTTTATTCCTAAAGAACAAAAGCGCAAGCGCCTTGCTCATCGGCGTACGGATTTCATAGTCTTCGACTGAGATAAAGGAAACACGGTGAGGTAGTTCACGAGCCGATGTTGACTTATTGTAGGGAGGGGACGGAGAAATCCGCTAGCCGATAGGCGCTGGAGCTAGACGTAAACTTCGCTATTCATAAAGTTATCCACAGTACGAATATTTTATAGACAATAAAAAAAGCAGACGATCGTCACCGTCTGCTTTTTATTATTTGTAAATAGATTACTTAGTAATAGATGTTACTACACCAGAACCTACTGTACGTCCACCTTCACGAATTGAAAAACGAGTTCCTTCTTCAATCGCAATTGGTGAAATAAGTTCTACATTCATTTCAGTGTTATCGCCAGGCATTACCATTTCTGTACCTTCGTTAAGATGAACAATACCAGTTACATCAGTTGTACGGAAATAGAATTGTGGACGATAGTTAGAGAAGAATGGAGTATGACGTCCACCTTCTTCTTTAGACAAAACGTAAACTTCAGCTTTGAAGTTTGTGTGTGGTGTAATTGTTCCTGGTTTAGCAAGAACTTGACCACGTTGGATATCTTCACGAGCAACCCCACGAAGAAGTGCACCAATGTTATCTCCAGCTTCTGCGTAATCAAGAAGCTTACGGAACATTTCTACACCAGTTACAGTTGTAGATTTTGGTTCTTCAGCTAAACCGATGATTTCAATAACATCACCAACTTTAACTTGACCACGTTCTACACGACCTGTAGCAACAGTACCACGACCTGTGATTGAGAATACATCCTCAACAGGCATCATGAATGGTTTTTCGTTATCACGTTCTGGAGTTGGAATGAATTCATCAACTGCAGCCATTAATTCAGTGATTTTTTCTTCCCAAGCTGGATCTCCTTCAAGAGCTTTAAGAGCAGAACCTTTGATTACTGGTACATCATCACCAGGGAAACCATATTCAGAAAGAAGGTCACGTACTTCCATTTCTACTAATTCAAGTAGTTCTTCGTCATCAACCATATCACATTTGTTTAAGAATACAACTAGGTATGGAACACCAACGTTACGTGATAATAGGATATGTTCACGAGTTTGTGGCATTGGACCATCAGCAGCAGATACTACTAGGATACCACCGTCCATTTGAGCCGCACCAGTGATCATGTTTTTAACATAGTCAGCATGTCCTGGGCAGTCAACGTGCGCATAGTGACGAGTTGCAGTTTCATATTCTACGTGTGCAGTGTTGATTGTGATACCGCGTTCACGTTCTTCTGGAGCACCATCAATTTGATCGTAAGCGCGAGCTTCCGCACCACCAGTTTTTGCAAGAACAGTTGTAATTGCAGCAGTTAAAGTTGTTTTACCATGGTCAACGTGTCCAATTGTACCAATATTAGCATGTGTTTTGGAACGGTCGAATTTTGCTTTAGCCATTAGGAAAATCCTCCTCAATAATTAAAATTATTTAAATGTATATATGACGCTTTAAGGATGAGCGCTCATCCTTAAAACAATCATTTCTCATATATTGTAGTTATACTTTATAAAGGAAAAGAAATCAATTACTCACCTTTATTTTTTTTGATAATTTCTTCAGAAATTGTTTTTGGTACTTCTTCATAGTGATCAAAGTGCATTGTAAATACTCCGCGACCTTGAGTACTAGAACGAAGTGCTGTTGCATACCCAAACATTTCTGAAAGTGGAACCATCGCACGAACAACTTGTGCATTTCCGCGTGCTTCCATACCTTCAACACGTCCACGACGAGCTGTAATTTGACCCATGATATCACCTAGGTATTCTTCAGGGATTACAACTTCAACTCTCATAGTCGGTTCAAGGATAACAGGGTTACATTTTGATGCTGCATTTTTAAGTGCAAGAGAAGCAGCAATTTTAAATGCCATTTCACTTGAGTCAACATCATGGTATGAACCATCATATAACTTAGCTTTAACGTCAACTAATGGATATCCCGCTAATACACCTCGATCTAACGCATCTACTAGACCCGCTTCAACCGCAGGGATGTATTCACGAGGAACAACACCACCGACGATAGCATTTTCAAATTCAAAACCTTTACCTTCTTCATTTGGAGAGAACTCAATCCAAACATCACCATATTGACCACGACCACCAGATTGGCGAGCAAATTTACCTTGAACTTGCGCGCTAGAGCGGAAAGTTTCACGGTAAGCAACTTGAGGTGCACCAACATTTGCTTCTACTTTGAATTCACGTTTCATACGGTCAACAAGAATGTCTAAGTGAAGCTCACCCATACCTGCAATGATAACTTGTCCAGTTTCTTGATCAGTATGTGCTCTGAATGTAGGATCTTCCTCTTGAAGCTTTTGTAATGCTGTAGTCATTTTATCTTGGTCAGCTTTAGATTTAGGCTCAACAGATAACTGAATAACTGGCTCAGGGAATTCCATTGATTCTAAGATTACTAAATCTTTATCATCACATAGAGTATCACCAGTAGTAGTATCTTTTAGCCCAACTGCTGCAGCGATGTCACCAGCATGTACTTCTGTAATCTCTGCACGGTGATTCGCATGCATTTGAAGAATACGTCCAACACGCTCACGTTTACCTTTTGTAGAGTTCTGTACATAAGAACCAGAGCTTAATGTACCAGAATACACACGGAAGAATGTTAACTTACCAACGTAAGGGTCAGTCATTACTTTAAATGCTAAAGCAGCAAATGGTTCATCATCACTTGAATGCTTCTCTACTACTTCATCTGAATCAGGAAGTGTACCTTTAATAGCAGGAACATCTAATGGCGATGGAAGATAGTCGATAACAGCATCAAGCATTAATTGAACGCCTTTGTTTTTGAAAGCAGATCCACAAATAACAGGATAGAATTCAACATTAACAGTACCTTTACGAATTGCTGCTTTTAATTCAGCAACTGTAATTTCTTCTCCGCCAAGGTATTTTTCCATTAATTCTTCATCAAGTTCTGCAACTGCTTCAACTAACTTTTCATGGTATTCATCCGCTTGATCTTTGTATTCAGCAGGGATTTCAACCTCTTCGATTTCAGTCCCTAAATCATTACCATACATAATAGCTTTCATTTCAACAAGGTCAATAATACCTTCGAATTGATCTTCAGCTCCGATTGGTAATTGAATAGCATGAGCGTTTGCTTGTAAACGATCATGAATAGTACCTACAGAGTATAAGAAATCTGCACCGAGTTTATCCATTTTATTAACGAATACAACACGAGGTACTCCGTAAGTTGTTGCTTGGCGCCAAACAGTTTCTGTTTGGGGTTCTACTCCAGATTGAGCATCAAGAACAGCTACTGCACCATCAAGTACACGTAATGAACGTTCAACTTCAACAGTGAAGTCTACGTGTCCTGGTGTATCGATGATATTAACGCGGTGACCTTTCCATTGTGCAGTTGTTGCAGCAGATGTAATGGTAATTCCGCGTTCTTGCTCTTGCTCCATCCAGTCCATCTGAGACGCACCTTCATGAGTTTCACCGATTTTATGAATTTTACCAGTGTAATAAAGGACACGTTCAGTTGTTGTCGTTTTACCAGCATCGATGTGTGCCATGATGCCGATATTTCGAGTATTTTCTAAGGAGAACTCTCTTGCCATTGGTTTTTTCTCCTTCCTAATATGAGAATAGTTTTTTGATTGAAGGTTAGATTACCAACGATAGTGAGCAAACGCTTTGTTTGCTTCTGCCATCTTATGAGTATCTTCACGCTTTTTAACTGCAGCACCAGTATTGTTTGCTGCATCTAAAATTTCATTAGCTAGACGCTCTTCCATCGTTTTTTCTCCACGAAGACGAGCATAGTTAACTAACCAACGAAGTCCTAGTGTAGTACGACGCTCAGGGCGAACTTCTACTGGTACTTGATAGTTAGCACCACCTACACGACGAGCTCTTACTTCAAGTACAGGCATAATGTTTTTTAGTGCTTGATCAAACACTTCCATTGGATCTTTGCCAGTACGTTCACGAATAATATCGAATGAAGAATATAGGATAGTTTGAGATTTACCTCTCTTACCATCTACCATCATTTTATTAATTAAACGTGTAACTAGTTTTGAATTATACATAGGATCTGGCAATACATCTCTTTTTGCAACAGGACCTTTACGAGGCATTGTACTTCCTCCTTTCAGAAAGTCTTTTTATCTTGTCGAATTATTTTTTCTCTTTTGGACGCTTAGTACCATATTTAGAACGTCCTTGTCTACGGCTATCAACACCCGCAGTATCTAAAGCACCACGTACAATGTGATAACGTACCCCTGGTAAGTCTTTTACACGTCCACCGCGAATTAATACAACGCTGTGTTCTTGTAGATTATGACCAATACCAGGAATGTAAGCAGTAACCTCAATACCGTTAGTTAAACGAACACGAGCATATTTACGAAGCGCTGAGTTCGGTTTTTTCGGAGTCATAGTACCAACACGAGTACAAACACCACGTTTTTGAGGTGAAGATAAGTCTGTATTCGCCTTTTTGAAGCTGTTGTATCCTTTGTTAAGTGCTGGTGACTTAGACTTTGTAATTTTAGATTTACGAGGTTTACGCACTAATTGATTAATAGTAGGCATTTTAATATCCTCCCTTCCAATTTTGTTTAAGCCCACACATCCAGGTGGTTCATTTTAAAGCAAAAACAAAGTTTTTGCAGTATATTGATCTGCAAAAACAGCTTTAATAAATAACTGCAACAGCAGCAGCTCCAACTTCTATTCCACATACCTTACCAAGCTTTTTCATAGAATCAACTTTTGATATTGGTATGTTCATATCATTTGCAACTCGAATAACTTTTTCAATGATAAAAGGATCTGCATCCTCTGCCACTATGAGTTCATTCACGTTGTTAGTTTTTAGAGCTTTGACTGTTTGTTTTGTTCCTACAATGATTCTCTTCGCCTGCAATACTTTTTCATAAGACATTTATCATATCCTCCAAAGTAACAGGTGTACGATAGGAGCACCTTGAATATAGTATCATTTTCATATATTAATGTCAATACGAAATATGAAATATTAAACCAATTATGAGGCCGGTAATAAATACCGGCTTCACATTCAGAAATTAGAGGTTGGAAGTCAGATTAGGAGAAATCGACGAGTTAGCCGATTTCTTTACCATCCAACTGATTTCTAATTCTAGTCCTGTTTCCTTACAGGGATTTATTATTCTACGGTTACTTGTTCTTCTACTACAGGAATTTGAGGTTCCGCTTTACGGTAGCGTTGCATACCTGTTCCTGCAGGTACAAGTTTTCCGATTATGACATTTTCTTTTAATCCAAGAAGCTCATCACGTTTACCTTTAATTGCAGCATCTGTTAAAACACGTGTTGTTTCTTGGAAGGACGCTGCTGATAAGAAGGAATCTGTTTCAAGTGATGCTTTTGTAATACCTAGTAAAACCGGTCGGCCAGTAGCTGGTATTTTTCCTTCTAATATCGCTTTTTCGTTTGCATCAGTGAATTGGTGAATATCGAGCAATGATCCAGGCAATACATCTGTATCCCCAGCATTGTTTACGCGAACTTTACGAAGCATTTGACGCACCATTACTTCAATATGCTTATCCCCAATTTCAACCCCTTGCATACGATAAACCTTTTGCACTTCTTTAAGCAAGTATTCTTGAACAGAGTTTACATCACGAACCTTGAGCAATTCTTTAGGATCAATTGAACCCTCTGTTAACTCTTGACCTCGCTCTACTTTACTATCAATCGCTACTTTTAATCTCGATGTATATGGCGCATTATATGTGCGTGATTCAACATTACCTTGAACAACGATTTCATGTTGACGATCCCGTCCTTCATTTATTGCTGTTACAATACCATCGATTTCAGAAATAACCGATACTCCTTTTGGATTACGCGCTTCAAACAACTCTTGAATACGAGGTAAACCTTGAGTGATGTCATCTCCAGCAACCCCACCTGTATGGAATGTACGCATAGTTAACTGTGTACCAGGTTCCCCGATGGATTGTGCAGCAATAATACCTACTGCTTCGCCCACTTCAACCTCTTGACCAGTTGCCAAGTTACGTCCATAACATTTTTTACAAACACCGTGGCGTGTATTACATGTAAACGCAGATCGAATCCACACTTCTTCAATACCTTCACTGACAATATATCTCGACAAATCTTCAGTAATTAATCCATTTTCAGGAACGATTACTTCACCAGTTTCAGGATGTTTGATTGCCTTTCTAGCATAACGACCAATCAGACGTTCTTCTAAAGTTTCGATAATTTCTGTTCCTTCTTTTAATGAACCGACTAATAATCCTCTGTCAGTACCACAATCGTCTTCACGAACAATTACATCTTGTGCAACATCAACTAGTCGACGAGTTAAGTATCCAGAATCAGCAGTTTTTAGTGCTGTATCAGCAAGACCTTTACGAGCACCGTGTGTTGAAATAAAGTATTCCAATACTGTTAAACCTTCACGGAAACTTGATTTAATCGGTAACTCAATGATACGACCTGCTGGGTTGGCCATTAGTCCACGCATACCCGCAAGCTGGGTAAAGTTTGATGCGTTACCACGGGCACCAGAATCACTCATCATGAATATCGGGTTACGTTTATCTAGTGATTCCATTAACTTACCTTGAATTATATCTTTCGCTGCACTCCAGATGGAAATGACACGATCATAACGTTCGTCTTCTGTAATTAAACCACGTCTAAACTGTTTCATTACATTATCGACTTTACTTTGTGCATCAGTTAGTATATGTTCCTTTTCAGCTAATACAACGATATCAGCCACACCAACCGTGATACCAGCTTTAGTAGAGTATTTGAATCCTAAATCCTTCATACGGTCAAGCATTTTTGATGTCTCAGTAATTTGGAATCGTTTAAAGACTTCTGCAATAACATTTCCTAAGAACTTTTTAATAAACGGTTTAATAATCGGTTGTTTACTAATATGTTCTTTTACATTTACATCAGTATCTACAAAATATTTTTCTGGAGTTTTTTCTTCCAGATTAGTTTTAGTTGGTTCATTCATGTAAGGGAATGATTCAGGTAAAATTTCATTGAAAATTAATTTACCAACTGTTGTAATTAATAATTTTGTTTTTTGTTCTTCAGTAAATGTTTGGTTGTTTACCGCACTTGCATGTACCGCAATACGTGTATGCAAATGAACATAACCATTTTGATAAGCTAGCAGCGCTTCGTTAATATCTTTAAAGATTTTCCCTTCTCCAACTGCATCTTCACGTTCTAATGTAAGGTAATAGTTACCCAATACCATATCCTGAGATGGTGTAACAACTGGTTTACCATCCTTAGGATTCAGAATGTTTTGAGCTGCCAGCATAAGTAATCTTGCTTCTGCTTGTGCTTCTGCTGATAGAGGTACGTGAACAGCCATCTGGTCTCCGTCAAAGTCTGCATTATAAGCTGTACAAACAAGTGGATGAAGACGAATTGCACGTCCTTCAACAAGTGTCGGTTCAAAAGCTTGAATTCCTAGTCTGTGTAAAGTTGGGGCACGGTTTAATAGTACTGGATGTTCCTTAATTACTTCTTCTAAAACATCCCATACTTCAGGTTGAACACGTTCAATTTTTCGTTTTGCACTCTTAATATTATGTGCTAAACCTTTTTCAACTAGCTCCTTCATAACAAACGGCTTGAATAATTCAAGAGCCATTTCTTTTGGAAGACCGCATTGGTACATTTTCAAATTAGGTCCAACGACGATTACAGAACGTCCTGAATAGTCAACACGTTTACCTAATAGATTTTGACGGAAGCGTCCTTGCTTACCTTTTAACATATGGGAAAGTGATTTTAACGGACGATTTCCCGGTCCTGTTACAGGGCGACCACGACGGCCATTATCGATCAAAGCATCAACAGCTTCTTGAAGCATACGCTTTTCGTTTTGCACAATGATGCTAGGCGCACCTAAGTCCAATAAACGTTTTAAGCGATTATTACGGTTAATTACTCGACGATATAAATCATTTAAATCAGAGGTTGCAAAACGTCCACCTTCTAATTGCACCATCGGTCTTAATTCTGGTGGGATAACAGGAAGTACATCCAAAATCATCCAATCCGGTTCATTTCCAGAATGACGAAATGCTTCTAGAACTTCTAAACGTTTAATTGCTCTTGTACGGCGTTGTCCTTGAGCAGTTTTGAGTTCTTCTTTAAGAGCTTCTACTTCTTTATTTACATCAATATCTTGTAGGAGTTTTTTAACAGCTTCGGCTCCCATTGACGCTTGAAATTTATTACCGTATTTTTCACGATATGCACGGTATTCTTTTTCTGAAAGAAGTTGTTTCTTTTCAAGTGGTGTATCACCAATTTCAGTAACAACATAAGAAGCGAAATAAATCACTTCTTCTAAAGCTCTAGGGGACATATCTAAAACAAGTCCCATTCGGCTTGGAATCCCTTTGAAATACCAAATGTGGGAAACAGGAGCAGCAAGTTCGATATGGCCCATGCGTTCACGGCGGACTTTAGAACGAGTAACTTCAACTCCACAACGGTCACACACTACACCCTTATATCTTACACGCTTGTACTTACCACAATGACATTCCCAATCCTTTTGAGGTCCAAAAATACGTTCACAAAAAAGACCGTCTTTTTCAGGCTTCAAGGTTCTATAATTGATAGTTTCTGGTTTCTTGACTTCTCCAAATGACCAAGAACGGATCTTATCTGGTGAAGCAAGACCAATTTTCATATACTCAAAATTATTTACATCTATCAAGGGGCCTACCTCCCTTTTTCGTCTACAAGTTTTACCTAGAAAGCTCCTATAGTGAAGATTCTAGTCACCACTATTTACTACGGGGGAATTTCTATTCTTTTAAATAAGGTGGCGTGAGTAAAGCTATGTTAGCGGCACTCCGTCCCCTTTTCCTTCATAAAAAGGCACTAGCGCCATTAAGTCCAAAGGCCATCACCTCCATGAGACGAAACCTAAGGGGCTTGGCGCTAGAGCAACATTAATTATTTTTAAATATATATTTCTAACTGATTAAAGGACTATTCTTTTGAAGCAACAATTTCAGATTCTTCTCTAGATTCCGGTGCGATATTTAAAGTATCGGCTTGACTTGCATCATCCTCATCCTCTAAATCACGCATTTCAATTTCTTGATCGTCACTAGATAATATCTTAACGTCCATACCTAAACTTTGTAATTCCTTAATCAATACTTTAAATGATTCTGGAACACCTGGCTCTGGTACATTTTCACCTTTCACAATTGCTTCGTATGTTTTTACACGTCCTACAACATCATCAGATTTAACTGTAAGGATTTCTTGTAGTGTATAAGCGGCACCATAAGCTTCAAGTGCCCATACTTCCATCTCACCAAAACGTTGTCCACCAAATTGTGCTTTACCACCAAGAGGTTGTTGAGTTACTAGTGAGTAAGGACCAGTTGAACGAGCATGTAATTTATCGTCAACCATGTGTGCCAGTTTAATCATATACATAATTCCTACTGATACACGATTATCAAACGGTTCCCCAGTTCGACCATCATATAAAATGGTTTTTGCGTCGTTAGCCATCCCAGCTTCTTCAATGGTATCCCAAACATCTTCTTCTGTTGCACCATCAAATACTGGTGTTGCCACATGAATTCCGAGGTATCTCGCTGCCATACCTAGATGTAATTCAAGCACCTGACCAATATTCATACGAGAAGGAACCCCTAATGGGTTTAACATAATATCAATAGGTGTACCATCAGGTAAGAACGGCATATCCTCTTCAGGAAGAATACGAGATATTACCCCTTTATTTCCGTGGCGGCCTGCCATTTTATCGCCTTGGTGAATTTTCCGTTTTTGAACGATGTATACACGAACCAATTGATTAACTCCCGGAGGAAGTTCGTCACCGTCTTCGCGGTTAAAGACTTTAACATCTAAAACAATTCCACCGCCGCCATGAGGTACACGTAGCGATGTATCTCTTACTTCACGTGCTTTTTCACCAAAGATGGCATGTAACAAACGTTCTTCTGCAGTAAGTTCAGTAACACCTTTTGGAGTTACTTTACCAACAAGTAGATCTCCGTCTTTTACTTCTGCACCAATACGGATAATTCCTCGCTCATCCAAATTACGAAGTGCATCTTCACCAACATTCGGAATATCACGAGTCATTTCTTCTGGACCAAGTTTTGTATCACGAGCTTCTGATTCATATTCTTCAATATGAATGGATGTATAAACATCATCCTTAACAAGCCTTTCACTCATGATAATCGCATCTTCATAGTTATAGCCGTCCCAAGTCATAAATCCAACAAGTACATTTCGACCTAAAGCAAGCTCTGCCTTCTCCATGGATGGACCATCACCAAGAACTTCGCCTTTTACAACTCGGTCTCCAACACTTACAATTGGACGCTGATTATAGCATGTTCCTTGGTTTGAACGAATAAATTTTTGCAGACGGTATTTATCTAAATCGCCTTTCACTTCTTGGCCATCCACTTCTTTTACTCGACGAACCCAAATTTCTCGAGCTTCTACATGCTCAACAATCCCATCATGCTTACAAATAACAGCTGCACCAGAATCTTTTGCTGAAACATGTTCCATTCCTGTTCCAACAATTGGAGCTTCTGGCTGCATTAAAGGAACAGCTTGACGTTGCATGTTCGCTCCCATTAACGCACGGTTTGAGTCATCATTTTCTAAGAAAGGAATACAAGCTGTCGCCGCAGAAACTACCTGTTTAGGAGATACATCCATATAATCGATTCGATCACGTTTTACAACTGTGTTTTCTCCTCTAAAACGAGAGATAACTTCTTCATCAACAAAGAATCCATCCTCAGATAATCTTGCATTCGCTTGGGCAACAACATAATTATCTTCTTCATCGGCAGTTAAATAATCGATATGATCTGTTAACGTTCCCGTTTCAGGATCTACACGACGATATGGAGTTTCAATAAACCCAAAGCGATTTACTTTTGCATAAGATGACAATGAGTTAATTAGTCCAATGTTCGGTCCCTCTGGGGTTTCAATCGGACACATACGCCCATAGTGCGAATAGTGAACGTCACGAACTTCCATCCCTGCACGTTCACGAGTTAAACCACCCGGTCCTAATGCAGAAAGTCTTCGTTTATGTGTTAATTCAGCCAGTGGATTCGTTTGATCCATAAACTGTGATAACTGTGAGCTACCAAAGAACTCTTTAATCGCAGCAATTACTGGTCGAATATTAATTAATTGTTGTGGTGTAATCGTGTTAATGTCCTGAATAGACATTCTTTCACGAACAACACGTTCCATACGAGATAATCCAATACGGAATTGATTTTGCAACAGTTCCCCTACAGAACGCAAGCGACGATTTCCTAAATGATCGATATCATCTGTATCACCGACACCATGTAGTAAATTAAAGAAATAACTAATAGAAGCAATGATATCTGCTGGTGTAATATTTTTTACACTTTCATCAACATAAGCATTACCCAATACATTTATCACTTTTTCCCCATCGTCAATTGGTGCATAGATTTTGATAGATTGTAGTACGATATCATCCTCTACCACACCGCCAACTTGTGGATAAACTTTAAATCCAGTGCCATTTTCTATGTTTGGCAAGATTTTATCTAAAGTCCGACGATCAAGCGTCGTTCCTTCTTCAGCGATTATTTCACCTGTTTCAGGATCAGCTAAGCTTTGAGCTAATCTCTGTCCAAAAAGCCTATTTTTCAAATGAAGCTTTTTATTAATTTTATAACGTCCTACATTTGCTAAATCATAGCGTTTCGGATCGAAGAAACGCGAAATTAATAAACTTTTCGCATTTTCTACAGTAGGAGGTTCACCTGGACGAAGACGTTCATAAATTTCTAATAACGCCTTTTCTGTACTTTCGGTATTATCCTTTTCAAGGGTATTACGAATGTACTCGTTATCTCCTAATAAATCGATGATTTCTTGATCAGAGCCGAACCCAAGTGAACGTAAAAGAACAGTTACAGGTAATTTTCTTGTACGATCGATACGTACATAAACTACATCCTTTGCATCTGTTTCGTATTCGAGCCACGCTCCACGATTTGGAATAACAGTAGCCGCAAAGCCCTGCTTTCCGTTCTTATCCATTTTTCCATTAAAATACACACTTGGTGAACGAACAAGCTGTGATACAATAACCCGTTCTGCCCCATTAATGATAAAAGTACCTGTCTCTGTCATTAATGGAAAATCACCCATAAATACATCCTGATCTTTCACTTCACCAGTCTCTTTGTTAACAAGACGTACTTTCACTCGAAGAGAAGCGGAAAAAGTAACATCACGCTCTTTACACTCTTCTACGGAGTACTTTGGTTCTCCGAGACTATAATCGATAAATTCTAATGATAGATTTCCTGCGAAATCTTCAATAGGTGAAATGTCCTGGAACATTTCTCTCAAACCCTCATCAAGAAACCATTGATACGAAGAGGTTTGAATTTCAATAAGATTTGGTAATTCTAGAACTTCGCTAATACGCGCAAAACTTCTGCGTTGGCGGTGTCGTCCATACTGAACAAGTTGACCTGTCAACTGATTCACCCCTCAAATCAAGCGTTTTGGTTGCGTTTACTATATCTTAATGCAGGACAACCAACCTGACATAAGACAAAAAGAAAAAGGGTTTTCTATAAAAACCACAATTTCCACATGACGAGCTATTATTTTATAAGTATTTTCCATAACACCAAAAATTTATACTTGACATATTGAAAATTGGCTATAATTATAGAAAATATCATATTGGCATTTTTTAATGCTAACACATTGTTTAATTAACGTCAAGATTTTTTAGCCTTTAAAATATAATATCCTTTATTTTTACCCACTAACTCTATTTCTTCAAATATTTCCTCTAACTTAGCTTTTGCGGATGGCGCTCCCTGTTTCTTTTGAATGACTACCCAGAGTTCACCTTGTGATTTTAAATAATTATAACTATTCACTAAAATATCATGGACAATGTTTTTCCCAGCTCGAATTGGCGGATTTGTTACGATAGCAGCAAATCCTGTTTCTTTTACATTTTCATACCGATCACTTTCATATATTTCAACGTTTTTCACATGATTATTCTCAGCATTTTCTTTAGCCAGTTCAAGTGCTCTTCCATTCACATCAATCATATGCATCATTCTATCAGAATGCATTTTTGCTATCGCAAGCCCAATAGGACCATAACCACATCCTACATCAAGGATCGGTCCATCAATCTCAGGCATTCGGAACATGTCAATTAATACACGCGACCCAAAATCTACTTCCTTTTTAGAAAAAACACCTTGATCTGCTTTAAATCTAAACATCTGTCCGCGAAGAGGGAAATCCCAATACACTGGACGACTTTCTATTTCTGGCTTACGGGAAAAGTAATGATTAGTCATCTTATCTCGTCCCCTTTTAAAGTTCAATTATTATAGAAATAGACAAAAAAAGCCCGCTTTAAACAGCGAGCTTTTTTAAATCGTGATGATTACTTAACTTCAACGCTAGCTCCAACTTCTTCAAGTTTAGCTTTGATTTCTTCAGCTTCTTCTTTAGCAACGCCTTCTTTAAGTGATTTTGGAGCGTTGTCAACAACTTCTTTCGCTTCTTTAAGGCCAAGACCTGTGATTTCGCGAACAACTTTAATAACTTTAATTTTTTGTGCACCAGCATTAGCAAGTACTACATCAAATTCAGTTTTTTCAGCAGCAGCTTCTCCACCAGCAGCACCAACTACAGCAACAGGAGCAGCAGCAGTTACACCAAATTCTTCTTCAATAGCTTTAACAAGGTCATTTAATTCAAGAACTGTCATTTCTTTGACAGCTTCAATGATTTGTTCTTTAGTCATTATGATATCCTCCTAAATTTTCATTATATTATTTTGTATAGTGTGTTTTAGAAATTTAACTTAATATAAACTAAGCAATTACTTTTATTATATTACGCGCCTTGTTCTTCTTTTTGATCAGCAACAGCTTTTGTTGCAAGAGCAAGGTTGCGGATTGGTGCTTGAAGAACGCTAAGCAACATAGAAAGTAAGCCTTCGCGAGATGGAAGTTCTGCAAGAGCTTTAATTTCTTCAACTGTCGCAGTATTGCCTTCAATCACACCTGCTTTAATTTCAAGAGCTTCGTTCTTTTTAGCAAAATCATTCAAGATTTTAGCTGGCGCAACTACATCTTCAGTACTGAATGCGATTGCGTTTGGTCCAGTTAAAGAATCTTCTAAACCAGATAATTCAGCTACTTCTGCAGCACGACGAGTTAAACTGTTTTTGTAAACTTTGAATTCAATACCAGCTTCGCGAAGTTGTTTACGAAGTTCAGTAACTTGAGCAACATTCAATCCACGGTAATCTACAATTACTGTAGATACGCTTGATTTTAATTTACCAGCAATCTCGTCTACGATTTGTTTCTTTTGATTAATTGCACTGCTCATCTTTACACCTCCTGTAAATTTAGATGAACACTTATACCGAAACATAAAAACCTCCATATCTCAAAGTAGACATGGAGGTTTAATGCAAATAGCCCAAATCGGCTATTATTATATATCGCATTACCTCGGTAGGGAATTAAGCTAAAAGATAGCACCTACTGTCTACGGTACAAATGTTATTTATTTTAACAACATCATTAATTGTATCAAAGATCATTAATGATGTCAAATTAGTTTTTAACAACAAATGATGAAGCGTCTACTTTTACGCCAGGTCCCATTGTTGAAGTAACTGAAATGTTCTTCATGTAAGTACCTTTTGCAGCTGCTGGTTTCACTTTCATCAAAGTATCAAAAATAGTTGTAAAGTTTTCAACTAATTTATCAGTATCAAATGATACTTTACCAACCGGAACATGAATATTACCCGCTTTTTCAACACGGTATTCAACTTTACCAGCTTTGATTTCGTTAATAGCTTTAGTTACATCAAATGTAACTGTTCCAGTTTTAGGGTTTGGCATTAAACCTTTTGGTCCAAGAACACGACCAAGTTTACCAACTTCACCCATCATATCAGGAGTTGCAACGATAACATCAAATTCAAACCAACCTTGGTTGATTTTATTAATATATTCGCTATCTCCTACATAATCTGCTCCAGCTGCTTCTGCTTCTTTCGCTTTTTCACCTTTAGCAAATACTAATACGCGTTGTGTTTTACCAGTTCCATTAGGTAATACAACTGCTCCACGGATTTGTTGGTCCGCTTTCTTAGGATCTACTCCAAGACGGAAAGCAACTTCAACAGTTGCATCAAATTTAGCAAAGCTTGTTTTCTTTACTAATTCAATCGCTTCACTTACAGAATAAGCTTTTGTGCGATCTACTAATTTTAATGCTTCAACGTACTTTTTACCTTTTTTAGCCATTCAAATTTTCCTCCTCGAATGTGGTTTTAACGGATTAACCTCCCACGAATAAAGGTTGCGAGCAGTTTCAAATTCTAGCATCGCAACCCCGTCGGATGAAAAACCAATTTTTTTACATGGATTAATCTTCGATTACGATACCCATGCTGCGTGCAGTACCTTCTACCATACGCATTGCCGCTTCAACACTTGCAGCGTTAAGGTCAGGCATTTTTGTTTCAGCGATTTCACGCACTTTGTCGCGTTTAACAGTCGCTACTTTTTTACTATTAGGTTCACCTGAACCTGATTCGATTCCAGCTGCTTTTTTAAGTAAAACTGCAGCAGGTGGGGTTTTTGTGATAAATGTAAATGAACGGTCTTCAAAAACCGTAATTTCAACAGGGATAATTAAACCAGCTTGGTCTGCAGTACGAGCGTTAAACTCCTTACAGAATCCCATGATATTTACACCAGCTTGACCAAGTGCAGGACCAACCGGTGGAGCTGGGTTTGCTTTACCAGCAGGAATTTGTAGTTTTACAATCTTCACTACTTTTTTAGCCACGAGACACACCTCCTTAAAGTCCGTGATGTGGTAATAGGGGTTTCCCCTCCCACTCCTAACAGAAAAATCTTTATTATTAATAAAGATATATATGTTTGTTCAGTAGCAAATACTGACCTAAAGAATTTTACCATTCTTAATGGCAAATTTCAAGTTGTTTCAAATTATATTTTATCAATCTGTGCAAAAACTAGATCTACTGGTGTTTCTCTTCCAAACATATTAACCATAACTTTCGCTCTGCCTTTATCACGGTCAATTTCCTCAATTTTCCCTTCAAAGTTTGCAAAAGGTCCTTCTTTAACGGTAACAGTTTCACCGATTTCAAAATTAACATCCACTCGTTTTTCTTCCATACCCATATGTTTTAGAATCACTTTCACTTCATCAGGAAGAAGTGGTGTCGGTTTAGACCCAGATCCTGCTGAACCAACAAAACCGGTAACTCCAGGTGTATTCCGTACAACGTACCATGAATCATCCGTCATAATGATTTCTACTAAAACATAACCTGGGAATACTTTCCTCTTCGTTACTTTCTTTTTCCCATTTTTTACTTCTGTTTCCTCTTCTTCAGGAACAACCACACGAAAAATTTTATCTTGCATTCCCATTGATTCTACTCGTTTTTCCAAGTTAGCTTTTACTTTATTTTCATAACCAGAATACGTATGGACAACATACCAATTCTTTTCCATTTATAAGGACTAACGTCCGTCCCTCCCTAACTAATGTAAAATATTACTTTATCTAAAGGCTTTGAGATGTTATTAGTAACAACAATATTGTTTTAACAAAGCCTTCCCAAAATAAAAAACCCGTTAACCGGGCTAAAAAATGCACTTATTATTTCCATTATACCATGCATCGACATATGTTATTCAACACAAAGATTCAAAATCTATTTATTTTACTTTAAAATCCATTTTATCAGTGATGATATGCCTAAATCAACTACCATAAAAAATACTGCTAAAATTACAACTGTTGCAATTACTGTAATCGTGTAGCCAGTTAACTCCTTCTTTTTGGGCCAACTAACTTTTCTCATTTCACTTGATACGTTTCGAAAGAATTTCGTAATCGACATGTTTTGTGACCTCCGGCATGATATGGTTAGCATTTAAATATTTTAGAAGCTCTACTTTGTTTCGCGATGAACAGTATGGGTTTTACAATACTTGCAGAACTTTTTTACCTCTAACCGTTCACTATCTGTTTGTTTATTATAAATGGTCGAGTAATTTCTCGAACCACATTGGGCACATGCTAGTACTATTTTTCTTTGCATCCAGAACACCTTATTACTCTTTCTATTAAAAAAATATCTGCTACTCTAGGTTAGCATGAATTTTATAGATTTACTCTATTAAATAACTCTATCTTGTTTAAAAAGTAACACGCAAAATCTAAATTTGTCAATAATAGGTTTAATTATGAACTGAATTCACGGACTTCCAAGTAGCGTTCTAGTTTGCGCTTTACTCTTTGAAGTGCGTTATCAATCGATTTAACATGTCGATTTAGTTCTTCAGAAATTTCTTGATAGGATTGTCCATCTAAATACAAGGCCAATACCTTTCTTTCTAAGTCACTTAATAACTCAGAGATTTTCCCTTCGATATTTCCATATTTCTCACGGTTGATAATTAGCTCCTCAGGATTCATAATTTTTGCTCCAGAAATTACATCCATAAGGGTTCGATCAGATTCTTCATCATAAATAGGCTTGTCAAGAGAAACATACGAGTTCAACGGTATATGCTTCTGACGGGTGGCTGTTTTTATTGCTGTAATAATTTGACGAGTTATACATAACTCTGCAAAGGCTTTAAATGAAGTAAGCTTGTCCTCTTTATAATCTCGAATGGCCTTATATAGCCCAATCATACCTTCTTGAACTATATCCTCTTTATCAGCACCAATTAAAAAATAAGAGCGAGCCTTAGCTCTTACAAAATTTCGATATTTTTGGATAAGATAATCCAAAGCCTCACTTTCCCCTTTATGTACTAACTCGATCAATTGCTCATCTTCCATCATCACATAATCCTCGTTATGTGTTACCTCAATGTTTAGGTTCACATGAATCCCCCTGACCGCACAAAGCAATAGATAGAAATATTATACATTACAGAATTTTCAAGCGTCAACTCATTGTTTTCCTCTTCGGAGTTTTTCGAAAAATTCTTCAACATCTTTGCTAAGTGGAATTCTCGAAGCAGGTTTATACTCATGTATTTCCTTTACACTTTTTTCGATTTTTTTATGAATCATGTTTACTTCATTTAATAACTCCCTTGCTGATATCCGAAGAGCACCTTGTCCAAAAATGGCCCATTGTTCTGTGTAATCAGAAGTTGCAACATGGACTTGTGTTCTCCGGTTATTTAGTTGAATGGCCAGCTTTTCAATACGCTCATCTGCTGATTCATTTTCTTTTGTAAAAATGACTTCCACCTTATGCTGATGGTATAATTTCTCCAACCCTTTCACATATAGTGCATCAAATACAATAATAACCCTATAACCTGTATAGCCTTGATATTCTGCCATTTTTTCAATTAATCGATCCCTAGCATGACTTAAATTTGTATTTTTTAATTTTCTAAGCTCTGGCCACGCACCTATAATGTTGTAACCATCAACGAGCAGAATATCCATCATTATTCCCCTTGAGGATGGCGTTTTCGATAAACCTCATAAATTAATAAGCTGGCAGCGACAGAAGCATTGAGAGACGTAACATGACCAACCATTGGTAAATGAATAAGGAAATCACAATTTTCTTTAATCAAACGACTAATTCCTCTTCCTTCGCTACCTATTACAAGTGCTAAAGGCATTTTTCCATCCATAGTACGGTAATCTTGACTCCCCTTTGCATCCGTACCAAAAATCCATACTCCCCGTTCTTTTAACTCCGCAATCGTTCTAGCTAAATTTGTTACCCTCACAACTGGGACATATTCTATTGCTCCTGTTGAAGCTTTTGCAACTGTTGCAGTTAATCCAACAGCTCTTCGCTTAGGTATAATTACTCCGTGAACACCTGCTGCATCAGCTGTTCTTAATATTGATCCAAGATTATGCGGGTCTTCTAATTCATCAAGTATGAGAAAGAAAGGATCTTCCTGCTTCTGTTCAGCACGCTTAAATAAATCATCTAATTCTGCATACTGATAAGCTGCAACTAAAGCTACAACTCCTTGGTGGTTTTCTTTTACCATTTGGTCAATCTTCTGTTTTGGTACATATTGAACCAACACTCTTGATTGTTTGGCAAGCTGTACTATTTGCTGCATTTGCCCCTTCACTGAACCTTCTGAAATCCAGATTTTATTAATATCTCGTTTAGATTTTAGAGCTTCAATGACCGGATTTTTTCCAGCGATATATTCTTGTTCCATGATTTTAAACCTCCTGCTTCTAGTGATTAAGTACGATGATTATTGTTCTACTGTTTCTATAGCCATTGAAATAACTCGTTCTAATCGATCGAAATTCTTTGTTAAATAAAGGTGACCTATTAGTGATTCAAACCCAGTGCTATGATTATACGTTTGAACATCCGTATTCTTTGGAACCGATCCAGATTTAGCATTTCTTCCACGCTTTACGATGACTTTTTCTTCTTCTGTTAATACATCTTGTTCTAAAAAACTCTTCAAAATACTTGCTTGTGCTTTAGCAGAAACGAATTTTGTCGCTTCCTTATGCAGCTGATGAGGTTTGGTTTTTCCTAGGTGGAGAAGGTGATGCCGTATATATACTTCATATACCGCATCCCCCATATAGGCAGCCGCAAGACTATTAATCTGCATAACATCTACAGTTTCTTGTATTTCTTTCATTGTCTATCCTCTTCTCCATCTAATTCCTTGCGGTGTATCTTCTAGGATAATATTCATTTCTTTTAATTGATCGCGAATAGCATCAGCCAAGGTAAAATCCCTATCTTTTCTAGCTTGAATTCTTTTTTGGATTAATTCTTCAATTTCCTCATCGAGTAATTCTTCGGATTCCAGCTTTAATCCTAATACACCAAATAAATTTTTGAATTCATCTATGAATGTATTTAATACTTTTTCCGAAGTGTTCTTTTCACGTAAATAATAGTTAGCTTGCTTGGATAAATCGAATAAAACAGAAATCCCATTTGCCGTATTAAAATCGTCATCCATTTCACGAATAAACTCATTATGATAATATTGGATTTTTTCAAGCCATTCTTGATCATTTTCAGTTAAATTTGAACTGCTTTGTAAACGGTGCTTCATATTTTGATAAGAGGTTTTTAACCTTTCTAATCCGCTGCCTGCATTCTCAAGTAATTCATCACTGTAATTAATCGGATTACGATAATGGACTGCAAGCATAAAAAATCTTAGTACTTGTGGATCATAGTGTTTAATAATCTCATGAACTAGGACAAAGTTCCCGAGAGATTTGGACATTTTTTCATTATTAATATTAATATATCCATTATGCATCCAATACTTAGAGAAAAGCTTCCCGGTGTAGCTTTCCGATTGGGCAATTTCATTTTCATGGTGTGGAAACGTTAAATCTTGCCCACCAGCATGAATATCGATTGTATCTCCTAAATATTTTCGAGCCATCGCTGAGCATTCAATATGCCAGCCCGGTCTCCCCTTCCCCCATGGACTTTCCCAGTAGATTTCTCCTTCTTTCGCTGCTTTCCAAAGAGCAAAGTCCAGTGCATCCTCTTTCTTTTCTCCTACTTCAATACGCGCACCTGATTTTAATTCATCAATTGATTGATGTGAAAGCTTTCCATAACCATTAAAGCTTCTTGTTCGGTAATAAACATCTCCTGCAGATTCGTAAGCATACCCTTTATCGATTAGTGTTTCGATAAATTCGATAATGATATCCATATTTTCAGTTACTCTTGGATGAACATCTGCCGTCTTGCATCCCAGTGCAGAAACATCCTCAAAGTATGCGTCGATAAAACGGTCAGCAATAGTTGGCACATCTTCACCAAGTTCTTTAGCCGCTCTGATAAGCTTATCATCAACATCCGTAAAGTTTGATACGAAATTTACATCAAAACCACGATATTCTAGGTAACGTCGGACAGTGTCAAATACAATAGCTGGTCTTGCATTTCCAATGTGAATGTAGTTGTAAACGGTTGGACCGCAAACATACATTTTTACTTTGCCTTCTTCTAGAGGGATAAACGGTTCCTTTTGTCTCGTTAGCGTATTATAAATTTGAATAGTCATGTGTTTGTTCGACTCCTTCCTCTTTTAACCGAGCTACTTCTGTTTGTAATTGATTAATTTGATTCTCTATTGCAGAACATCGATCTGCAACAGGATCTGGTAAATCACTGTGATTTAAATCTTTCTTTATTTTTATTCCATCGCGTATAACTACTCGTCCCGGTATTCCTACAACGGTTGAATTAGGAGGGACCTCTTTAAGTACTACTGATCCGGCTCCAATTTTTGAATTTTCCCCCACTGTTATGGAACCAAGGACTTTTGCTCCTGTCGCAATAAGTGCATTATCTTTAATAGTGGGATGTCGCTTCCCTTTCTCTTTACCGGTACCTCCTAATGTAACACCCTGAAATACGGTTACATTATCTCCTATTTCACATGTTTCGCCAATAACGACTCCCATTCCATGATCGATAAAAAAGCGACGTCCTATTTTGGCTCCAGGATGGATTTCAATCCCTGTAAAGAATCGGCTAACTTGTGAAATCACTCGAGCAATAAAGAAAAACTTTCTTTTATATAAACTATGAGCTACTCGATGAGCCCATATTGCATGTAATCCAGAATAGGTAAGAATAACTTCAATATAACTTCTTGCAGCAGGATCTTGTTCAAACACCACTTCTATATCTTCTTTCATACGTCTAAACACACTAACCACTCCTTTCCTTAGTATTAGTAAGAAAGCATGTTTTCATAATTTGAATAGAAAATTCGAAATCCGCTTTGCAATAGAGCTAGACAATAAAAAAAGCACCTCTGAATAGACAGAGGCGCTTCTACGCGGTTCCACTCTGTTTGAATACAATAAGTTTATAAAACTTATTAGATCCCAACTTTGGCCTTTTTAACGATAGGTAACCGCCTATTCCTACTAGAAATTGCTCCAAAAGTTCGTTCGGAATAAGATTCAGAGGTGCATTTCACAAAACGAGGGGCTTAAACCACTTTCAGCCGGTGATGGTTCTCTCTTTTATGGTAGTTCAAATAGTCCGAGAAATTGCCCTCCTATTTGAATTTCCATTTTAAAGCAATCGTTTTGCTACTTCTCCTCTTCAACACTTTTTATATATTAATAATTTTTTATTATTGATCATTTCTTATATAGTCATACTATATTACATTTCATTCAAAATGTTAACCAATAATATCTTCTAGTCGTTTAATTATTTTTTCTTTGCCTAATAATTGAATTGCCTTTGGTAAATCAGGTCCGTGTTCTTGTCCAGTAACAGCAACCCGAATTGGCATAAATAATTTTTTCCCTTTATGACCAGTTGACTTTTGAACAGATTTAATCGCATTTTTAATTTCATCCGCATTATACTCTTCTAATCCATTTATTTCATTTAGAAAAGCCTTTAACACTTCAGGAACTTGTTCTTCGCTAAGAATTTCTTTTGCATTTTCATCAAAATCGATTTCATCAGTAAAAAATAGCTTGGATAATTCAACTATTTCAGCACCATAACTCATTTGGTCTTGATATAAGGCAACTAAATTGTCAACCCAATCCTTTTCACTTTCAGATAAATTTTCGTTTACTAATTCAGCTTTAATAAGATGTGGCAATGCAATTTCCACAGCACGGTCTATGTCTAGTTTTTTTACATATTGATTATTCATCCATGTTAACTTGTTCTTATCAAAAAGCGCTGGAGATTTCGATAACCGTTTTGCATCAAAAATCTTAATAAACTCGTCTTTTGTAAATAATTCTTCTTCTCCTTTTGGAGACCATCCTAATAACGCAATAAAATTGAATAGTGCTTCTGGTAAATATCCCAGCTCTTCATATTGCTCGATAAATTGTATGATACTTTCATCACGTTTACTAAGCTTTTTATGATTTTCATTTACAATCAATGTCATATGCCCAAACACAGGAGGCTCCCAACCAAATGCTTCATATATCATTAATTGTTTTGGTGTATTCGTAATATGGTCATCACCACGAAGAACATGAGATATTTTCATTAGGTGATCATCCACTGCTACTGCAAAGTTATACGTTGGAATTCCGTCCTTTTTAATGATAACAAAATCACCAATTCCGTCCGACTCAAAGGATACTTCATCCTTTACTATATCCTTAAAAGAATAAGTACGCCCTTTTGGTACGGCAAACCGTATACTCGGCTTTCTACCCTCGTTTGCTAAACGTTGTTGTTCTTCCGGTGTCAGATGCCTGCATTTTCCTGAATATTGAGGAGTTTCTCCTCGTGAAAGCTGCTCTTCACGCTCAGCCTCCAATTCTTCTTCCGTACAATAACATTTATAAGCAAGATCTCTATCTAAAAGATCGTTATAATACTTTTGATAAATTTCCCCACGCTCTGATTGACGATATGGAGCAAATTCGCCTTCTTTATCAATGCTCTCATCCCAGTCCATACCCAGCCATTTTAAATATTTTAGCTGACTTTCTTCTCCACCAGCGATATTACGCTTCTGATCTGTATCTTCAATACGAATAACAAAAGTTCCACCTTGACTTCGAGCAAATAAATAATTAAATAGGGCAGTCCTTGCATTTCCTATATGTAAATGTCCGGTTGGACTTGGTGCATACCGAACACGAATATCGGTTGACATGAGTATTTCCTCCTAATTTATCAAAACTATACCTCAATAATTTTCATTACAGTTTTATTTTAACACCAGTAAAAGTATGAAAAAAGCATTCGTAAAAACTTTTTTAATTAGAATTTTTCCGTTACTGTACAAGGAATTTATTTACCAGCTAAATCTTTTTCCAAAAGGATAACCGCCATGGCGGCAATCCCCTCTCCTCTTCCAGTAAAACCTAACTTTTCTGTTGTTGTTGCTTTTACATTAACCTGTTCGACTGATCCCTCAAGTAGCTGTGCGATTCTCTTGCATATTTCATTGATATAAGGTGACATTTTCGGTTTTTGTGCAATAATCGTACAGTCAATATTACCTAAACGGTATCCCTTTTGTTTAACTAACTTCCACACATGCTCGAGAAGAACAGCAGAATCTGCATCCTTAAATGTAGGATCTGTATCAGGAAAGTGCCTTCCTATATCCCCTTCACCAATGGCACCTAAACAAGCATCTGCAACAGTATGTAATAAAACATCCGCATCAGAATGACCTAGTAAGCCTTTCTCATAAGGAATTGTTACTCCTCCAATAATGAGAGGTCTCCCTTCAATAAGCTGATGTACATCATAGCCTTGACCAATTCGAAACATCTTCTGATATTCTCCTTTTTTAACATTATTTCCTTACTGATCTTTTTTTTAGGATGGCTTCTGCAAAATAAAGATCCTCTGGAGTTGTTAACTTTATATTGTCATAATCTCCAGTTACAATGTGAACGGGATATTCTAGTCGCTCGACAAGAGAAGCTTCATCTGTTCCTAGAAACTTTTCTTTATTTGCTTGTTGATGAGCATTAAAAAGAATTGAAAAGCGAAAAGCTTGTGGAGTTTGAACCTGCCACAAGCTTGTACGCTCTATTGTCTCCATTACCTGAAAATTATTGACCTTTTTTATCGTATCTTTTACGGGAACAGCAGCAATTGCCGCTCCCTTTTCAAATGCAGCATTCACTAATTGGTGAATGGTACTTAATTTAATAAAAGGTCTAGCACCATCATGTACAAGTACAATTTCTGTATTTTCAACAGCAAGAAGGCCGTTATAAACACTATATTGTCTTTCAATACCTCCATACACGATTTTGATTTTCTCTTTCATGGGACAATTTTTCAGCAGTACTTTAAATATTGGCTCATCATCAGGTTGAATCACTAGAATAATTCCTTTGCAGTAATTATCATGAAGAAAAACATTGATCGTATGAAGAATGATCGGTTGTTCCTGTAATTCTAGTAATAATTTGTTTTTCCCCGCTCCCATTCTTTTTCCTTGTCCTGCTGCAGGAATAATCACCTGATAATCCATATATTATACTCCTATAATGACTATTATAATGCTTTTTCTAAAAGCTTAGGCTTAGCAAATATCATTCTTCCTGCGGATGTTTGCAACACGCTCGTCACTAATACATCAATTCGTTTGCCTATATAGTTTCTTCCTTCTTCGACTACAATCATGGTACCATCGTCCAAATAAGCTATACCTTGATGAGATTCTTTACCATCTTTAATTAATTGGACATTTAACTCTTCACCCGGAAGGACAACAGGCTTCACTGCATTCGCTAAATCATTAATATTTAAAACTTGTACACTTTGAAGTTCACAGACCTTGTTAAGATTAAAATCATTCGTTACAACGATCCCGTTCGTCAGCTTTGCAAGTTTTATTAATTTGCTATCTACCTCTTGGATGTCATCAAAGTCACCTTCATAGATTTGAACTTCGATTGGAAGTTCCTTTTGAATTCGCTTAAGAATATCCAATCCTCTTCTGCCTCTATTTCGTTTAAGGGCATCTGATGAATCTGCAATATGCTGCAGCTCCTCTAAAACAAACTGTGGAATAACGATGATTCCATCTAAAAATCCAGTTTGACAAATATCCGCAATTCTACCATCAATAATGACACTTGTATCCAAAAGTTTCAACGATTTTGATTGATTAACTTCCTCTTCCGATTCTATAGAATTCTTCTTTTTATTACGTGCAGATATAGTAAATAAACTCATAAGCTCTTCCCGTTTTTTAAATCCAACTTGGAATCCTACATATCCAAGAAGCATGGTTAAAAGAATAGGAATCACAGTATTAAGAATAGGAATCTCCATTTTATTGAATGGAATCCCTAATAAATACGCTGCTAACAACCCAAAAATAAGACCAAGACTTCCAGATAATATTTCAGTAATTGGTGCTTTAACAATTGAGTCCTCAAACCATTTTACAAAACCAACAACATAATCTACAGCCCAAAAAGAAATAAAATAAAAAATAATAGCACCTAGAATGGCTGTAACATACGGATTATTAATAATAACATGATGAGATAGATTTAAAAGCTTTAATAGTTCAGGGAGCAAAAAAATACCAAGTGTCCCACCTATAATTAAAAAACATGCTTGAACAATTTTCTTTAACATCTCTTCACCTCCTTTAATCATTATAAACAAATTCTAAACTTTAAAACGTCGAATTCATGAATATTTTTATAATGTAATGTTATAGAAACACTTTTGTTATATTGAAAAAGGTTTATGCACATATGAAATTTCTCCTTATGGTTTTTACAATAGGACTTTTCTAAAACAATGTTATTTTAAAAAGGATAGGATATTTTTTAAATAGAATTTCTTTACGAAAGGAAGCCTTTACAGCTGACGGTCAGCAAATGTTTGTTCTTTAATCAATTTTAACCCTTCTTTAATTTTCCTAGCCCTTACCTCTCCAATACCATCAACTTCATCAAGCTCATCTACTGTTGCTTTTAATACATTAGGTAATACTTTAAATCGAACAATCAAATTTTCCAAAATTGATAGAGGCAGTCTTGGAATTTTATTTAGAACCCTATATCCTCTTGGACAAACATAATCATCTGGATGTATATAGTTGTTATAGCCCAATAATTTCATAATGACATTGTCATCTAAAACATCCGAACTAACGAGATCCTGGAAGCGTGAAAGCATTTCCAATGGTTTTGTCTGCCCTTCGTTAGCATAGTCACGAATAATTAAAACTGATTCTTCTTCAATATCAGTTAGTAATTCTTTCATTTGTAAGCGAACAAGTCTTCCTTCTGTACCCAGCTCATTTAAATAGGTTATTAGCTCTTTTTTTATTCTAATGACCATTTCAACCCGATGCAGCACCTGCAGCAAATCACTATATGTTACAAGTTCTTCAAATTCTAGTACAGACAAGTTAGCGATGCTTTGATCTAAAACAACCTTATACTTTTCTAGAGTTTGAATCGCTTGATTAGCTTTTGTTAAGATAACACCTATATCTTTTAAAGCATATCGAAAGCTACCTTGATATAAAGTAATTACATTTCGTCTTTGTGAAATCGCGATAACAAGAGATTTTGTTTGCTTCGCTACCCTTTCTGCCGTTCGGTGACGCATTCCAGTTTCTGAGGAAGAAATAGACGGATCAGGAATGAGCTGAGCATTTGCAATCAATATTTTATTTCCCGTCTCATTTAAGATGATTGCCCCATCCATTTTAGCTAGTTCATATAAATAGCTTGGACTAAATTGACAATTGATTGTAAAACCCCCATCAACGATCGATTTTACTCGGTCATTGAACCCGAGAACGATCAATCCACCTGTATTAGCACGTAAAACATTATCAATACCTTCACGTATTGGTGTGCCAGGCGCAATTAACTGTAATATTTCTGACATGGACTTTTGTTGGGGCTTTTTTTCATCCATCCACTCAACCTCCTAGTGCATGCTGTAAAGCTTCTTGAACAGTTGAAACGCCAATTACTTGGGTGCCATGAGGAATGGACCAGCCTCCAAGATTATTACTCGGAATGATCACCCTATTGAAGCCAAGTTTTGCAGCTTCCTGAACACGTTGTTCAATACGAGAAACACGTCTAACTTCGCCTGTTAAACCTACCTCTCCAATAATACAGTCATCCGCTCTTGTCGGTTGATCTCGAAAACTAGATGCAATACTAATGATAACAGCTAAATCAATAGCTGGTTCATCCAGCTTTATTCCTCCGGCTACTTTTAAATAAGCATCGTGATTTTGTAATAATAACCCTACCCTTTTTTCTAATACAGCCATCAGTAATGTCACTCGATTATGGTCAATACCTGTACCCATTCTTCTTGGCATTCCATATATAGAAGGAGAAATAAGTGCTTGTATTTCAACTAAAACAGGACGTGTTCCCTCCATTGAGGCAACAACTGTAGATCCTGATGCACCTTTTGAACGCTCTTCCAAAAATATTTCTGAGGGGTTATTTACTTCAGTAAGCCCAAGTTCCTTCATTTCAAAAATTGCCATTTCATTAGTAGAGCCAAATCGATTTTTGACCGCTCTCAAAATACGATAGGAGTGGTGACGTTCACCTTCAAAATAAAGCACTGAATCTACCATATGCTCTAATAGCCTTGGTCCTGCAATAGATCCTTCTTTCGTAACATGCCCAACAATAAAGATTGCGATTCCTTTTGTTTTTGCAATTCTCATTAACTCAGCTGTACATTCTCTAACCTGTGAAACACTGCCTGGTGCAGATGTAATCTCTGGATGAAAGATCGTTTGAATTGAATCAATAACAACAAAATGTGGAGTGATCTCTTGTATAGTTTGGTGGATAGCCTCAAGGTTGGTTTCAGAAAAAACATATAGTTGATCAGATGCGATTTGAAGACGATCAGCTCTTAGTTTCGTTTGCTTAACTGACTCCTCACCTGATATATATAGAACCTTTTGATCATTTTTAGATAATTGAGAAGAGACTTGAAGAAGTAAGGTGGATTTCCCAATTCCAGGATCACCGCCAATTAAAATAAGAGAGCCGGGAACTACTCCTCCACCTAACACTCTATTTAATTCTTTTAATTCTGTTAAAACTCTTTCTTCCTGCTCTGAAACAATTGTAGTTATCGGAGTTGCCTTAACTACCTCCCCAACAGGGGTATGTAAAAATGCACCTTTTCGAGGTTTTCCTGTAATTTCAACTTCTTCGACCATTTTATTCCATTCACTACACCCCGGACATCTACCCATCCATTTTGCAGATTCATACCCACATGACTGGCAAATAAATTTCGTCGTTCTTTTTGCCATTTTTTACTTCCTCTCTATATATCTATGCTTTTCTGACATAGTAATTACTTTTTCATTAGTCTTATAAAAACTTAATAAGAAATCCGCTAGCCGATAGGCGCTGGAGCTAGACACAGCAGACACTTTTCATGACTAATATCCTTAGTAGATTTTATACATTCTTACCTTTTAAAAAAGTACATGCCAATTATGTCAATGTGGAAACTTTATAAAAAAAACATCTAAGTCTATTTATGTTTTCCCCATAAATGATTACTTTATATAGACGTTTGAATCATGTATATAGTTTCATTTTCTTGGCAAGTTCCAATACCATAAATGGAACTTGCCCTTTATTGACAATTTGCATGTACTTTTACTTATCATAAAATTGACTCTGTAACCTCTGATGGTCTCACTGTAAATTCCCCATCAATAACATCTATAACAACCGTTTGCCCTTCTAAAATTACGCCCTTTAGTAATTCTTCTGATAAACGATCTTCAATATGTTTTTGAATCGCTCTTCTTAACGGTCTTGCACCGTATTCTGGGTCATAGCCTTCTTCTGTAATTTTTTCTTTTGCTGCTTCTGTAAGCTCTAAGTCAATATTTTTCTCTTTTAATCGTTTTACTAATTGTTCGGATAAGAGTGAAACAATATGTTTTAAATGCTCTTTTTCTAGTGCATGGAAAACAATAATTTCATCAATTCGGTTTAAAAATTCAGGTCGGAAGGCTTTTTTAAGCTCCTCCATTACTTTACTTTTCATATCTTTATAATCTTGATTTCCATCTTGAATATTGAAGCCAACATATTTGTTTCGTTTTAAGGATTCTGCGCCAACATTAGATGTCATAATTAGCACTGTATTTCTAAAATCAACCGTACGTCCTTTAGAATCAGTTAGACGACCATCTTCTAATACTTGTAATAGAATATTAAAGACATCTGGGTGTGCTTTTTCGATTTCATCTAATAAAATTACCGAATACGGCTTACGGCGAACTTTTTCTGTTAATTGCCCGCCTTCTTCAAAACCTACGTATCCTGGAGGGGAGCCAACAAGTCTAGAAGTAGAATGTTTCTCCATATATTCAGACATATCAATCCGAATCATTGCATCTTCGTCACCAAACATTGCCTCTGCTAATGCTCTAGCAAGCTCAGTCTTTCCAACTCCCGTTGGTCCTAGGAATACAAAAGACCCTATAGGACGTTTTGGATCCTTTAAACCTGCTCTTGCACGTCTGACAGCCTTTGAAACAGCTTTAACAGCCTCTTCTTGACCAATAACACGTGAATGCAAGATTTCTTCAAGATTTAATAATTTTTCTGTTTCGGTCTGTGCAAGTCTTGAAACCGGGACTCCAGTCCAATTGGAAACTACTGAAGCAATATCTTCAACTGTCACTTCACTATTCTCTTGTCCTTGCTTTTCCTTCCATGACTTTTTCGTTTCTTCTAGTTTTTCACGAAGTCGTTGTTCTGAATCACGGAGCGATGCAGCCTTTTCAAATTCTTGACTTTGTACCGCAGCGTCTTTCTCTTTTCTAATTTCCTCTAAATTCAACTCTAATTCCTTTAAATTTGGCGGAGTTGTATAAGAGCGTAATCGTACTTTAGAACCTGCTTCGTCAATTAAATCAATTGCTTTGTCTGGTAAAAATCGATCTGAAATATATCGGTCTGATAGTTTTACTGCAGCTTCTATCGCTTCATCAGAAATTGAAACACGATGATGTGCCTCATATCGGTCTCTCAAACCCTTCAAAATTTGAATTGATTCATCAGTGGAAGGCTCATCTACTTGAATAGGCTGAAATCTGCGTTCTAAAGCTGCATCCTTTTCAATATATTTTCGATACTCATCTAGTGTAGTTGCACCTATACATTGCAGCTCGCCTCTTGCTAATGATGGTTTTAATATATTCGAAGCATCAATAGCTCCTTCCGCACCACCTGCACCAATGAGTGTATGAAGTTCATCTATAAATAAAATAATATTCCCCGCTTGTCGAATTTCGTCCATCACTTTCTTTAAGCGATCCTCGAATTCTCCACGGTATTTTGTTCCTGCTACAACTGTTCCCATATCTAAAGTCATCACTCTTTTATCACGAAGAGTCTCTGGTACTTCATTATTTACAATTTGTTGAGCAAGGCCTTCTGCGATTGCTGTTTTCCCTACCCCAGGTTCACCAATAAGAACAGGATTATTTTTTGTACGACGACTTAATACTTCAATGACCCGTTGAATTTCCTTACTACGTCCAATAACAGGATCTAACGTATCCTCTCTTGCAATAGCTGTTAGATCACGTGCAAGACTGTCTAAAGTAGGAGTATTCGCATTTGAGGTATTACCTCCTTGATGTCCCCCAGTCTCATTACTTCCAAGCAATTGAAGAACCTGCTGTCTTGCTTTATTTAAGCTAACACCTAGGTTATTTAAGACTCTTGCTGCAACCCCTTCTCCTTCACGAATTAGACCTAATAAGATATGCTCTGTACCAACATATGAATGACCTAATTTTCTAGCTTCATCCATAGAAAGCTCAATAACTTTTTTTGCACGGGGTGTATAATGAATGGTTTGTCCGGAATCCTTACCTTTACCTATTAAATTTTCCACTTCAATTTGTATTTTTTCTGGGCTTAAACCAAGCCCATACAGTGCTTTAGCGGCGATTCCTTCTCCTTCTTGGACTAATCCAAGAAGAATATGTTCTGTACCAATATTATTATGTTTTAATCGAATTGCTTCTTCTTGGGATAGCGCTAAAACTTTTTGTGCTCTTTCAGTAAATCGTCCAAACATCATTACGATCTCCTCCTAACCATTATTTATTTCTTCAAGCTTTAAACGCTCGCGAATTAATGTTGCTCTACGAATATCTCTTTCATGTGGGCGAAGAGGCCCACCTGCAAATAGTTGTAAAAAACCTGGTTGAGTTAATATCATTAATTCATTTAGTATATTTTTTGATACATTTTTTATATATCCTATATCAATTCCTAAACGGACATCAGATAGGCACTGTGCTGCCTCTTTCGTTTCAATGATTCGACTATTAGCCAATACACCATAAGAGCGATGTACTCTATCTTCTAATTGTATGTTTGAGGTTTTAATCAATGCTTCTCTTGCAGACCTTTCTTGTGCAATTATTTGATGGACGACACTTATCAAATCCTCTACTATATCTTTTTCTGTTTTCCCTAATGTGATTTGATTTGATATTTGAAATATATTCCCTAAAGCTTCGCTGCCTTCACCATAAATACCTCTTACTACAAGACCTAATTGGTTAATAGCGGGTATAATTCGATTCATTTGCTGTGTTAATATGAGACCTGGTAAATGAACCATAACTGAGGCTCTTAGCCCTGTACCTACATTTGTGGGACAGCTAGTTAAGTAACCAAGTTTCTCGTTAAAAGCATAGTCAATGTGTTCTTCCAATATGTCATCTATGCTACTTGCCTTTTCAAGTGCTTCTGCTAGTTGTAAACCAGGAAACAGACATTGGATACGAATATGATCTTCTTCATTTATCATAATGCTACTATCTTCTTCACCTGATAATATAACCGCACCATGTGATGAATCATCTGCTAAATTTGGACTTATTAGATGTTTCTCTACTAAAACTCTCTTTTGTAAATTTTGTAAATCGTCCATTAAAAGTAATTCAATCTTACCACCATCTTGAATATTACTGGATTGCAATACAGACTCTACTTTAGAAATTATTTCCTTAGCTTCTTCATTATTAAACAAGGTAGGAAATTTATATTGTTTAAAATTTCTTGCTAAACGGATTCTTGTACTTAAAACAATATCTGAATATGGTCCTTCTTGATTCATCCATGAACTAACTGCCTGGCTTATAAACTTTTCTAAACTCATGAAGTTTTTCCCCCTTCGTCAAGAAGCGAACCCTCCAAAGCACGAACCTGATCACGTATTTCAGCAGCCTTTTCAAATTCTTCATTACTTATTGCTTGTTGTAAATCCAATTTTAGTTGTTTTATTTGTCTTTTTATATGGACCGTTCCGCCTATTCTTTTAGGAAGCTTTCCGTGATGTTCAATATTTCCACTATGAAGTCTTTTAATAATTGGTTGTAAATGATTATTAAAAGTTTCATAGCAATTTGCACAACCAAAGCGACCAATATTTACAAATTGTTTAAACGTCATCTTACAATGAGGACATTGCAATATCTCATTCTTTGGCATGGTCTCTTGTTTTGCTTGCTGGAAAACTGGATCAAAATTCAATAATCCCGCAATTAAATTATTTATAGAGAATCCTGGTTCACCCTCAAACATAAACATTTCACCTTTTTCTTGCGCACAATTGTCACAATAATGGAATTCTGTCTTCTCTCCATTAATGATTTTGGTGAAATGTAGGGTTGCCGGCCTTTCATTACACTCCTGACAGATCATTACATTCACCTCTATCTCTATTTATATTTAATCGACATCAACATCGCACTTAACATTCGAGATCTTAATTGATCTCTTTCAGGAAGATCAATGTATAAAACTGAACGATCCATTACACTTAACATAATTTTTGCTTCCCTTTCAGAGATCACTTCTTCTTCTACTAAACGTATAATTACATCTTCTGCATTGGATTGGGATATACGGGTCTTTATTAATCGTAATAAATGATCAATTAAATGTGCCTGGTCATGGGGTCGAACTCTAATTATTCGAATATAGCCCCCACCACCTCTTTTACTTTCAACTAAATATCCTCTTTCAATAGTAAACCTTGTATTAATTACATAGTTAATTTGAGAGGGTACGCATTGAAACTTATCAGCTATTTCACTTCTTTTTATTTCTACTATTTCACTGCCATTCATCTCTAAAACTTGCTTAAGATAATTTTCAATGATATCTGATATGTTTCTCATCAAGCCCACCTCCTTCTCCAACTTGACTTTGACTATATTTGACATTAATTATACATGAAAGTATTAGAAAAGCGCAAGCGCCTTGGTTAGCTCCGACAAGCAAATGTTTAAGGAAAATCTGCCTTTAGAATGTCTACTAAAATAGTTTTGCCAAGAATAAATAAAATAATCAGCAAGTCAGTAAAAATCAACTTTATAACGAGTAGAATAGTCCTCATAATTTTATGTCTTTTATTTTCACCACGTGTTTGTTTACAATACGAAAAGTGAAAACACTGAATCTAGACAACAAAAAAGCACAGAGTGAACACTCTGTACTTTAGCATGCCTGGCAACGTCCTACTCTTGCAGGGGGAGAGCCCCCAACTACCATTGGCGCTGAGAAGCTTAACTTCCGTGTTCGGGATGGGAACGGGTGTGACCTTCTCGCCATAGTTACCAGACTTGTATTTAGTTAAGGGATTGTTCC